>JARLIC010000074.1 GCA_031291905.1 Minisyncoccota bacterium
GCCGCTTCCGTCGCGCATTTTCCGATGGCGATGAAGATGACGTCGCGCACCGCGGAAAGGTCGATGACCTCGTTGCCGAGCAGGAGGGTCTGTTTTCCGTCCGCCATCCCGACCTGTATCATCTCGCGCATCACCTGCTCCGTGTCGATCGCTTCGAGCCCGTCTTCGGCGATCTTGAGCGTTGCGCGCCGCGCATCCGAAACGGCGAGCTCGTTGAAGTTCTGGATCTTCATGATTGACTTCATTATAACGCCGCCGTGACGTTTTTGCTCGATCGTGCCCGATTGTGGGGAGCCGTTGATTTTTTCCCGGAAAACCGTAGAATGATGGGGCAGTTGTTGCCGCGGGTATCGTATAGCGGCTATTATGGCACCTTGCCAAGGTGCAGATACGGGTCCGACTCCCGTTACCCGCTCCATAAATACAAAACACCCTCTATAGAGAGAGGGTGTTTTGTATTTGCAGTGCAGGCGAGCAGGGAATAAGAAAACGCCGCTGGAAAACCAGCGGCGCATAGGGAACAAAAACGATTCAATTGATGGAGAGGGTACCCGAGGCGGACCTTCGGAGCGTCTCGACGACCTCGGCGTTTTTGGCATTCGCTTCGAATGCGGCGATCGATTCCTTGACGCCCGGCTGGTCGGAGAGGTCAATACTCAGATAGCCGTAGGCGGCGTACTGCACCTCCGGCCTCTTGTCGTTCAGCATTGCGCAAAGTGCCCGCACCGCTTCTGCGCTCTTTGTGTGCACGGCGAGTGCGCCTATCTCGTTCGCCAGAAAGCAGGGAGGGTATTGGGATTTCGCCACGTCGGCCATCTGCTCGACAAATCCGGCCAAAACCTGATCGGGCTTGCTCATAAGGTTTCCTTTCTTCTTCGTAAAACAACTGCCCGCATTATACGTTCTGAAAGTAATTCTGTCAAACAAGGAGAATAAAAATAAAACAACGGGGATATTCCTCCGGAACTCTGGACAAAGAGGCTTAAACGTTCTATAAGGAAAAAGCGGAGGTGCAACATGAAGGTTGCCACAGCGGTAGTATGGGCGTTTCTTTTCGGAAGCGCCGCAGTGGCGGTCCCTCAGGGGCCGCAGCAGGCATCGGGCGTCGACGGGAAGCAGTATGCGATCATGACGTCCGTGTTGGATGCTCCTCGCCAGTCCTACGAGAAGAACTGCCAGTTCTTCTATTGGAGCAAGGTGCTGGGGGACGGGAACGAGCTGGTTGGTTTCCGGTTCACCCGCAACGGCGTGGTGGAGCGTCCGGTAGTGCGCATAAAGAACCTTTCAATAGCGATCGACGAGAAGATCCAGTCGCCGACCGCGCAGGAGGTCAGTACGGATGGCGGAGGCCACTATATACTCCGCATGAACGGGCGCGATCATGGCGCCGATGGCGAGTGTCTCGCCGGTATTGCGCTCATGAGATAGGGCGGCCACGCGCCGCCTGCCGCAGGAATATTCCTGCGGCTTTTTTATTGCGCGCATTCCTCCTATACTATATATATGTCCACATCAACACGAGCGGGGTTTCCGGTGAAAAGGTTCGGTATCGTCCTTGCGGCGGCCTTGTTTGTGCTGGCCGGCGTGGCCGTGCCCGCCGCGCATGCCGCGACGCCGGTCGTGCTTTCCGCAAAGATCACGAGCGGGACGACGGTGGCGGTCTCGTTCTCCGAACCGGTGGCGACGAGCATGGGGAATTACGGTAACTTCACGGGTGCGCTTTCCGGCAGGAGTCTGATCGGGTTCAGCGGCAGCGGCACGAATACGGTGACGCTCACCTTCAGCGGCAGTGCGTTCCCCGGCGGCTCGAGCGGAGGATTGACCGTCTCGAACGGGACCGTGAGCGTGAGCGACGGGTCGTCCTTTACGAACGGCGGCGTGAGTGTCGTCGACGGGCGCGCGCCCTCGCTGGTCGCATTCTCCGTCTCGTCGGGCGACGGCCAGACCGCGCTCGGCACGGTCGGCAACCAGCTCAATATCTCGTTCACGATGAGCGCTTCCATTCTGAGCGAGCGCGTCACATTGAACGGCCACACCCTGTATCCGAGCGGCGGCGGCGCGGGACCGTACACCGCGGGCTATTCGCTCACCGCGCAGGATGCGTCGTATTCGCAGATCCCGATCGTCGTCACCTACACCGATCAGTACGGCAACACCGGCACGGTGAATTTCACTTTTAACAATTCCGCGACGATCGCCACGCAGGGCTCGTCGGGCACGACCATCCCCATCATCTCGTCCATCACCTCGAACGCGCGGAGCACCGGCTGGCTGAAGGTCGGCGATTCGATCACGTTCACGCTCCTGCCCTATGCCGCGGCACCGAACGCTCAGGTGACGGGTTCGTACAACGGCGTGTCGCTCGTGTGGTCCACGAATAACGGGGGAGTGACCTACACCGGGACCTACACCGTCGCATCGGGGAACTCCGACCAGCAGATACCCATCCAGATCGGGGGCGTCACGCTCACCGACCAATACGGCACCGTGAGCGCGCCGGTCAGCGGCACCGACGTGGCGAAGATGATCAGCGCCAATTCGCCGTACATCTATGAGTCCGTGCCGATCCCGTCGGCCACCGGCAATCTCAACCCCTCGTATTCGTTCGTCTCGAACAAGGACGGCACTCTTACCTACGGCGGCGACTGCGTGAGCCCCGCGTCGTCGGCGGTGCGCGGCAACAACACGATCACCTTCATCAACCTCACCGCCGGCCTTCACAACAACTGCACCGTCACCGTGACGGACAACGCGGGCAACGTCGGCAATATCCTGCGGGTAAGCGCGTTCACCATACTCGGCGCGGGCGGCACCGGGACATCCGTCAATACCACCACTACTCCGACGACCGGCACCACAAGCACCGGATCGACCACCGCGACCACTTACACATTCACCTCGTTCCTTAGTACCGGCTCGACCGGCACGCAAGTCACCAATTTACAGAACTATCTTACGCAGAAAGGATTCTACTCGGGGCCGGTCACCGGCTATTTCGGCTCGCTCACCGCCGTCGCGGTGGCGAAATATCAGACGGCACACGGCATAAGCGCGGTGGGATACGTGGGGCCGGGCACCCGCGCGGCCCTGAACATCGGGGAATAGGAACGCTGCGATCGTACGGTCAAAACGGCATATTTCCCGCTTCCCACTGGACAAAAGCGAATAAATATGATATATATAGTCCAGCTCACGGAAAGGACCGCGTCTTCTTTTTACCTCGTGCAACCTTTTGCGGGCGGTGTTCGTACTGTTTTATAGCACCTATCACAAAGCGAAAGGAACCAGTGCAGTGTATCATCCTTATGCGCCTCTTCCCCACCCAAACCGCAACCATAACCACAAGGAGGAATCGTTGATTCGTTTTTTCAAATGGCTGTTGTCCGAAATGCTGCTTCTTGCAGTGATCGTCTTTTTTACAATAGTGACGACCACGCTGATCCGTCCGGCATCGGCATCGCCTTCTTTGTTCCACACGGTGCAGCACGCCGTATGGCATCGTGGAAACGCGTCGTGGTACGGACCGAGGTTCTTCAACCATCGCCGCAAGGACGGTACGCGATATCTCAAAAACGAGATATTCGTGGCCCATCGGACCTATCCGATAGGCACCGTGCTTCGCGTGGTCAACCTGAAGAACCGGCGCGCCGTCGAGGTCGTGGTGCGCGATCGCGGACCGTATCGGGATAAACACAAACCGGAACAGGTCACGTGTCAGCTCGACCTGTCCGCAAAAGCGGCAGCCATGCTCGGCATGATGGAGGACGGTATCGTGCCCGTGGCATATCAGGTGATCCGCCGTTAACAATGCTCCTTTCTTTTTTTCCCGGCGGCCCGTCGTCACCATGACGATTGCGGCCGCCTTTTTTTTACCCTATAATCATCAATAATGATCCTTTCGGACCGCGACATAAAGAAGTCACTGAAGGAAGGGCGCATCGTCATCGAGCCGATGTTCCCCAATTCGCTCCAACCGGCCTCCGTCGATCTGCACTTGGGCGCCGATTTCCTGATCTTCCGCACGGAGAAACATATCTGCATCGACCCTAAGGAACCGATCGACCACATGATGGAGCGCGCGACGATCGACGAGAAGCACCAGTTCATCATCCACCCGGGCGAGTTCAGCCTCGGCATGACCTACGAGACGGTCGGTGTGGGGGACGACATCGTGGGCCGCCTGGAAGGGAAATCGTCGCTCGGCCGCATCGGCCTCATTATTCATGCGACGGCGGGCTATCTTGACCCCGGCAATAAATTGAAAATGACACTCGAGCTGCACAACGTGTCGCCGCTCCCGATCAAGCTCTACTATAAGATGCCGATCGCGCAGATGTCCTTCACCCCGCTCACGTCTCCCGCGGAGCATCCGTACGGAAGGGCGAAGCTCGGCAGCAAATATTACGGTGCGATGAAGCCGCAGGCGTCGCAGTATTGGAAGAATTTCAAGAAGAACAGCGACTGGATAAAATTCAAATAATGAAGCCCGGGTTTTTCATTCTGGAAGGATGCGAGGCGGCCGGAAAGACGACCCAGCTCAAGCTCATCGAAAAAGCGCTCACCGAACGCGGCTATAATGTGCTCACGACGCACGAGCCGGGTGGCACTGCCATCGGCGAAGGCATCCGCACTATTCTTCTCGACCCGGCGCATGCCGGCACGATCCAGCCATTCACCAACCTTTTACTTTTTAACGCGTCACGCCACCAATGGATGAAGGAGGTAGTGATGCCCGCGTTGGCCGCGGGGAAGATCGTGATCGGTGACCGCTCATTCCTTTCGACGATGGTCTACCAATCGTACGTGGAAGGGCTCGATGCGGAGTTCACGAAATCGGTCTGCGTGCAGGCGATGGGCGGCGTGATGCCCGATAAGATATTCCTGCTTGATCTTCCCGTTGAAGAGATCCGCCGCCGCTTGAGCGCCGCCGCCGAGAAAACGACGCGCTACGACGTAATGGACGATTCATTCCATGCAAAAGTGCGCGAAGGCTATTTGGCACAGATCGAAAAGTTTCCAGGATTGATCGAAAAGATGGACGGGATGGCGCCGGTGGGGGAGATCAGCGACAAGATCGTCGGCGACATCATCGCGGCCGTCGGATAGGATCGCGCCTTTTTTTATTCCTTCTCTTCCAGCAACTTTAGCTTCAGCTGCGTTGCGCGTTCGGCGTCGAGCCGCGTGAGCGCGGGATCGCCATTCTGGTTCACAAACTTCATGGCGGCGCCAAGCCGGGGATGGACCTCGCTCAATTGGCGGTGCATCTCCTGGCAGATCTTGCGATAGCCCGGATGACCTTGCGGCGACGTGCGAAGTTCGAGCAGATGGAACGCCTCGCGTGCGTTCATCACGAAGCGATAGCGGAGCTTGTGGCCGAGGAGCGTCGCGTACTGGGCTTCTTCCTCAAGGCCCGCCGCTATCATTTCCTTCCAAAGTTTTTCGGACTCGGCGAATGTTTCGCGGAATTGTTTTTCGAATCCGGCCTCGATGATGAGCTCCGGAACATCGTAGCCATATTTTACGGTGAGATTCTGCCATTCCCATGCGTCCACGATGCGGTGGCGCTGGAGATCGCGGAACGTGCCGTAGTCGGCAAGGATCTCCCATTCATAGTGGAGCTTTTCGATCGCGCGGCCCGGCTTGTGGCGTCGGTTCATGCGCTCACCCATATAGGCTGCGAATATCTGCTCTTTTTGTTCGAGCGGCATTGCGGCGACCGCTTTTCGGAGTTCCGCTTCGGAAAGTTCGCTTACTTCGAAGAGCATGTCGGGCACGAGGTCGAGCTCGTCTTTTATTGAATGATCGACAAGACGAACCTGTTGTGTAAAATCTTCACTCTCCCCAGGCAGATATTTTTTGACAAGCTGTTTCATTTTGTCCTTCGTCTCGCGCATATAGAGCACCCACGCGAGGCCGCGCTCGGGAAGGTCCGCGCGCTTGAGGAATGCGCCGATCACTTTGCGCGATTCGCGCAGCAACAGACGGCCGGTCGACTGCGCTTCTTCGAGCGGCTCCGCGAGCAGGCGGCGCACCATCGCTTCGAGCGCCTGCGACGAGGCGACGATGCCGACGGTGGACTTTGTGGCGACGGGAAGGAGCGGCCGTGCGGCATCGCATGCCTGCGCGCGCGTGGCACCACGCCACGCGATCAATTCTGTGCGGTCCGCATTCGCCGTCCCTTCGTTTTTTATCGGCGGCGCGGGATTCTTTTTCTGCACGTGCTCCGTCACGCCGCGGACGATCTCGGAATAGAGCGTGAAGATCTTATCAAGTGATCCGCGATAATGTGTGCCGAGTTCGCCCGGCAAGTTCGCCGGCGTGAAATATTTGTACGCGCCTTTTTCGTCCTTCTCGTCGTAGTAGATGTAGCGGGTCGATTGTTCGAGATAGGAGGCAAGGCGGCTGCGTTCGATCTTCTTGGTCAACAGGTTCGACGCGCCTTCGACGACCGCGGCCACGGTAATGAGCTGCTGGACCGAGTCGTCGCCATAGCCGGTCACCACGCGGTCGATCAGTCCTTCGGCTCCGTCCTCGCCGACCGCCGCGAACTCGTCGAGATAGATCTCGCGAAGATCGCTGCCGCGGCGCGAGAGCCGGGCCATGGCGGCCGCCGCAAAGAGCGGGGATACCTTGTTGGTGAATGCATAGACCGGGCCCTTCGTATCGGTCACGGCCTTGGCGAGCAGGGTCTCGCCCTCCGGGGTGACGATCAGGCGGCCGTCCGCATTTTTGGAGATATAGGGATTCTGCGTCTTTTCGGCCATTGAATTGCCCTCATGATACCATATACTGTATTATAGTAGGTAGGATGCCCTTGCTGAGGGGCTTTTTTAGTGGAAACCGTAGGAAATGACAGCAAATAAGCGGCAAAACGGCAGAAACGCAGTAACTTATCCATAATTTTAACGTTCCCTATGTTAGACGGTGAGGAAAAAATTGTCAGGTTAGCCGTCGAGGGCGATTCCTCGGCCTTTGGCCTCCTTTATGACCATTATAATGCGATGATCTATCGCTTTGTGATCATCAAAGTGGGAAGCCGTGAGGAGGCCGAGGATATCACCCATCAGGTGTTTCTGTCCGCATGGCAGAAGGTGAAGACCTATAAGCAGAGGGGTTATCCCTTTTCCAGCTGGCTTTACCAGATCGCCCGGAATCAGGTCATCGACCATTATCGCGCGAAGAGAGGCGACATCAGCCTCGAGAAGGCCGACCCCGAATCGTTCGCGGTGTCCGTGGATCACAATGCGGACATCACCAAAAAGATGCAGCTCGAAACGGTGCGCGTGGCGGTCGCAAAGCTCAAGCCGGATTATCAGGACGTGATCATTCTCCGGTTCGTGGAGGACATGTCGCTCAGGGAGACGGGCGCGGCGCTCAAAAAATCCGAAGGCGCGGTGAAGCTTCTCCAGCACCGGGCGATCAGCGAACTCAAGGAGATGCTTTCCGACGAATCGTCGATCACGTTCCAGTCGTTATCAACATTTTCCGATGAATCTTTCTGACATCTTCAAACAATTCAAAAATATCGTTCCCGATGCCGGCTATACGGAGAAATCCAGGCGGGCCATTTTGGCGTCGCCGCAGACGATGGCGATAAGGGAACGGGGGATCATGATATTTTTGCGGTCGCTCGAAACGGGCGTGGCGCTCGTGCTCGCCGGATTTTTCATATTGCTTGCCACGGGGAGTCTTTCCGGAGGCAAATATCTCGCACCGGTGCAATACTCGGTGATCGACCCGAACGGGCTGCATGCGGAAGCGCAGGCCATCGACATCCAGATCCAGCTTGCGAACCTCGATTATTCCACGGTCACTTCGACCTCCGAATCGACGACCGCGACTGCGACCGCTGCGGTGCGCGCGCTCATCATCAAAGGTACCGGTACCGCGACCACTTCCACCGCGACGAGCACCGGCGCGGACGCATCCTCGACGGCTCCCGCTCCGCTCTCCGTGGACCAGGCGCTTCAGGCGCTTACCCAATGAAATTTTCCGGGATCATCACCGTTGCGGGAATGTGCGCGGGTCTTTTGACCGTCGCGTTTTCCGCCACGGCCTTTGCGGCGGTTACGCCCGCTCCGGTTGCGGTCGCCTCCGCGGCGACGGTGGTCGCTTTGAACGACTGCGGCCTGACCGCCGACGATGTGGCGCAGATCGGGGCGATACAGAGCGATCCGACCCTGAGCGCAACGGAGGAGATCACCAAAGAACTTGCGGTGAGGAAGCAGCTTATCGGCAAGACCATCTCGTGCGCGCAGGCGGATGTGCAGTCGCTTCAAAAAGCGCTTGCCGCCGCGCCGGTGAGCGGCGATGCGGCGGCCGGTATCCAGACGCAGCTGCAGGGCAGATTGAACGATGCGGCGATCTTTTACACGCTCGAGCTCGGTAAGCTGAACGACGCCGGCATTTCGGGAAGCGAATCGATCGCGCGCGACATACTCGCGTGGCGCGCGGGGACCTACGCGCCGCTTCTCGGGCAGGTGAACAATTTCATATTATGGACGGGGAACCAGAACCTGTTCTCCACCGCGCAGACGCGCATGAACCAGACGCAGCAGGCGGTCTCATTCTTCGAGAGTGCATCGGCCAATACGGACCTGCAGAATGCGTTCGATGCGGCGTATTCGTCGTTCCGGACCGCAAAGAGCACAAATGCCAACGCGCAGGCGGCGCTTGCGCAGTCGCTTCCTTCGGACCAGTCCCTCCTGCTCATCAAGCAGTCGCTCGATGCGCTTTCGGATACGTATCAGAAGTTCTTTGCGGTGACCGATATCATCAAGACGCTGCTGCCGCAATAATAATTAAGGAGACCCGAGAAAACAAATTGCCCTCGCGTGTTTCAGGGACGGCGTCGAAACCTGCTGGTTTCGCGCCTTGGCACTCGGCGCCTCCGCGCTTCCGTGACACCCTTCAACGCGCGAGGGCAATTTGTTTTCTCGGGTCGACCTTTGATTTTTTATTGCGGCAGCAGCGTCTTTTCTTTATATCCGTTTTCATCTTGCTTTTGCGACCGCAAGGGCGAAGATCTTCCTCGCGCCGGCGCTTCTGAGTGCGCGGACCGCGTCGGCGAACGTGGCGCCCGACGTCGTAACGTCGTCTATCAGGATGATGTTCCTTCCCGCGGCGCATATGCCGCTCCCTGCGAACTCCTTCGCCGCGTAACAATCGCGGATATTTTCCCGGCGCTCGTCGCGGTCGGGGATATCGCTCTGCGCCGTCCGGTGGACGGTCCGCGAGAGCAGCTTCGTCCTAAGCGGCGCGCCGAAGAACCGCGCGAAGCGTTCGGCGATGAGCGCGGACTGGTTGAATCCGCGCTCGCGCATGCGTTCGCGGGAGATGGGAACGGGCACGACGGAGAAACCGCGGAGGTCCATGGGGAGCCGCGCGCAATAATGGATGAGGACATCCGCGAGCGGTTCGGCCGCGCATCTCATCCTGCCGAACTTGAGCGCATGGATGAGCGTGCGGAGGGCGGCGTTCCGGTAATCGCCCGCGGCGCCAAGGAGATGCGGCGCGTGCGGATGGCAGATGCTGCGCAGGCCGGGGAGCGGCGCCGCGCACGTTCCGCAGAACGCCGTGCGATGGGGCGCGATGCACATGCGGCACGTCCCGCAGAGCGTTCCCCGTGCGAGCGGTGCGCCGCACGCGAGGCATTCCGCGGGGAATAAAATATTCATAAAAAAGCCCGCATTCATGGTATGATAATAGCGAAAGTGCGATAAAGAATTCCTGAAGAAAACATGAAAAACCCTCTTTCCTTCTTTTCTAAATCCTTCTTCCCTTCTTATTTGGGCGTTGACATCGGCACGACCTCCATCAAGATGGTCGAGGTGACCGGGGGCGGCAAGGGGCCGCGCATCGTGAACTACGGCCTTCTCGAGTCGAGTGGGTATCTTGCGCGCGCGAACCAGGCGCTCCAGACGAGCGGCCTCAAGATATTCGAAGCGGGTGCGGTGGAGCTTTTGAAGGCGTTGGTGAAAGAGACCGGCACGCACACCACCGACGTGATCGCGTCCATCCCTCCGTTCGAGGTGTTCACCTCGTTCCTCGATTTTCCTGCAATGGACCAAAAGGAGATTCAGCAGGCGATCGTGTATCAGGCGCGGCAGTACGTGCCGATCCCGCTCGAGGAGGTCGCGCTCGACTGGATGAAGATCTCCGACTACACGGACGAGCGCGGGTTTGCCCATCAAAAGATATTGCTCATCTCGGTGCCGCAGGAAACGATCAAGAGATATCAGCGCATCTTCAAGGCGGCGGGTCTCACGCTCCACGCGCTCGAGCTCGAAAGCCTGAGCCTTGCGCGGATGCTCGGCGGCGATCCGACCTCCTCTATTATTGTGGATATCGGCAGCCGTTCGACGAACACGGTGTTCCTGGAAAAAGGCGGCATGGCATGGGGCGCACAGAGCGACATGGCGGCGGCTTCGCTCACCCAATCGCTCGCGACGAGCCTCGGCATTAATCCGCTCCGCGCCGAAGAGCTGAAGAAGGAGCGCGGGATCCTCGGCACCGGGCCGAACTACGAGGTCGCATCGATCATGATGCCGTTCCTCGACGCGATCATCGGCGAAGTGAAGAAGGCGCAGTTCAGCTATGTCCAGCAATTCCCCGCGGCGGCGAAGGCGGAGCGCATCGTGCTCGCCGGCGGCGGCGCGAATCTTCTCGGCATCGAGAAATATATGGAAAAGGAATTTTCGGTCCCGGTCGTGAAGGCGGCGCCGTTCTCGCGCTTCGAATATGCGGACAACATCGCGCCGTTCGTTCCCGAGCTGAGCCCGCTCCTCGCGGTGGCGCTCGGACTCGGTATGAAGGAGTTCGTTTAGGTATTGGGTATTTGCGGGAGATTTGGTATTATATAGACATGCCTCTTCCTCAACAGGTCATTGAACAGCTCGGCAGGGAACCGGAATCTTCGCAGGGGTGGGCCGCGGGAGCGATGCTCTTCTCGGTGGGCGTCATTGCGCTTGTCGCGGTCATCTATCTCGGCATGAAGTTCGGCTACGAGCCGTATTTGAACAATCAGATATCGCAGGCGCAGGACCAGGTGGCGAAGGCCGATCAGGCCGTCTCCGTGGGCGACGAGCAGCAGATCGTGGGCTTCTATTCCCAGATCGCCAACCTCAAGACCGCGCTCGCGAACCACGTGTACTCGTCGCAGTTCCTTTCATGGCTGCAGAATAATACCGAGGCGAACGTGTACTATCAGACGCTCGACCTTTCTTCCGGCAATCGCGTGAGCATCAAGGGCGTCGGCAAGACCGAAGCGGATGTCAATCAGCAGATCGCCATCTTCGAGAGCGCCTCCGTGGTGAAGAGCGTGGTCGTATCGAACATCGCCATCGCGCAATCGCCGGCCGTCGGGTTCGGATTCAGCGCGACGCTTACCATGGCCACGTCGGCATTCTCCGGCGGCACGTTCCAATAATGCACACGATATGAAATCGACCACCAAACGGCTCTCAAGCACCTTCCTTGCACTCCTCCTTCTCGCGATCGCCGCGATCGCATTCTTCGAGCTCGTCCAGCCGGAGTACACGACCCTCATGACCCTCAAAGGGAAGGCCGCGAGTGAACAGCAGCTCCTTGCGAGCGAGCAGAAACTGGTGACGCAGGCGCAGAGCGTGCTCGATTCCTATCAGAGCCAGTCGTCGTCCACGCAGGCGGTGAACCTTGCGATGCCGATCGGGCAGGACAGTGCCGGGGCGGTCGCCCAATTGTACGGTCTTGCGACAAACAGCGGGCTCGTCGTCCAGAGCGTAGGCATCTCCCTTCAAGCCGCACCGCAGGCCGCGGCACA
>JARLIC010000075.1 GCA_031291905.1 Minisyncoccota bacterium
GATCTCCTCGTTGGTATTTTCTTTCCTGCTTTCGGGGAATATCATGCCTCTATAATACCGTAAACGAATCCCAACACAAAACCAACGCCGATACTATCCTTTGATCGTCACCCTATGATACGACTTCTTCCCTTTGCGGAGTATGAACACACCGGCGCCGGACAGTGACGCGACGGCAGCCGCAGGATCGGATACCGGCTTCTCGTCGACGGAAACACCACCGGCTTTTACGAGCCTGTTCGCTTCGGCCTTCGACGATGCGAAGCCGACGCGCACGAGAAGGTCGGTGACCTTCATATCGCCCGCCTCTTTTTTTGTGATCTCGGTTGATGGGACATGGCTCACCTCGTAGGTCGCCCCAAGGGCGATCGTGTGCGTACCGCCGAACAGGCTTTGCGACGCGGCCCTCGCCTTCTCCGCCTCCTTGTCGCCGTGCGTAATGCGCGTCGCCTCGAACGCGAGCACTTCCTTCGCGTGGCGCAGCGCGGCACCGCCCTCGGCGCAGAGCGCGGCGATCTCCTTGAGCGGCAGGAAAGTGAACAGTTTCAAAAAGCGCTCCGCATCGCGATCGTCGGCATTGATCCAATATTGATAGAACTCGTACGGCGAGGTCTTTGCGGGATCGAGCCACACGGCGCCCGCCTCGGTCTTGCCCATCTTCTGTCCGGTGGCCGTCGTGAGGAGCGGGAAGGTCAGCAGACACCCCTGCCCCTTGCCCGGACGCATCCTGCGGATGAGGTCGCTGCCCGCGAGCATGTTGCTCCACTGGTCGTCGCCTCCCATCTGCAGAGTGCAATCATACTTATCGAACAGCGTCAGAAAATCGTACGCCTGCAGAAGCTGGTAGTTGAACTCGATGAAGCTCAGCCCCTCCTCACGCTCGAGGCGCGCGCGGTACGCCTCCGCTTTGATCATCTCGTTCACGCGGAAATATTTGCCGATCTCGCGGAGGAACTCTATATAGCCGAGCTTCATCAGCCAATCGGCGTTGTTCAGGAAATAACCGACGCCATCACCGAACTCCAGATATCTTTTGAACTGGGCCTTGAGCGCCTTTCCGTTCGCCGCGATCGTCTCCTCCGAAAGCATCTGCCGCATCTCGGTCTTCCCGGACGGGTCGCCGATCATCGCCGTACCGCCGCCGACGAGCGCGATCGGCACATGCCCCGCATGCTGCATATGGGTCATCGCCATGATCGTCATAAGGTGGCCGACATGGAGCGAATCCGCCGTAGGATCGAAGCCGATATAGAAGGTCGTCTTCCCTCCGGAAAGCTTTTCCCGGAGCGCGCCCACCTCCTGCTTCACGAATCCGCGGGCCAGCAATTCCTCGTATATATTGGCTTTCATGCCTCTTATTATAGGGCAAAACGGCCGGATAGCCCATTGCGCCCCCTATTTCGTCACATTTGACAACTTTCGGCAAAAGTGCTACTATTGAAGGCAGTTACAGGCGCAGTTTACCTGCAATCGGATTTAAATTCGAAACAAAGGAAAAGGAGTATACCATGCGCAGCCTGCTGAAAGCACTTGCGTCGTTCGTATTTGGAGCATTCTTCGTGCTGCAGCTCTCGGGCTGCGGCGGATCAACCGGTGGAGGCGGCACTACAACGCCACCTCCCGCAACCGTTTCGTCGGTGGCGATCACCGGCGTGCCTGCAACACTGCAGGCGGGAAGCACCGCACAGGCGGCCTGCACGGTCACCATGAGCGACTCCACCACCAACCACTCCTGCACGTTTGCGTCGTCAAACACCGCGGTTGCATCGATCGATGCGGCAAGCGGAGCGATCACGGCAAAGACGGCGGGAACGGCGGGCATCACCGCAACGTCGACCCAGGATGCCTCGAAGGTATCCACGGCGTCCACGTTGACGGTAACGACGGTCCCGGTAACGATCACTTCGGTGAGCGTGACCGCGAACCCGACGGCGATCACCACGACGCAGACCTCGGTCTGCACGGCGACTGTCACGGGAACCGGAGCATTCAGCTCCGCGGTCACCTGGACGGCTACCGGCGGCACGATCGTTGCCGGTGCCAATGGCACCGCAACACTGACCCCCGCGGCGGTCGGCACGGCAACGTGCACGGCAACCTCGACTCAGGCCGGTTACACCACCATGTCGGGCAGCGCGAGCGTCGCAGTGACGCAAGCGGTACCGACGATCAAGGCGGTCCTGCCCAACGTCGTCTATCTGGACGGCCAGGGCGAGGGATACATCGAGATCGACGGCACCGGCTTTGTCAGCGGCGAATCGGTCAACATCACCGCCCCGGGCAGCCTGCTCTCGGTAAGCCTCGTGGGAACCACGAAGCTTCAGATCGTGACCAAGCTGGAAAGTCCTTACTACAGCCCCGGCTGGTTCGGTCTCAAGGTCTGCGAAGCGGATGGCGTGACGTGCTCCAACACAGGGTACTTCGCGTTCATCGGCAACCAGAACACCCTTGCGATCGGCCCGGACGGAACGCTCTACCAGAACGACCAGGCACAGGGCAACGCGACCGGCGCCAACGGCTACATTCGGAAATTCACCGTTTCCAATGGAACCGCGACGCTGACCGGAAGCCTTGCGTTCGGACTTGAAGCGAGCAATCCCGTGGATAATAAAACGGGATACAATGTGAGTGGCATATCGACCAGCGACGCTAATGGTAACTTCATTAGTATGGCAGCCAGCGACGGCAACACCGGCCTCTGGACTGGTCAGGATGCCATTGATGGCATCTCCTGTGGCGCTCGCCCAAATGCTACTCCAACCGCAAACCTGGTCTCCTGCTTCCAAGTGGGAGTCAAGAATGCCCAGCTGTTCGACATCGCCCTCGGCACCGAGCCCTGGACGGTCGCAATGGGAACCTTCAACAGTACGACGTACGCATTCGTGTATTCACGGAAAACGACGCCGATGCTGTGGAAGGTGAACGCCGCGAGCGCAACGCTCGTCAGCTCCTATGCGCCGACCGGTTTCACCGACTCGGCGACCGTCAAGAGCACTTCGCAGCTTGGCGGATGGGAACTGGTGGTATTCCAGAGCGGCTCCCTCTCGGGAACGGCGGCTCTGCTGTCCAATTACGACAAAACGCTCATCTTCGTGAACACCACGACGATGGCGCAGATCGGACAGCCGATCGTCCTCACCGGGAACCCGTTCCGGATCGCCAAAGACGAAACGAACGGCAAGGTCGTCGTCGAATTCGCGGATTTCACCAATGCCGCGGCTCCGAAGTCGACATTTGCCTCCGTCAGTCCCACGGCCGTCACCCCGGCGGTGTATACCTCAACTTCCTTGAACCTCGGCGCCGGCTTCGCAGTATCCCCCGACGGCAATTCACTTTACATTTGCCAGAGGGCGTACTGCGACGTCCAACCGAACAAGTAACCGTTCTTCATCGATGCATATGTCCGCAACCACGGCGCATGCACCAAAGCCCCTCAGATCATCGAGGGGCTTTTTTATAACGACTTACTGTTATCGCCGACGTAGCATTTCGCCAGAAACTCAACTACCTACAAGCCTAGATTGTTAAAGTTAACAAAAGAAGCCTTAAAATGAGATCAATAGTCTGATTTCGTATATAATAGAAAAGATGATATTACTTGCTGAACTAAATTTTGAAAACACACCGGAAGACGAGGCGTCAACTTTTGGAGTTAGAAATACTGCCAGAGCTGTCGTTTTTGATAACGATAAGAATATTGCGCTTATGAACGTTTCTAAGGAGCATTTCCATAAATTACCCGGGGGTGGTATTGATAATGATGAAAAACCCAAAGAAGCTTTAAAACGAGAATGCAAGGAAGAAGCCGGTGTTGAAATTGACGCGATTGTAGAACTAGGATTTATTAAAGAAATCAAAAAGGAAAGCAAAGCGGTTCAAAATTCGTATTGTTATATTGCCCACGTAATTGGCAAAAAGGGTCTCCCGCAATTTACAGAATTTGAAACGGCAAAAGGATTCAAAATTTTATGGGTTAGTATTGATGATGCATTGGATCTCGTTAAAAACGACACCTATGAAAAAATTGCGGGGAAATATATAGCGGAGAGAGAACTCGCCATACTTAAGGCGGCTAAGGAAATATATTATCCATCTCATATATGAGCGAAAAGATTCATATTCCTATTGCAAAGCATCTAGAAGATCAGGACAATCTCCTTGAAAATAGAGATGCTGGATTAGTTCCCGGGTAAGAGCCGATTAATATCTTCGCAAAAAATGAGTTGCATATATCTGAAGTATAACGACCCCCTCCCCATATTTCAGCGCGGAGAGGAGGTCGTTATATAAATTCCTTTTTGTTTTTATATTGAAAAAATGCGCTATCTAAGGCCTCGATAAAACCTTTCTCGCGTGAGATAAGTTCCTGGACCAATTCCTTCACATCCTCAACGCTGTCATTTTTCTCAAATTCCCGTATGGCGACCCCAAATTCTTCTCCCCTATCCACTCCCTCGGATACCGCTCGCGGAAGAGAAACCTTTTTACTGACACCCGTGAATAAACGCTTGTCCGGGGTAAAAATCGATGCGACACATACCAAATAATATAAATTTCCTACTTTCACCAGCCCTCCTTCCATTCCTATGGCAAAATCGAACTCGTTGGCATTTCTTGTTGCTGCATCCGTTGCCCTATTTATGGATCCACGGATGGTGGTAGCTTCATCCAGGGGTTGCTCGGGAATACCCGAGGAAGCATTATAGAGTTGGATTGTAAGATTTTCTTCCTTTGAAAAGAAAGATTGTACTATTTTTTCTTTTGAGGAGCTTGTCGATCCAAGGATAATTTTCATTTCTTGGGGGATATTTTATGATTTAACTGCGGGCAATAAACAACTCATAGGCATCGATTTCCTTCTGCAATCCTTTACTCTCCTGAAGGGTCCGGATCTCGGAAATATTCGCCCATTGATACCGATTATGTTCATCGCTCACCGCAGGGATCCCCGATTGCCAGCCGGCAAGATAGCTTATGCCCACCAATGAGTTGTCATCCTCCACCCGAACCCAATACGCATGGAACGGATACAGAATATTCACGCGCAACCCGGTTTCCTCCTTTATTTCCCTTGCGAGACCGATAAGAAGATCTTCCCCTTCTTCGAGATGCCCACCCGGCGTTTCCCATCCGGCCAACAGTGAATCACCCGTGGTTGCCTTCTTGAGCAAAAGGAATTTGTCGTCCTTTTGGATAAGCGCCTTCACAACGATAAAAGACTTTTGGACCATATCCCTATTTTAACGTTAATTCCCTACAAACAAAACCGAGGCCGCTCAATCTTGGCGCGCTCCGTATCGGATCAATACGGCAAAGAGGTTCTTGATCTTCCGATACGCCGCAAATAACTTACGGAATGCAATAAGTTATCAACGCGAGCGTTGCCATATAGGTAATGCTCCTTCTCCACCCAAAGGCTATGGATCTGCTTTTGATAAAAGATCTCCATACCATCCCTTAGTTCGCCATTCCGCAAGGGCCTCTCTTTTGTATACCCTCTTAAAAATCTTTTTACGGCCCCAAGGGCTTTTTCCTTCCCGTAACCGGTAACGTGGGAATATTGGATGGCTCTTATAACCTCGAATGTAAATGGTGCGATACCGGTTTTCTCAAAGTCGAAGACGTGTTTCACCACACCCTTTTTATCAAAGAACACATTGCCGTCGTGGTAATCGCCATGGATAAGGCCCACGCGCAGATTTTTCATATCTTCATAACGCAGATATTCTTTGTCTACGCATGATCTCTTGAATCGGATCGTCCGTGCAATTTTTTTATCAAATTTGGACTTGTTCCTTTTTGCATCAATGATCTTCAATATCGCATCCGCCTCCCGATGAAAACTTTCTTTGTCCCATGGTTTGAATTTATCCCGAATACGGGGGTACCCGCGCTCACCCGCCTTATGAATGCGCCCCAGCGTTTGTCCCAACGATGCAGCGGCTAAGGAGGGCGTTTTATCGTCACTGAAATGAGATCCCGACACGAAGGGAAATAACGAAAAAAATCTTCCCTCCCTTTTGAGCACAATTTTCCCGCTTTTTGTGCGTAACGGCAACACGACGGGAATGCCATGTAAAAAGAAAAACCGCTCGACCGCTTGACTGTCGTCTATGGGGCGTCGCTTAAGAAAACGATGGCGCTTCAGAAAATATTTCTCTCCTCCGGACTCAATGATAAAATTGTTGCTCATCCGTCCCTCGGCCACCTCGGTGATCCCGGACAAACCATGCCTTAGTTCGGGATATTCCGAAATAATCTCCTTCAGTCCTTTATTGGTAATCATTGCCAAGAGATTTAAGATGCTCGACCATCTGCCGCCATGCACTGTCATCGCTCCAAAACAAGGCGCGATCTTCGGATGATATCTCGGATTCGGGGCGGGCAAAACCATCAGGTATAAAAATCTCATTAATTGCCGTTATTCCCTTTTTCCCGACGCTTCGCGCAATAGTCCCCTTAAAATTTCCAAGGAAACAGACCGGCGTTCCGTCCGGCTCACAATATGCCAAAGCTTCTTTCACTAAAACACTTCTATTCTCTTTCCTGTCCATTAATTTCAGAATATCCTCTGCGGCAAGCCATTGATTGATAAATTTTATAAAAGGCCCGGGGAACCCACCGAGTGCTTCAATATAATAGCCCGCATCGCTCACGATGAGTGGCTTCTTGAGCAGACCGCTTCCCCATTTTGCGGAGAATGAAGCGATTTCTTCTACGTTCTTGCTTTGTATCTCCGGAATATCCAAATCTTTTTGAAAGATCGTGATTCCCGCACCCTCAAGCGCTTTTTGCGCAAAAGCAAACTTTAATGGATTTCCGGTTGCATAGATCAACTCTTTCATAATTATTAGTATAACAGAAGCCGAGACCTCTCGGTCTTCTTTAAACTTTGCCTTGGCTGTTGGGACGACAGGACTCGGACTTTTGCCTAGACAGGACAAGTATTATTTGAGCTCCTGATCGGCTGACCTAGCGCCATAGGGAATGGGTCATCCGGAACCGTGTACTAGAGCGGTCCTTTTTGGCACCCGTGTTGTTTAGATAGCTAAAAAGTTTCAACTATATGAGTGCCATATCTCACATTGAACCCGTCAGGATAAAATTGCAGTATACTGTTCGGCTGTTAAATTAGCGGTATGCCCAGCTTCTACTATTTGCGTATGCGGATTATATTTTTCTTTCAAAAATTGTATTTCGGATTGCGAAGTTACTTTATCACCGGAGCCGATAACAAGGGAAAAAGGGTCGCTACGAAGTGGTTGTTTAAACTGTTCCACCTCGCTCACAAATTGCTCAACATCAAAACGATAAACATTTTGATAAGCTCTGTTCAAAAACAGCAGATCATTCTTTAAACCATCACGCCCATGCAACCCAATATTTGCGAATGGCATAAGGAGTACTTTTTTTTCAACCGGCCTGTCAATGATTAGCCGCGCAACAAACCCGCCATAGCTGAAACCAAGGAGTATAGGATCCCCCTTGGGTAAATTGACTGATGTCATGCCGTAGAGTTCTGTCATTGAACCACTCTTAACAACATCAAGCGCCGTGTATACGGAGTCCAGGCTCTCGGCTAAAGAAAAAACCCCATCGCTTTCCCATGTCCCATGATATTTAGGAATTAAGAGGTCGTACCCCAAATCGACCAATGTTTGCACGAATGGATGATAGGAAGATGCATATTGTGGCAACCCCGGACAGAATACAATCAATTTCTGTCCGCTTGATTTCCAATAACTGAAAGCGGTTCCCTTAATGAATGCACGATATTCAATGAGTTTCATGATTTTTAGAATATAATTCAAAAATACACTGGTCTAGCTTAAAAAGAAATCTATATGCATTGTATACCATTTCATCAGAAATATCCTCAGACGCAGATATTTTCGCTTTAAGAAAAAATAAAGGGTCCTGAAGATCGGGGTAGATGTCATGAAAATCTTTCATGGCGTCTATTTTCGTCTTAGGAAAACGCCGATACATCGCCAGCGCATAAAGCGCGGCATAAATGCAAAATTTCATCATCCGAATTCTTTCCTCAGCATTAAGCGGGCGATTAATAAGTATTTTTCTCGCTTGATAAACAAGAGAACTTATAACGCGCACGCCTTCCAGCTCAAGTTCCGCAGGTGGGATTGAATCTGCGTGAAAGAGATTTTTACCAATCAGCACCTTCCCATAAATATCGAGTTCTAGGCGCATATAATGGGAGCGGTTATTATGCCAAAAAGCGTTTGCGCGATATTGAGGCATTTCCGCTATCGAATGCACATTGAGGTCTACTCCTATCCCTTGGTTAGCAAAAAAAACTTTTACGTCACGTACTATATTCAAATAATCTATATCCGTATTATCAAGCACAAGCAAAACATCATAATCGCTTAAAGACATAAAATCTTCACATAAGGCGCTCCCGTAAGCAACCGCAGAAATGATATTTTCCCCAAGGCGTTTTTTTAATTCGTTGGCAATTTGATCAAGAATTGCCTCGCGTTCCACAAGCGTTGGGATGGAATCCATAGGTGAATCTTATAAAAAAAATCCCCCACAGTCCAATTGAACTAATGGGGATTAATAAGTTGAAGCAATCGACCGTCTTCTGGTTGGAGGCCGCTTGTGCGAATGGCCTTCAACAATCGATTCGTCGCTCCTCTATTAAAGAAATGAACGAAATCCTCAGGAGAGATGGGCGCAATTTGACTGTCGTTAATTCCATAAGAAGAAATCATTTCTGCTGTCTGAGAAATAAGGTGTATCTCCTCAGAGCCAAGGAGTGTCTCATGGGAAGTCCATTGCATGCTCGCCGCGAACAGAAACCGTCGAACTAGGGGCGATGGAACAAGTTGATAAAATTTCTCAATCGACATTTCCGACAATGCTGTCCGTTGGTCGCGAATGCGTATGAGAGGATGAACGAGCAAGGCGCATTGGATGGTTGAGTCAAGCGCGAAAGTAAGTGCCATTACTTTCACGGCTTGGTTTAGGGTCGTCGGACTAGAAACGATTACCACCTCTTTCTCCGTGTGGGACAATGAGGTTATATAGGGAAGCCAACGGAAATCGGCGTCATAACACATGCCATGGCCCCGGTGCCTCCTACTTACCGTCACGGTTCTGGTGGCAATTCGATCAGCGATAGTCTCCAACTCCTTGGCATAAATACCAGGGATACCGTGGACGGTGATGCGCGGTAAGGTAGTCACTAAAGTTTGCTCCATATCGGTGCGCAAACCAGAGTGGCAAATCTTACAGCGAGCAGATTCCAGACTATTTCCCTCAATCAGGCTTTTGGGCCTTTGTTGGTGGATAAGGGCGCGAGCAGCCTCAGTAGGTATCTCAACACGTCCGCACTCACACCAGGAAATTTCCTGCTTAAGCTCCTTGAGCATGCGAGCATCCGCGAGCCGCGCAAGAACATTATTGAAGTGCCTCTCATAATCCAAAGATCCGTCATGAGCACAAAACTCAGGATCTATGGCAATGCCGCTGACCTGCGACTGGTAAAGCCGGAAATAACTGTCCGCGCTTTTTTCATGGTCAACCGTTTTCATGCCGATGGTATTGGCCATAACCATCCCGCGAGCACCAAATGCGATGCTGGCTACATGCGCAAGAAACGGAGTAACAAGGGTGAGGAATGAAGGATTTTCATTCACAGTGACCGGTAACGTGGTAACCAGCATGGCGTCTCCTTTCCAAGTTTCAACCCGTGCAATTTACAAATCATCTTTGCCTAAAATACCATTTTTCAATAGAAATGGCAAGTCCGAGTCCTGTCGAGGTGCCTCGTTTTTGCGAAAAATCGATTTTGAAAATGTAGCAAAAATGAGGGCTCTCGGTCTTCTCTGAACTTTGTCTTGGCTGTTGTTGGCGACCGGACTCGGACTTCAAGATAGACAACCCAAGAATACTATTTGAGCTACCGGTCTTTTCTTTAATCCCTACGGATTCGTCTCGTTCCTCCCCGGATTCGTCACGCTTACCTGCACCTGTGCGGTTGCCGTGGCCGATGAATACGAGCCGGTGCCGTAGCAGCTTATCGTGTAGAAGGTGTTCGCGGTCGGCGCATCGGTCGTGCTCCCCTTCGCGGTGTTGTCACCCGCCACGGACACGATCGAGGAAGTGCCGAACCCGCCGCCCGACAGGGTGCATGAGCTCACTTTCACGCAGGAATATTTCAGCGTGGCCGGTTGGGGCACGATGATGGATGACGGTACCGCGGAGAGCGTGCAGGAAGGCTGGTCGACCGGCGACGTGCTGGTCGGGTTCGTCGGTCCTGTCGAAGTGGGATTGGTTGGCTCGGTCGAGGTCGGGTTCGTTGAGGTAGGCGTGCCGCCGCAGCCTGACCCCGTGCAACCCGTGCCGCCTCCGACGGTAAGAGTAACAGTGACTTTTTGGGAGCTACACTCATAGCCTTGACCACAATATGGCGATGTTCCTATAAGCTGCACATCCGCCGTGTAGGTTCCACTCGCCATGCCCGCCGCACTCGGCGAGATCGCGAACGTCACGTTGCCCGTATTGCCGGACGAACCGCTCTGACCGGCGGCGTTCGTCACGGTGCCGTTGGACGTCTCGGGCGTGAGCCAGCCGGCCGCGCCGCC
>JARLIC010000076.1 GCA_031291905.1 Minisyncoccota bacterium
GGTTGCCTTTATTGTAGCATTGACAAAGAAATGCAACCTGTGGATAACTTAGCAACCTGATTTCCCATCCCTTCCTTCATCTCACAATACTGATCTAGAGCAGCCCCTTCTTGATCTTCTCCCTCAATTTTTCCACGTAGGTATTGAAGAAAAATAAATTGTGGAACGTGAGAAGCGCCCCGCCGGTGATCTCGTTCGCGCGGATGAGGTGCGCGATGTATTCGCGGCGATAACCGCCGGTGCACACCATGCAGTCGCACGCGCGGTCGATCGGCCCTTTGTCTTTTAGGAGAGCGGCTTTGTTGAAATCAACTCTTCCGGTTGGGCCTGCGGCGGCCTTGCTCGTGAACGCGATCCCCCGCCGCGCGTAATGCGTGGGCACGGTGCAATCGAACGTGTCCGCGCCGCCGGCCATAATGTTCTCTATATCTTCTATATGTCCCATGCCGAGGAGATGCCGCGGCTTGCGCGCGTCGAGGAGTGGCGTCACCCACTGAAGAATATCCTTCGTGCCGGTGCGCGACTCGCCGAGATCGCCGCCGATGCCGAATCCGGCGAATCCCTCCATCGTGTTCAGATGCCGCGCGCTTTCTTCGCGCAGATCACGGAAGTACGAACCCTGCACGATGCCGTACAGCGCCTGCTTGGATTTTTTCGCTTTGATACAGCGCGCCGCCCAGCGGTGCGTGCGGTCGAGAGACTGCTTCATATAATCGTAAGTGGTGCCCGGCGGCGTGCATTCGTCGAACGAGAAGATGATGTCCGCGCCGAGCTTCTCCTGGATCGCCATCGATTCCTTCGGCCCGAGGAACATCTCCTCGCCGCCGAGCGGCGACCGGAATCTCACGCCGTCCTCCGTGATCGAGACATTCTTCGGCTGGCCGCCTTTCTCGATCGCGCGCTCCACTTTGTCCGGATAATATTTCGTGATCGCCTTCGCGCTCGCCACCTTGCCCACACCAAGGTCGCGGCCAAAACCCAAGCTGAACACCTGGAACCCGCCCGAGTCCGTCATGGTAGGCCCGCGCCAGTTCATGAATTTATTGATGCCGCCCGCATTCTTTATCACTTTCTCGCCGGGCTGAAGATGCAGATGATAGGTGTTCGAAATGAGGATTTGCGATTTGGTCGCGGCGATCTCGTCGCTGCGCAGAGCCTTCACGGCCGCCAAGGTCGCCACCGGCACGAGCGACGGCGTCATCACCTCGCCATGCGGCGTCTTTAAGACACCGAGGCGCGCGCCGCTCTTTTTGGATTGCTTCAAAACTTTGAATTCGATCATTTGAAGATGGGAAGAAGGATTTAGGAAAGAAGAATGAAGGAAGAAAATCGAGACGAAAAGAGAACCTCAACCATTATAAATCAAAAATCCCCAACGCGGGGATCTTTGAATTATCCGTACCGATACGTCCGCTTACTGCTGTGCCGGAGTGCTCGTGGCACTGCCCGGCGGATTCGAGGCCGGACCCGTCACGTAGTACGCGCCGTTGCTGTTCATCATCCGGCCGCCCTGATAGTACATATCGGAATAACCTCCGCGGGACCCGTAGTCGCCGTATTCCCTCATGATCATTTTGTACTCTCCCACCTTCACGCCGAGCCAGAATATGACAAGCACCACGATGACGCCGAGGAGGACGCGGAACATGCGATGACCGCTCACCCATCCGCAACCGCATCCGCACGTGCACATCTTGCCCATTCCCGGCCTCATGCCTTCCTGACCGTTGTTTTTTGATTCTTCCATTTTATGGTATTGAAATACGATATTTGAACTCACGCTCCGACCTTTTGCTTATTATACGCTCGCCGGAGCTATTTAGGGGCGAAGACGGCCCTTCTATCTCTTCTCCACCACCACCGCGGTCCCGTAGGCCAGCACCTCGGTGACGCCGCCCATGATCTCGGTCGCGTCGTAGCGCATGCCGATGATCGCGTTTGCGCCCATCTCACCCGCGTGCGCGCACATGAGGTCGAAGGCGTGCGTGCGCGTCTGCTCGCAGAGGTTCGTGTAGAGCGTGATGTTGCCGCCGACGAGCGTCTGCAGGCCCGCGCCGATCGATCCGAAGATGTTCCGCGACCGCACGATGATCCCCCGCGCCACGCCAAGGTTCTTCACGATACGGAACTGGTCCAGCTCGAAACCGGTCGTCACCATATCGTGCGCCACCGCCCCGTTGCCGTTCGCCGCCTGTTCGTTGTTGTTCATAGTGTGGTTATAACGAGTTCAATGCTTTTCTTGTTTTGGGGCCGACGAAACCCCATCCCGCGCCGCCCGTGCAAACAATGCTCGCATCGCACTGGAACTTTTCAAGCGCGGTGAGCGTGAGGTTGCCGAAATATCCCGTCGCATACGCGGGCAGTAGGTCGCCGTTTTTTATAAGCAACGACTGCAATGCCGTCACCTGGGCGCTGCGAAGTCCCAAATACAAATACTGTGTCAACGGTACCGCGGTAGGCAGGGACGTCGCCGCTGTTGTTCCCGTCCCGGTCGCCACACCCGAACCCGAAGACGTCGCGACCGTGGCCGGCGCCGTGGCAGCCGCCCCCGATGATTGGGCCGGGGCCGCATTCGCGTTCGGGATGAAGACACTCACCGGCGCCGACGATATGGAAACGGCGGCGCCCGAATCGGTCGCGCTTATGGTGTAGCTGTACATCCCCGCCGCGAGTCCCATGTCGGAATAGCCGGTCGAGGTGACCGATGCGATCTGGGTGCCGTTGCGGAATAAGGCATAGGTCGAGATCGGCAGCGCATCGTACGGCGCGACCCAGGAAAGCACGACGGTCGAGGTCCCCGAAAGCGCCGCCGAGGTGATGACCGGCGTGCCCGGCCCGTTTGCCGCCTGGAGATTCTCCTTCACCGCGGACGAAGGCGACGAGATGTTCCATGCAACATCGTATGCGGTAACCGTGTAGGTGTATACGGTCCCCGCAGTAAGACCGGTATCGCCGTAGGTGATCCCCGTCGTCGTCGCGATCTGGATGCCGTTACGGAAGATCTGATAGCCGGCGACGCCGACGTTGTCGGTCGAGGACGCCCACGCGAGGTCCGCGCCGCCCGCCGACACCTGCCGGACGGAAAGTCCTGTCGGCGCATACGGCGCGGTATTGTCCACACCGATCGTGACGGTAACCGGCGCCGAGCGCGCCGAAGCGTTCTGCGCGGCGTCGTACGCGGCGACGGTATAGATGTACGTTCCCGGCGGGACTTTGTCCGTCATGGAAGTGCCGGTGATCGCCAAAGCGGCTCCCGAAGTGCTCGACGAGACCGGCATCCCGTTGCGATAGACGTAATACCCCACCACGCCGACATTGTCCGACGAACCGCTCCACGAGACCGTGAGAGTTTCCTGGGTGTACACGGAATTGGTCGAGGTGGTCCCGGTGACCGACACTCCCGTCGGCACGCTCGGCGGCGTCGTATCCGCAGTAAAGGTCACGCTCGAAGGCGATGACTGCGCCGACACGTTGCCCGTGGCATCGTACGCGGCGACCGCGTACGCATAAATGCCGGGAGCGGTGACGGGATCGACCAGCAAGGTGCCGGCCGTTGTCGCGATCCTCACGCCGTTGCGATACACGTAATATCCCCCTATCGTCCCCGAACTCTCCGTCGAAGCGCCCCACGAGATGGAGATCTGGTCGGAAGTATTGATGACCGCCGACACACTCGTGGGCACGGTGGGCAAGGTCACGCCGACCATCTGCGCATGGGCGACCAATCCCAATCCCCCGGCAAGGAACGCGGCGGCAAGCACGCCCGCAAGACGAACATTTGTTTTGGTGATCATGGTTTCATTATAGCAAATCGCGCTCCGCCGCCGCCCGCCGCATACCATGGAAAACCCGCACGCTTTCCGCTATAATCGAACCATTATGATGGAACCGCGATACGAAGGGAACGAGGTGGAACCGCGCATCTACGAGGCGTGGGAGAAATCGGGGTATTTCAACCCGGACAAGCTTCCGGCCGTTGCCGAGGATCCGAACGCCGAGCCGTTCACTATAATAATGCCGCCGCCGAACGCGAACGGGCTTTTGCACGCCGGGCATGCCATGTTCATCACCATCGAGGACATTATGATCCGCTACGCGCGCATGAGCGGCAAAAAAGCGCTGTGGCTTCCGGGCGCGGACCACGCCGGATTCGAAACGCAGATCGTCTACGAGCGCAAGCTCGAAAAGGAAGGCCGTTCGCGTTTCGACATGACCCGCGAGGAACTGTACAAGGAGATCTGGGACTTCACGCAGGAGAACAAAGTGCGCATGGAAGCGGGGCTCCGTTCGCTCGGCGCGTCGTGCGACTGGTCGCGAGAAAAGTTCACGCTCGATCCCGAGATCGTGAAGACCGTGTATGCGACCTTCAAGCGCCTCGCCGATGACGAGCTCCTCTACCGCGGCAAGCGCATCGTGAGCTGGTGCTCGAAGCATCAGACGGCATTCTCGGACCTCGAGATCGAGGACGTCGAGCGCGTCGATCCCCTCTATTATATGCAGTACGGCCCGTTCGTGATCGCGACCACGCGCCCCGAAACAAAGTTCGGCGACAAGTACGTGGTGATGCACCCGGACGATCCGCGTTACGCGCAATACAAGGACGGCGAGATGATCGCCCTCGAATGGATCAACGGCCCGATCACCGCGACGGTCATCAAGGATGACGCGATCGACATGGCGTTCGGTACCGGCGCGATGACGATCACTCCATGGCACGACGCGGCGGACTTCGCGATCGCTGAGCGGCACGACCTTCCGCGCGAACAGATAATCGACGAGCGCGGCAAGCTGCTCCCCGTCGCCGGCGAATTCGCGGGCATGAAGATCGCCGAAGCGCGGCCAAAGATCGTCGAGAAGCTGCGCGAGAAAGGGTTGCTTGTGAAGACCGACGAGGACTACAAGCACGTGGTGCGCATGTGCTACAAGTGCGGCACCATCATCGAACCGCAGATCAAGGACCAGTGGTTCGTCCAGATGAAGCCGCTCGCCGCAAAGGCGATCGCCGCCATCGAAGGCGACAGCATCACGTTCACGCCGGAGCATTACAAAAAGATATGCCTCCATTGGCTCGAGAACATCATCGACTGGAACATCTCGCGCCAGATCGCGTGGGGCATCCCCATTCCCGCCAAGCTCTGCGACGCGTGCGGCCGCGGCATGGTCGACCTTGAGGATACGATGAAAGCATGCCCCTACTGCGGCAGCTCGGACATCCGCAAAGACCCCGACACGTTCGACACATGGTTCTCGTCGGGCCAGTGGCCGTTCGCCACGCTCGGCTATCCGGACGGCAAGGATTTCAAGACCTTCTATCCCACGAGCGTCATGGAGACCGCCGGCGAGATCATCTTCTTCTGGGTGACGCGCATGATCATGCTCGGCCTGTACGCGACGGGCGAGATCCCCTTCCATAACGTCTACCTTCACGGCCTCGTGCTCGACGCGAAGGGACGGAAGATGTCGAAGTCGAAGAATAACGTCATCGACCCCATGGAGCTCACGAAGAAATACGGCACCGACGCATTGCGCATCGCGCTCGTCATCGGCAACACGCCGGGAACGTCGCTCGCGCTCTCGGAGGACCGCATCCGCGGCTATCGCAACTTCGCCACGAAGATCTGGAACGTCGCGCGGTTCATCGACATGAACCGGCCCGCGGGATACGATGGCGCAAAGGCGAAGGGCGAACTTATCGCGGACCGCAAGGAGCACGACGAGCTGATGGCATTGAAGCGCGAGATCGCCGCGCACATCGAGACCTATGAGTTCCACCTTGCCGCGGAAAAGATCTACCACTATATTTGGCACACGCTCGCGGACAAGATCGTCGAACAGGAAAAGGCGGCGCTGCACGACGGGACCGATGCCGAAAGGACGGCATCGTATGCGCTTCTCGAATCGCTCCTTCTCGAATCGCTCAAAATGCTCCATCCCTTCATGCCGTTCATCACCGAGGAGGTGTTTGGGATATTCCGCCCCGGCAGGATGCTGATGGTGGAAAAGTGGTAAGCGCCGCACGCGCGACGTGCTAGAATGAAAGCATGACGACACTCGCCGTTTTCGCCATATCGGTCGTCCTCGGCCTGCTCCCCGGCTTCGCGTGGCTCGCATTCTATCTGAGCGAGGATCCCCACGCCGAACCGCGGCGGCTCATCGTGTTCACCTTCGTCGCCGGCATGGCGTTCGGATTCTTCACGGTCGCGATCGAAAGCGGCTTCACCTCCGTGCTGGGCGGCTGGGGCATCGCGGAACTCTCGCTCGCATCGCTCTTCGGCCTCGCGGTCATCGAAGAGCTCATGAAGTTCGCGGCGGCGCACTTCGCGGTGACGAAGAGTCCGCAGTTCAGGGAACCGATCGACGCGATGATCTACATGATCGTCGCCGCGCTCGGATTCGCGACGATCGAGAACATCGGCGCGCTTGCCGGCATCCCCGCGAACGCGGCCTTCGTACCCGCGGTCTTCGAAACAATGGCGTTCCGTTTCGTGGGCGCGACGCTCCTCCACACGCTCACCTCCGGCATCATCGGCTACTATTGGGCGCTCGGCATGGTGCGCGGCAAGCCAGCGCGCCACCTCATCGTCGGATTCGCCATTGCCGCCGTTTTGCACACGTGTTTCAATTACCTTATACTTAATTACGGAAATGGCGTGTACACCCTGGTGTTCCTCGTCATCGTCGGTTTCTTCGTGCTGAACGATTTCGAGGCGCTGAAGGCGGCTCCCGAAAAGACACTGCCGGCGGACGCGTGAACGCGGTCGACGCCGGTATTATATCAATAATATAAAACAATCATGGCAACACTTGACCCGAAGGACGAAGCATTTTTCGAACAGCTCTCCGGCGCGAAGGACGGCGCGGACGAGACGTATGAAGTGGAACTGGCCCGCGCAAGCGCGGCCGATATGCTGACGGCGGCACCCGCAAGGCCGAAAGCGGCAAAAGCGAAGGAGGAAAGCGTGCATGTGAGCGTGACGGACGAGGAAAGCGAGGAAGCGTGGTCCGACAACGAGCCGGAAGGCAAGCTCACCGTGGACGTCTACCAGACGCCGACCGAGATCGTGGTGGAAAGCGCGATTGCGGGCGTGAGGCCGGAGGACATCGACGTGAACGCCACCGCCGATTCGGTGACCATCCGCGGTTCGCGCAAGCGCGCGAAGACGGTGAACGACGAGGATTATCTCTACCAGGAATGCTATTGGGGTAGGTTCGCGCGCAGTATCATCCTCCCCCAGGAGGTCGACCCCGACGGCGCGGACGTCACCTTCAAGAACGGCATCCTTACCGTCCGGCTCCCCAAAGCAAACAAGAAAAAGACGAAAAAGCTGAAGATCATCGTCGATTAGGAAGGGGCAAGATAGCTGAATAAATTTGCCAAAAGAATCTCTTGATGTTATTATCCAATCAGATTTAGGCAGCCCCAAGACGCCGCCTAATGCTTTAAAACCAAGGAGGGTAAGTCATCATGAGGTGGGCAAAATCGAAGCATCTAGTAGTGCTTGCTCTTCCGGAGCAAAATGCCGTTGTTATTTATCACCGCTTCCATGGTAATGCGGTCATTGCGTCCAAGGATACGGTGAAATATCTCGAACTGTTCAATTCGCCACAAACCGAAGAATTCGCTCTTGAGCATGGAGGAAGCGAACAAACTCAGAAATTATTTAGTAGCAGCTGCTTTCTTGTTCCCGAAGGCACCGACGAGCGGTTACAGCTTAAAGAGCTTAACGAAGCCAGGGCATCGCGCATTGCCAATGGAAGCCTCGTTGCCAATCTTCGTTTTTTCTCCGCAAACTGTAACTTCGCCTGTAGCTACTGTTCCGTCACACATATAGATCGTGCCGGATACGAAAACCTCATCGCTCCAACAATTCGCTTCCCGTGGAAAACGGCCAAACAAGCCGTCGATGCTTTTTTGGACCTCACTAAACGGCACCACCACAAAGTTGTCACAATCCGATTTTTCGGCGGCGAACCACTGCTCGACTGGCCGACCTATCGTCGTGTCGTTGAATACGTCTCCGCTCAAACAGACCGACCAGAGGTGGACTTCTATCTCAACACAAACGGTGCCCTGATAACTTCCGAGATCGCCGCTTTTCTAAAAACACACAACATCAAAACAATCGTCAGCCTAGATGGTGTGGGTGAGGTGAACGATCGACTGCGGGTTACCCACAACGGAAGAGGCACTTATGCCGTTGTCCAAAAAGGCATCGAGGAACTTCGTGTCGCGGGGGTCGACATCCACTTAAATATGACCCTTACCCAACAAAACACAGCAGAGATTCACAAGATGATTGATCTCTGTAAGAAACTTGGAGCAAAGGATGTCGGTATTGATGATCTCTGCTTTGTCGGTAATGAAGTCGTCGAACTTGGCACAACGACAAAGCGTCAAGCGGATGCCATCATTGACGCATGGAGTTACGGTCGAAAGATTGGCATTCCGGTTCTCGGTGCGTGGGTTGGCTTCAGAAGCTTTTCTGATACCGCACTACCCCTCGCATACTGTGCCGGCAACGGAGAAGAGGTCTGCGTGGATCATTCAGGGAAAGTTTTCCCCTGCTACGGCATTCCGTGCTCAATTGGTGAACTTCACAACTTTGATAGCTGCTTTGTCCATCCAGTCTATCAGACGATGGCCCTCAGAATGGTGGGGAATATCCCCCATTGTGAAGGCTGCGAACTTGAAGGGCCTTGCGGAGGTGGTTGTGCCGCCGATGCCTTCGCCGCTACCGAAACGGTAACGAGCATTTCGCGCGACAAGTGCGAGATGCGAAAGACTATAACGCGGGAACTAATTCAACAGTGGGCAATAGCCCAAGGGGGCACTTTATGAAAGTGCGATCAACCAACAGAACCACCTCGCAAGCCAACGGCACCGCCAATGACCAACTGAACGTGAGGGCAATACCCATCAAGGTTCAGGGGGCAAACGGCGGAGCATGCCATAACCCTTGCAATATCGAGCGGTAAAGCCGCTCGATCTGCACTCCCCGGGGCAATTCATCGCCCCGGCTTTTTTTACTTGATTTTTATAGGAAAGAATGATAAAGTATTCGGGTTGTTAAAAACCAAACAAAACTCCCATGAGACAGTGTGAAATATGTGCCAAATCGTCCAAAATGGTAGGACACAGGATCAAGCTTCGCGGTAAGTTCAATCCGACGAACTGGTCTCGTAAATATGCGAATCTTCAGTACGCGACCGTCGAAGGTAAGCGTGTTCATATCTGCACGGGTTGCATTCGAACGCTCCACAAAGCACCGCGCAAGCGCGTGGTGAAGAAGGCGGCTGCGGTTGCGGCGTAGCATCCATTTAAATGATAAAAGAAGGCGCTTTTGCAGAGAACGAGGAAGAGAAAGAAAGCGTTGAAAGTGCTGAAGATTTTTCCGAGGAGGTCGTTAAGAGCCTTCTGGAGGCACATCATGAGGTAGCGAATGCCGGCACCAAGGGCATCATTTTAAAGCTTCTGAGAAACGAGCTTCCTGCGCACGTACGCGAAGCGATGGCCGCCGCTGACGGAGAAGATAATCCCGAAGGGACGCTTGCGATAAAGGCTCTTAAAATCTACGCATTCGGCGATGCGCAGAGGGAATACGAAAGATTGAAAGAAGCCCGCGAGATCTCTTCCGCCACGGATACCAAGACTGCCCCACTGGCGAAAGTTCCGCGGACCAGCGGCTTTTTCGAGATAAACGCCGGCCCGGGACTGCGAGATGCTCTCAACAATAGCGGCGCATTCATCGGTCCCGACGGAAAGGTAGGTCTTATTATTATGGATTTCATTGAGGGAGAAGATCTTGCAACCCTTCTCTATAAGGAGGTCCTTAAACGCGCGCCCGACGAGGGCGATCCTTATCCCCCCGATATGATCGATCGGCTGCCGTTCGATGAACTCCGCTGGGCAGTGAGCCAAAAACTTGGATTTGCCCAGGCCGGCGGAAAATCGAGGGATGAGAATGTGCGCGCATTCGAAGACGAACGCGTAAAAAACGAGAACGAGAAGAAGCTTTTCCATGCTCTTGAAAAAAGCGGTTTCGTCCTGCCCGAGGGGATCCTTTCCCAGATATCCAACACGGTGGCACGTTTCCATAAAAATGGCTTTTACCATAATGACCTCCATGAACGGAACGTCATCCTTAAAGACGGCGACCTACAACACCCGCAGACCTACATCATCGATTATGGCAGCGCAACACGCAACGAGACATTGAGTGACGACCCTTCCCGCAAACCGGCCGATGACAACGGCCTCGTCAAACGCCTTCGTCCCCTTGTCAAAACCGCAGCGGTCAAGCGCCGCGAATCGATCAACGAATCCACCAAAGAGTGGGAAACGCGCTTTAACGCCTTCGAGAATAATCCGCGCATGAAGGCACGATACGATCAGATAGCGAAAATGGTCACCCAAAGCGATGTTGCCAATATGGATGCGCAATTCGGCGCAGCGACAAGCACGGACACCGATGTCGAGATATTCCTTTCCGCCCTCCTGAAGATCTCCCGCGAGCACCCAGACCGCAAAGCGGAGATCATCGATTATTTGACCTCGCAAGAGCGTAAAAAAGCGAATCGAGGTTTTGTGGTCAAGCGAATCCAGCAATGGAAAGAGGCAGTGGGCAACGAGTAGTTAGCGGGCTGGTCGTATATCGGTAGTTCGAGCATGGGGCTTCTTTATACTGCGGAGGATGGGTATAAGATCTTTGAAGAGGTTTTCAGGGTAAAGCGCCAACAAGGTAAATCCACAAACCTTGCAGATTTCTTTTTTCTTTATAATTCGTGAATCGTATGCTGGTTGTATACCTGCTAGGCCGAAGAATTCTATCACCAGATTTGGAACGACAAAGAAATCGGCGGTCATTCTTGTCCCGGGATAATGCCAATTCCGTTCGTGGGATATGTTTTCTTTTCGAAGCGAGTCATCAATAATTTTTTCCGACAAAGAATCACATGGATGGCCATCTGCGGCGATATACTTTTTCGAAAAAAGAATAGGATTGGGGTCAAATCCTGACGCAGTTATAGCGTTATTCCAACTCCCGAAAACGCCAAAAAATGAACTCATATTAAACTCCCTTTTGAGCGGAATTCTTCCGTGTTCCGAGTAGAAGGATTGGATTTTCCGAATGAGCTTAGCGGCATCGTATTTTGAGGTAAATTGAAAAGGTCGAAGCCTTTGCGCGATTATTTTCCTTTCTGCAATAGTCATCCTATGCACATTCCTTCGCTTGAATATTTCTTTCGTTTGTTCAAATGAAAGAACAATATTTCTGGTCCAAGACCACGCCGAACCTAAGCTGATGCCCAGCTCTTTGGCGATCTCTCTATGGGTTTTGCCTTTTTGTCGAAGAAGACGAGCCTTTTGCTTTAGAGCGGTCGAGTGTTTTTGATAAGATTTTTTTGTTTTTTCCATGAGATTAGTATAGAATTGACTTGTTAAAGGAAGGTTAAAAAGCGGGCCGTAGTATACCGGTAGTACGAGCGCATGGGGTGCGTTTAGACCGGGTTCGATTCCCGGCGGCCCGACCGTAAACAAAAGAAGCCCATTTGGGCTTCTTTTGTTTACAGCTCCGATTGATGGGAATTGAACGCCGGAGCCATATTTTTCAGCAGGAAAATATGGCGAGGCGGTGCCCAGGCCGAATGCGAGCGGCGGCGAGCATTCGAGCCGCGGGCAATTCCCTGTAGCCCGACTAGTATAAAGAAGCCCTCGCAAAGCGAGGACTTCTTTATACTAATAGTTGAACCTTGTGTTAAGTTCGTTAATTGGAAATCGGGGCTTTACGGATGAATAGAAAACAAATTTGTAGCCATCCGGATCTTTCACGACGAATTCACGTTTGCCCCATGGCGAGTGTAAAATCCCCTATCTTTACCCTGACACATCACCGTATGCGAAAGTGGGCGGTGTCTGAAGGATTTTAAGCTTCAATTAGATCCTGGGGGCAATCTACTATATTGAGGCGTGAGGGGGGTTCCTTCTTGGTTGAGTTTTGATATTTTTTCAATTATCTCAGCTTTTTCTGCTTCAAATCCTTTCACTCTTGAAAGCGGTATTAGAACTGTTTCAAAGGATTTTTTTTGAACTTTGCCCTTATATTTATCAATGCTTTCTGACATAGTTTTGAGGACTAGTGGCATTGCGAAATAACTCTTAAATTTTTCTTCATACTCTATTGATTTCCCTAGTGCGGTTACTAATGATCGCCAGACATTTTCGGGGACATTCTGTGTCTGCCACATATAATGCGAGTCCCACGTTGTTATAAAAGATGTTATAGAAGCTTCAGTTTCCACTTCCGTAAGCTTACTCTTTAAATCGGTCCCAAGGTTCGATATTTTCTCCTCTGCTGAAAAAATTCGTTTATCTATTTGAAGGGCAAGCCCCTTTTCCAAATTCTTTAAACCCTGCTCATTTCGTGTTTTTGTAACTTCTATTTGTTGTAATATTTTTTCGACATCCTTTTTAAGTGCCTGCGTCTCCTTCTCGGTAGCGATATTATTTTCTTCTTGTTTCTTAAGTTGATCTTGAAGTGGCTTAAAATTAAAAAGATAAAAGGCACCTGCGAGGAACCCAATAATCACCAAGGCGACAGTAAGATAGGCAAGGTTCGATGCGGCAAGAGAACTTATTAAATCCTGTAAATTAATTGTTCCTGTTAATTGATTGCCTGTCTGAATGATTGGATTGGGTTGGGTTCTAATCAAAAAGGAATACCCAAACGAAACGGCGAAAATAAAAAATGACAAGGCAAAACAAGCCTTTAACCAACTCTCTTTAAACCATTGTCCCATATTTAAATTATGCTATAGAAGCTTCGTCTTATCAAGACAGTCCAATGATAGAATCAAATTGGCTAATGATAGAGAGATAAAAAGACGTATAGCCTTTGAGGGGAATGTCGGAGCGCCGAAGGGCGCGAGACCTTAGGCGGCCGGCCAGTAGGCCGGAACGCCGTCCCCGAAAAGACCATACGTCTTTTTATCTCTCTACGTGAGACTCTCGAACCCTTCGAGCGCCGCCGCTTTATTGTGTTCCCGGATCTTCTCCAGCGCCTTCGCTTCGATCTGTCGGATACGCTCGCGCGTGACGCCGAACGCTTTGCCTACTTCCTCGAGCGTATGGCTGATACCGTCCTCGAGCCCGAAACGCATTTTCAAAATCTGCTGTTCGCGTTCGGTGAGGTCGATCATGATCTCTTTGATGAGGTCGCGGAGCATCGCCCGCGCGGTGAGCTGGGACGGGGTCGCGTTGCGCTCGTCCGGAATGAAATCGGAAAGCGTGGAATCGTCCTCGTCGCCGATCGGCGTCTCGATCGAAAGGACCTCCTGCGAGATCTTCTGGATGTGGCGCACCTTCTCGACGTCGATACCCATCTCCGCGGCGATCTCCTCCGCGAGCGGATCGCGGCCGAGTTCCTGGATGAGCTGGCGGCGCACCTGCGTGTACTTTGAGATGGTCTCCACCATGTGGACCGGGATGCGGACGGTGCGCGACTGGTCGGCGAGCGCACGGGTGATCGCCTGGCGGATCCACCACGTGGCGTAGGTCGAGAACTTGAAGCCGCGGCGATAGTCGAACTTCTCGACGGCGCGCGAAAGACCGATGTTGCCTTCCTGGATGAGGTCGAGTATGGAAAGATGCGGCGTGCGGTTCACGTAGCGCTTTGCGATGGAAACGACGAGACGGAGGTTCGCCTTCATGAGGCGCTGGCGCGCTTCCTCATCCCCTTTCTCGGCGCGTTTTGCGAGATCGCGCTCCTCGTCCTTGGTCAGGAGCGGCGTCTTGCCGATCTCCTTCAGATACATCTGCACCGCGTCGGGCACATCGCCCTCGAACGCCATGGAATCGTCGAAATTGGCCGCCGGCTCGTCTTTGGAAAAATCGATCAGCGCGCTCGTCTCGATCACCTTGATGCCCGCTTTTTCGAGGCGGTCATAGATCTCGTCGAGCAGGTCGACGTTGTCCTCGATCTTCGGGAAATAATAGAGGATCTCGTTGTCGGTCACGAAGCCGCGCGGCCGGCCGCGCTCGATCAGTTCGTTGATCTCGCTCGCGTTCGCCTTGAGCGCCTTCTCGAGTTTGGTGATCTCCTTCGCGCGTGCTGCGGGGATCTTCCGTTTCTTGTTCTTCGCGACAGGAACGGTCTTTTTGATGACCTTCGCCTTCTTCTTTTTTGCCGCACCGGTGCCCTTGGACGCCTTTTTCAAAGCCGCGCGAACGGGACCCTTTTTCAAAGTTTTCTTGGGTTTCATGCGATTTTTGTTGCTTTTTTTCGCCTTCTTCGCCTTGGGCATCAAGAAATGTACTCTATTTGATACCTCATTATCCGCTATTTCTTACACTTTTGCAAGGTTTGGACGCTATTCCACCGGATCATTCCGTCCCTTCCCCGGGCAGGTTCCTGAGCTCGGCAAGCGCCGCCGCAAGCTCGGCCTCGTCCCCCCTCGCCTCGGCGTTCTTCACCGCCAGCGTGAGGATGTGCCGCCGCTCTTTATAGTATTCCCACGCGAAGCCGGACTTGAGCGTCGCCATGTCGTCGACCGAAAGATCGCTCAAGTCGCCGAGGTCGCGGAGGACGATGAGGTCGATCGCGGCATCGAGCGTCGGATCGTCGCTGCGCCGGGCACCGGTCTTCAGTATGTCGAATATCTCCTTCTGTACCGGAGTGAAGAATGCCACGCTGTCATCGAGGAATGAAAAATCGCCTTTCGCGACGGCGATCGCCAGAAGGTCCTCGCACAACCGCTCCTGCCTTGAAAGCTGCCTCTTCGGAACCTCCCCCTGCGCTTGTTCCTGTTCCTGCGTCCGCGAGGGTTGCGACGAGGATTGCTGCACATCGTTCCGCGTCGCCTCTTCTTCCAGCGTCCGCTCCGGGATGTTCGTGCGCTTCGAGAGCTCCTTCATCCACGATTCGCGCGCAACGGGACTTGCGATGCGGTGCAGTTTTCCGATCACGAGGCGCAGCTTCTGCAGGCCGTCACGCGAACGCAACTGCTCGGCGGGGTCGACGCCTTTCGCGACAGGCGGCAGATATTTTTTGAAATAGAACTCGGGCGCGGGCATGGCGTGCGCGATCGCGCGCTTCACGCTCTCCGGGTCCGCGTTCACCGCATCGGCGGCATCCTTCACTGAGCCCGCGGGCGCGCCGGGCACTTCGATGAGCGCGACCTTCACGGTGAAATCGACCGCCTCGGCAAGGTCGATCGCGCGCTCGGCGGCGTCGGAACCGGCGGTATCGTTATCGAAACTGAGGATGATCTCGTCTGCTAGGCGATGCACCGACCGCAGATGATCGGCGGTGAGCGCCGTGCCCGAACTCGCGATCACGTTCCGCACGCCGGACTGCCAGCTCATCAGATAATCCATCTGACCCTCGACGAGGAACGCGGCCTTCGACTCCCGGATCCCCTCCTTGCTCTTCCAGAATCCGTACAGCAGTTTCGATTTCTGGAAGATCGGCGTCTCCGGACTGTTCACGTATTTGGCCGTCACGAATCCGCCGGAGCCCGCGGCGGCGGGGTTCTTTGAAGTGTCGAGCTGCGGCAGGATGCGGCCGGTGAAACCGACCACCTTGCCGAGGTGGTTGTGGATCGGGAACATGATGCGTCCGCGGAACCGGTCGAGCATCATGCCCCGCTCGGTCTTCACCGAAAGACCGGCCTGAATAAGATCCTGGGGCGCGGCGCCTCCATGAAGAAGCGTCATCGAAAGCGCTTCCATCTCGTTCGGCGCCCAGCCGAGCTCGAACTCGTCGATCGTTTCCTGCGTAAGTCCGCGCGCCTTCAGATATTCCTTCGCCACCGGTGCGGCGGCGAGCGCCTTGCGGAAGAAGTTCTTCGACGCCTCATTGAGGTCGTAGAGCAATCCCGTAAGACGGTACTCCGCGGGGTTCTCGTGCCGCAATTCGACGCCGGCCTTTTCGGCAAGCAGGCGGAGCGCATCGCCGAACTCAAGGTTCTCGTACTTCATCACAAAACTGAAAATGTCGCCGCCAAGGCCGCAACCGAAACAATGCCATGTCTGGCGGTCGGGCGACACTATAAAGGAGGGCGATTTCTCGCCATGGAACGGACAGAGCGCCTTGAAATTCTTGCCCGCAGGCTGAAGCGTGAGATAGCCGCGAAGCACCTCGACGACGTCGAGTTTGCTTTTGATGAGTTCGGTGGTCGAGGACGGCATCGTAACTCGATTGTAATCCGCGGGGGGTCAAAGGGCAAACCTACACTATAGGATCGCCGCGTGCAGCAATCCGACGTTCTGATTCAACAATATGCAAAGCCCGGCCACGACGATCACCACCATGCCGCCAAGAATGAGCCGCGGGAACTGGATGCGGAATTTGATGAATATATTCAGGACGAGCGCGAGCGCAAAAAGGATCGCAATGGCGATATAAAAATCATTCGCGAGCGCTTTTGGATCGGATATCAGCCGCTGGAACGCATTGAGCTGCGGAGCCGGCGCGATGACGGTAGTGGCCGCCAAAACGGTCGAAGTGTCGATCCGAGTTTGAGTTGTCGTTTCCACACCATTTACCGCCACTGCCGACACGGAA
>JARLIC010000077.1 GCA_031291905.1 Minisyncoccota bacterium
CATCCAACTTCTGTTTCTTGTTCGATGATTCCGGTTGATCTTCGCCTGATGGATTCTCCATCGAATGGTGACTTCGCTTCTGTTGCTGCATCTCCTGGACGATCTTCTTCAAATCCTCAATCTGTGCATCTTTCTCCGCCTCCTTCTGCGCATTGGCTGCCAGTGCCGCCGCAGTGGCCGCCAGTGCTGCCTTCTCTGCCGTTTTTGCTATGAGTGATTCAAAGTCAGTGCTAGTCACTTCGGTGGCGACGGTTGACACTGGTTCGAGTGCCGGCATGGACTGAGTCTCTGTGTCCGCCTTCGCACGTCGTGAGGAGCCAGTCGATCGCGAGTTCGGCTGTGGTACCGGTGCGACCGGCGCAGGTTCGGGATTACGAGCGGCAGCACGAGCGGCACGATCGTTCTTCGGCTTCTCCGCTTCTTCACGCAATCGCTTCGCTTCCTCCACCTTCTCCGCCGCCTCCTCTTGTTTCCGTTTGGTCGCTGCTTTTTTCTGCTGTGCCTTCGTCATCTGACTCAGCGTCGTCGCGGCTACCATCACTGAGGCAGTAGTACTGCCGGCCGAAGGAGCCCGATCATGCGCAACAGTGGATGCGGAATCAGAGCCGATCGCTCTACGGCGACTAGTACGCGTCACCTCAGGGACGATCTGTTCCTTTTTCACTGTGACGGCAGCAGCTGCCTGCTTCTGATTCGCAGTAAGCTCCTGCTTGATCTTCGCTGACCCCTTCTCCTTCTTCGCTGAATCGGCAGCCAACTCCCTCTTCGCCACCGCATCCGCTTGAGCCTGCTTTTCCTGTTGTATCTTAAGCTTGTTCTTCAATGCTTCGATCGTTCGCTGCGCTTCTTCGCGCTCTTTTAACTTCTCATCTTCGATCTTCTTTAATTGAGCAGCGAGTTCGTTGACCGGTGCCGGTGGTCGCTTACCAGTTGGAGCCCACACTAACTTGGCCCAGCCCTTTCCGTTTTTCATGCGCTTGGCTGCATCGTGCTCTGACCACTTCCCGTTTGCCCGATCGAGTTGAGCCATGATTTCTTCGAGTGCTGACCAGGTGATATCCTCTATGGATGAGTGTTGAGTCGCGTGGAATTTGAGATATGCTTGCAGTTTCTTATTCTCCTCACCGATCCATTTCCAGAGGACCTCACGCCTCTGCTCGGCAGTCACAGGAGGAGGCACTGTATCTGCGATCCTCTTCGCCAGCTCCTGCGATTCCAGTGCACCACGGAAGGGCGCATCGTGCGCAGCGACTGGCTCTGCTTGAGAGAGGCGTGCGAGTAACTCGAGACATCGCTTCGACTCATGAGAATCCCGAATGGAAGCTGTAGAGCTAGCACCGCCGGAGTTTGGAGGCTGGACTGGAATCGCAGGGACAGCTGCACTCGTACCAGACGAAGCTGGCGTTGCCGGTGGACCATCGGATGCCTGATAGCCATAGAAAGGACGAGGCTTCGGCCATTCAGTGAGCGTAATGAGATTGTGAAGTCTTTGAACAATACTGATATCGAAAGAATCACGAGCCGAAGCGAGTATCTTAGCCTCCAAGTCGACCTCAGGTCGATCCTTCTTCATCTGATCAAAGGTCACCGTGATGTACTCAGCCAGTGTCGTCCAGACGTCGATGGTCGCGAGGTTCTTCCAGAGAAGGCTTCGATCTGGGACCTGTATCTCCTCAGATTGCAGTTGACCATGACCTTGAACCAGCGCACGCTTCGTCATCATCGCGATCGGCTCAGTCGGTATGACATCAGCCAGCGAGAGAGTCTCGACAACGAGAAGCTCTGTTGTGTTCTCCTCGACGAACTTCCCCAGAATCTCGCAGAGCTTCTTGTCAGTGAGTTTCGACACGGAGTTGACGTCGAGTTGAGGAAGCGGCAACACATAACAAACAGCGACCGGCACATACGGCTGCTGTTCGAGGCGCCGAATGAAATCGTCATCCACACGGAGAGGCTTCAGCGTCTCCAGCATAAGCTTGAAAACCTTGTTCGAGAGCTTTACGCTTGTGAGAAGAACGAGGCCTTCGACCATCTTGCCCGAACTCGGGTCTGGATATCGAACCACTGAGCCGATGCTGATCGTGGCCTCCTTCGGTACGGCACCGCGCGTATTGATCCAACCACGATAATACGGAGTGGCGAAGTGCAGGTCGTTCAATTTGCTCAACGCATACCAGGCAGTGGGATCACCGAGCCAGAGTGGATGATTCTGTCCGATAGCGGTCATATACGGTGCAGGAAACAGCGGCTGACAATACTTGCCACTCGCCGGCTGTGTCGGTAGCTCGAATTGCAGCACCGCTGCAGTCCGATCCGACTGGATGAGACCCGATGATCGAAAGTGATTGAACTCAGTCTGAGCTGGAGACTGCTGCTGCAGCAGATAATGAGCGTAACCAACCTGCGAGATGGCTTCAGTGATCTCATTCGGTACCGACATTCCATGTCGAGTGATCGACTCGAAGACATCACGAGTGATCGGTGGATTGTCCATCGTCGCCGCTGTGGCGAAGTAGACCGAGGCAATCTTCTGATCCTTCTCATGATAAGGAGGTGGCAAGGACATGGTCAAGAAACCATGGAGTGGCTGCTGTCGATGCATCGACGTTCCATGCTGTCGCGACGCTTCTGCCCACGCCTTCGGATCGAATGACCAGACGAATGCGGGCGGTGCCGGTTGAGTGGTCGCGTCCGGGAAGACCTCACCAAAGGGACGACCCTCTCGAGGCGGCACCAAATTCGATGACTCATGAAAGACGTAGTCGATCACCAGCCGTATGTTCCACTCAGGCCAAGTCGATGGAGGAGGACCGCCCTCTCTCGCTCGGGCCTCTGCTGCAGCAACTGAGTGGACTTCGGACGCTTCTTCCTTAGGGAGATGATCGACGAGAGTCACTCGAAAGAAAGGCGAGTCACTCGAAAGTTTCAGGTAGCCCGTTTCTTTCTCGTTAGTGTACTGTGCGAGTTCCTCCCCCGACATCTTCTCCGTGGCGGCATAGAGAGGAAACTGCTGCTTCGCATCTTCGCGTGTCAAGGCATCGATCTTGAGAAAGACCGTCCGCTGCCTCGCCGTCACTTTAATACCCTCCATATACAGCAATTCAAGGGAGGTTTTGAGGTCGCGCGCGGAACCTTCGTACGGCCGAAAGTTGGGAAAGATCGCTTGAGTGTCGGGACCGATGATTTCTTCAGCGACGAATTCTTTGAATGTGACTTTCGCGAAGGACTCCACTGTATTGCGGATGTAAGCAGCCGGCAGGAGAAGGTAGTCCATCATGAGCCACTTGAGATTCTTGGAGATCCTTGGATGATCATGGAGAAGCCTCTTGACAGTACGGATCGAGCCGATATTACCTTGATGATGAGGATGCGGATGACACTCCGCAGCAGTCTTGTCGAGATTAAAAGTGAGAAAGTTCATCTTCTCCTCACTGAAGCTCGCCGGATCAGACTGTCGAATCATGTCCAAGCGAAGACGATCACGCTCGGGACCACCACCGGATGCGTTCGACTTCTCCATGTATTCATCACTCACATTCGCCATGA
>JARLIC010000078.1 GCA_031291905.1 Minisyncoccota bacterium
CCGCCGCTTTCTCTCGTCGCCTCCTCTCTCGAGCTCGGTTCGGATGTTCCGGAGCGAATTCGATCGTGCGTTCACCGGGTCCAGACGTCCACGCCAGTAGAGGACCGGCGAAGTGCTTGATCCAACCATCGGTCACACAATGATCACCGAAGCACTGTCTCAGTATGAGGAGCGCCTGCGGATCGAAGGGATCCTGTGAATGATCTCGAACGCTCTTGAGGAAATTCTCGAAGAACTTCTCGACTCCGTAGTTATCGATGTGTTCGAAGAGTTCCTCCTCAGCTCGAGCCTTTTGAAGCTCCGTAACTCCCGCCGGATCGATCGAAGTGACGAGGCCAAGCTCACTTTGAAGCGAAGGAGCCAGGCTATCGCGAATCCAGATGTAGAGTGATTTGAAGAGGACTTCGGGAATCGGAAGCGGCGGGATTTGATGAGTGTCGAGTTGAGTAATAGTCGTGCCGTGCTTCTCCGATGCTTCGACCGACATGAGAACTTGTCGTTCGTTCTTCGGCAGCGTCTCCCAATCCGAAGGCTTCACCACCTGCATAATATCCGAAAACGACCGCATCTTGAATCGAATCGAGACTTCGCCTTCGGTGAGCGTCGTCAACATCGTTCGAATCTCGGCGAGGCTCGAAGTCGCACCGACATGAAACAACGCGACCAATCCGCCCGGAGCGTAGAGATAATGATGCTCTCGCTCGAACTCATCGATTAGAAGAAACTGAGTCTCCTTCGCCGTTCGATCGAGATCATTGTCGATAGATCGAAGCAAAGCTTCGCGGTACTGCCTGAGACTATTGTTGCTCTGCTTGATCAGAGTGGCGAACACGAGATAGACATCGTTCGGTTCGGGCTCGGAGTCGTCGTTGTGGAGTCGAACGAGCGAGCCGATTCGAACGTGTCGCTCGCCATGCGAAGGCGATCGAGTCGTGAGCGACGGCACGAAGTGAAGGTGAGGATCGCGATGATAGAGAGTCGGAATCCAGACTGTCGGTTCGAACTCGTTGAGTGGAGAATTGAGGTCGCTACCGAAATATTGCGGCGCGGGGAAGAGCGGTTGAACGTGGCCGATGCCAGCACTGCCGAGGCCATCCACTGGTGGCGATCGCATGTAGTGAAGAAATGAGCTTCGACCTGCAATCGGATCGTGCTCCAAGTTCGCATGAGGGAACAATCCCATATTGAACATGCCGAGAGGATTATAGGTGCGCCACGAATGCGAGATGAGGAGACCGTGCGCCAGGTCGGCATCGGATCGAAGTTCGGTCGTGCGTGAAGCGGCGTCGTCCGGAAAGCCGTAGGTGCATTGCTGCAGCCATCGTCCATCCATCAACGCCGATACTTCGTAGAAGTCTTCGGCGCATGCAGTCTCAGTCTTCGCAAATCGAGCGGCGCGTTCCTTCATGACGGTTCGCCTCTCCTCCACGTCCACCCTCGTATTGACCGCGAAGATCTCACTCAATCGATCGAATGCTTCCTGATGAACGCCGCGACGGTCCGCCATATCACGAATGAACGCCGCGATCTGCTCGCGGTAGTCATTCGAATTCTTATCCTCCGAATCTGCGAACTGCGCTGAAATATTGTAGTCCTCCAGCAGCGAGTCCGGACGAGCGAGGAGTGAGAGGGATGTCGGAATGCAGTTGAGCGAAGGACGAGTGCCGAAGGTCCAATGCGGATAGAGATTCAGGATCGCGTCGAACTCCTCACGAGGATTCGTTCGATTCCGATCGCGAATTCCGACCGCCCAGTTCAGCGACGGACGTTGATCGTAGCGTGAAGTCTCGATCGCTTGCGGATCGTGATATCGTCGAGCGTAGTATTTGATACTGAACTCCGGCGAGAATGGATCGACGAGCTCGTTCGACATCTGCTCATTGTAGCGATAGTTCGAAAGAATGGCGCGATACATCGAAGATGAGTCGAAGCGAATGAGAGCTGCAACTTCCTGTCTTCGTCTCTCTTCTTTCGCAGATTGTGC
>JARLIC010000079.1 GCA_031291905.1 Minisyncoccota bacterium
AAGCGCACTGGGATCGATTTGAATCCCGAGGGGACGAATGCATTTATTATGATCCCGTAGGTTTGAATGTGCTTGTTTCCGCACAAAATATCATTATAGCATATTGAAGATGAAGAAGAAGACCCACCCAAACGAGGAGATATACCTGACCCCGCAGGAGGTGCACAAGTTCAAGAAGGCGCTCACGGATCCCGAGTTCCAGAAGTATTGGGATGAATACCTGAAGGAACTGACCGACCCGGCCGGGCGGAAGGAGCGCGAGGAGTTTATGCTTGAACAGGCGAAGAAGAACGACCTCCCGCCAAACACTGAGCTCGTCCGTCCCGACGCCCTCTTCTGCTTCAAGACCTACACCCGTCGTCTCCTGACCAATCAGGGAGCGAAGAAATACATAGACCAGAAGCTGTTCGTCAATGTGTGCACGAGCGGGTTCATTGACCCGCCGGATAAGATGGAGGTGATGAACAACGGCGTGAAGATGTACAACTGGAGCGTGCCGTACACGCTCAGCAAGCCCAGAGCCACGCGCGACAACAAGGAAGAGGTCTGCATGGCCATCGACATCATCTTCAACTCAAAGTGCGCGGGCCTGTCGCGATTCGAAGAGTTCAAGAAGATGATGTGCGACACCGCAATCGAGGGCATCAACACCTTCTTCAAGGAGTACCACGAGAAGGCCTCGCAGAACTACAAGCTGCTGAAGAAACTCCAGTACAAGGGCGGCGTCCCGGAGTTCATCCTCGCAAAGAAGCGGCCGGACGCCGGCAAGAGCGCCCTCTCAGAGAATCTCAAGACCGAAAACCATCTCCCCCAATCCGTCAAGGAAATCTACGATGGCCAGGCCAAGTCCAAGAAGAAGCCGGAGACGAAGGAGGAGGATGTTCCGGAAGAGGTGGATGTCGATGTCACCGCAAAAGAGGCGATCCAGAATCAGAAGAAGTCGAAACACCAGAAGCGCATCAAGGCGCACAACGAGACTCCGGTGTACAGCATCGTCGAGTCCCACAGCAACGTGGAGCTGACCGAATGCTTTGATGGTCCGGAGATCCCGAAGTCCCGCCAGCAGCAGCAGCAACAGAACAAGCAGCTGCCGAATGCGCTCACCGTGAAAATTGGGCTGCCAGGCGTCCGCAATATGAAGAACGCCAAGCTCGAGCTCAAGGAGCGGAGGCTGAAATTCGAGTACCTTCAGAACTACATTCTGGACGTTTCGCTACCGTACTTTGTGATCGAGGGCTCTGCGAAGGCCAAGTACGACAAGGAGAAGGAGGTGCTGACCGTCGAGGTTGAGGTCAACAAGGCTAAATACACATCCGCCACGCCCCCGGCAAAAGAGGGGGTGGTGGACCTCACGATGCTAGGGAAGAAGGGCCCGGAGACGAAGGAGGAGATCGAGACCGAGAAGGTGGAGATCCCCAATCTTTTCAACATATACAAGCCGGACACCGAGAAGAAGGCTGCGCCAGAGGACAAGAAGAACCAGGTCGAGATCAAGACCCGCGCTGATCTGGAACCAGAGTCCGAGCCCCTGCCCGCGAAGGTCGAGGAAACGGCTGCCGGGGAGGCGAAAGGACTTATCACCGAGGTTCCAGTCGCCGCTGAGTCCAAGGCCAAGACAGGGCCGGAACCTGCTCCAGACATCGAGCACGCGCAGAGGGTGGAGGGAAAGTACGACTTTAAGCAGCTGGGCGACGTGGTCATCCTCCTCTATCGGGTCAAGGGCTACAAGAAGGAGACTGTCACCTCGAAGCTCACAAACAACGAGATGCTGCTGGAGGTGTACGACCCAACGCTGAAGGCGGTGCAGAGGACCTGTGTGACCCTGTTCCTCCCAATCGTGGCGAGAGAGTCCACGGTGGAGACCTTTATTGACTTCATATCGGTGAAGCTGAAGAAGGCGGACCCGAACAAGATGTGGGACTCGTTGGGCTACAGCATCACCCAGCTGTCCACGCCTCCTCCGGTCCTTGAGTCCAAGGTTGTGGAGAGCAAAGTGGCTGTCAATGCGGGGTCGCATGCTGACTCACAGAAAAAGCCGGAGGAGGAGAGCCAGCAGAAACCGCAGCAAGATAAGGATCAGGACTATCAGGATGAGGAGAAGGAAAAGGAGCGGCAGGACGTGATGGAAAAGGCCGAGGATGCCTTGGAACAGAAGGAAAGGAGAGGACCGGCGCAGTTTGTGCATCTGCGGTGTCCAATCATATACTCGATCTACTAACTTCGGCGGACAACACATCGTTGCGTGTTTATCCTTCTCTCAGTCGTGCATTG
>JARLIC010000080.1 GCA_031291905.1 Minisyncoccota bacterium
CGCACGGAATGTGCGGTTTTTGATTACCCGAGAAGCGCGGCACAACGGAACAATATGCACAGTTCCTTTCTATTCCTTTTCCTGATAAAATGAGAGCATATGAAATTCAAGGGCATCGGCGGGGGAAGCGATCTCATCACGGGGCTCGATATAGGAACCTCCTCGTTTAAGGTCGTGGTTGCCGATTGCCGCGGGCGGCGCCCCGTCGTGCTCCACGTGCACGAGGAAGCGGCGGCCGGATTGCGCAAAGGCGCGGTGATAGACCTCGGCGAAGCGTCGCATGCGATCAACCGCATCATTGCGGAAGTGAAGAAGGTTTCGAAGGCCGCCGCCAAGAACATCTACGTCTCGATCGGCACGCCGCAGGCGAAGATGCAGACGTCGCGCGGTATCGTCGCCGTCTCGCGCGCGGACGCGGAGATCTACCAGGACGACATCGACCGCGCGGTGCGCGCGTCGCAGGCGGTCAACCTTCCGCAGAACCGCACCATCATCCACACGCTTACCAAGGAGTTCATGGTGGACGGCGTCGGCGACATCGTCGATCCTTTGGGCCTTTCCGGCTCGCGCCTCGAAGTGCAGAGCCTCATCATCGATGCGTTCTCGCCCCATATCAAATCGCTCATCCGCGCCGTCGAACTTTCGGGAGGCGACGTGAGCGGGCTCGTATTCTCGCCGCTGGTCGCGGCGCGCGCCGCGCTTTCGAAGCGCCAGCGTGACCTCGGCACCGCGCTCATCGATCTCGGCTTCGGCACGACGGGGATCTCCGTCTACGAGGAGAACCGCCTGCTCGGCGTTTCGAAATTTCCGGTGGGCGCCGGCAATATCGCAAACGACCTCGCGGTCGGCCTGAAGATCTCCGTGGACGCGGCGGAGGAGATAAAGTTGCACTACGGTTACGCCATCGCGCGCGAAGTCGGTTCCAAGGAATCGGTGGAGCTTTCCAAGTTCGTGCCGGAGGCGAAGAGCGCGGTCTCGCGCCGTTTCATTGCGGAGATCATCGAATCGCGCCTCGAGGAGATATTCGACATGGTGAACAACGAGCTCAAGCTCATGCAGAAGTTCGGCCAGCTTCCCGGCGGCGTGGTGCTCGTCGGCGGCGGCGCGAAGCTGCCCGGCCTCACCGATCTCGTGAAACAGGAGATGAAGCTTTCCGCGCAGATCGGATTCGCGCTTTCCGACGAATGGGAACAGGAGGGCGGTCAGTTCAAGGAATACCTCGAGGATCCCTCGTTCGTGAGCGCGTTCGGGCTTGTGTTGTGGGGCATGGACAGCGAGGGCAAGGGCGGGGAGAGGACGGCCTCCAAAGCGAGCCTCAAGAATTTCTTTAATTATTTCAACCCTTAGGGCCTCACGTGTCCAGTCCTTTCCAAGCGTTGGATTTCTGTTAAAATCACAGATATGGCAAAAACCAAAAAAGTGCACCGGACGGCAAAGAAAAAAGAGAACCTGTTCCAGCCCCTTTCGGCGAACGTGAAAGTGGTGGGCATCGGGGGAGGGGGAGGCAACGCCGTTGCGCGCATGGCCAAGGATTTCTATAGGGGAGTCGACTTCATTGCCATCAACACCGACCATCAGGACCTCGATCACTGCGATGTGAAGACGAAACTGTACATCGGCAAGAGCCTCACGCGGGGATTGGGTACCGGTATGAATCCGGACCTCGGCCGCCAGGCGGCGGAGGAGAACCGTTCGGAGATCAGCGAGGCGGTGAAGGGTGCGGACCTTGTGTTCATCTCCGCGGGCATGGGTGGCGGCACCGGCACCGGCGCGACGCCGATCGTCGCGGAAGCGGCAAAGCAGGCAGGTGCGCTCACTATCGCGGTCGTCACCAAACCGTTCGCCTTCGAAGGCGCCCAGCGCGAGCGTCTTGCCGCGGAAGGACTTATGAAATTAAAGGATAAAGTTGACGCGATCATCGTGGTGCCGAATGACAGGATCTTCACCGTGATCAGCAAGGATACGCCGATCGTGAAGGCGTTCGAGGCCATCGACGAGATCTTGCGCAACGCGTTGAAGGGCCTCGTCGAGATGATTGCCATGCCGGGCATCATCAACGTCGACTTTGCGGACGTGAAGAACATCATGCAGGATGCGGGTATCGCGATCGTGGGCGTGGGCCGCGCGACCGGCGCCGATCGCGCCGTGAAAGCGGTCACCGCCGCGCTCCATTCGCCGCTCCTCGAGACCAGCCCTGACGGCGCAAAAGCGGTGCTTCTCGGCATCACCGGCGGCCGCGATCTCAAGATGGCCGAGGTGAACGATGCCGCAAAAATCGTGGCGCAGACGGCCGATCCGGGCGCGCGCATCATCTTTGGCGCATACTACGACCGGAACATGCCGTCGGGTCAGTTGAAAGTGACGATAATCGCCGCAGGATTCAACGGCGGCCAGGGCGGTACGTTGTTCGGATCGAACGGTTTCGAATCGTCGTCACGGCAGAGCATCTTCGGCAGGCCGGGCTTCGAGGCCGCGGCGACGGGCATGGGCATGAAGAGGCAGTCGACGCCGATGCATGAATCGGGTACGGGATCCTCATTACTGAAGGAACCGGTGGTCCATGCGCGCGGGGAGGAATCCGCCGACGAGCTTGTGGCCCAGCAGAGGACGTCCTCCGCGCCGATCGCGCCGTCGGTCTCCGACAAGAAGTCCGAACAGAACAAGATCAATTCCAATAGCAACAAGGAGAAGGAGAGCGATGCGTGGGATATTCCCGCGTTCCTCCGCAGGCGGAAGAGATAATCGAATAACAAAAACTCCTGCGGGATGTTTTCGGGGACGGCGTCGCACGCTGGTGCGTGCGCGCCTAAGGTCTCGCGCCCTTCGGCGCTCCGACATTCCCCTCAAACATCCCGCAGGAGTTTTTGTTATTCGATTATTCGCCTGCGGAGGAATTTGAGGAACTTTCTGGGTCTCCTTCGGGCAGGGCGTCCTTCGGAAGATTCCCGAGCCGCACGATATCTTTGTCGATCTTTGCGAACTCCTTTGTGGCCGTCGTGTAGGCGTTCGTGGTGGTCGCGAGATGCGTGCCGATCTTCTCGAGGAAGTCCTCGTATTTCACGAGGTGGCGCTGGAGTTCGCCCACGCCCTTGATGATCTGCTGGGCCGATTTGTTGATCTGCATCTGCCGTAATCCTTGGAGCACCATCTGGAGATATACGTAGAATGTGGTGGGGGAGACGGGGTAGACGCGTTTCTCGGCGGCGTACTGGATGAGGTCGCGCTCGGAGGTCGCGCCGATCTTATTGATGAGGAGATCGTAATAGAGCGCCTCGGACGGGATGAACATGAACGCGAAGTCCACCGTATCCTCGTCGGGCTTTATATATTTCGAAGTCTCGTCGATGCGCGTCTTGAGGTCGGCACGCAGGGCGTCGGTATAACGCTTGCGCTCGTCGTCCGAAAGCACGGCGCCGCCCGCAAGACGGTTATAGTTCTCCAAACTGAATTTCGAGTCGATCGGGATGACCTTCTCCTGATAGAAGATCACCGCGTCGACTTTCGAATTATCTTTGAAAGGATATTGCAACTGGTAGCTGCCCGGCGCGAGGACGTTCTTCAATACGGTCTCCAAAAAATATTCGCCGAGGATGCCGCGTTGCTTCGTATTCTTGAGGATGTCGTTCAGATTGCGGAGCTGATCGCTGATTGCGCCGGTCTGTTTCTGTCCTTCGTTCTGCCCCTCGGTCATCCTGGTGATCGCGCCCGTGATATCGCGGATGATCTTTATATTCTCGCCGGATTGATTGAGCACGGTGCGCGTGGATTCGCTAAGGCGCGTGTCGAGCGTGCGCCGCAGTTCTTCCATTTGATGCTGGAGCATCAAAAGCGACTGGGAGTCGTCCTTTGTGGGCGGGGGAGGCGGCAGTGCCGGTGGACGCCAAAGCCGCCACGCGATGACGGCGAAGAGGGCAACTACGACGATCAATAAAGCGATTTCCATATAAGGTCAATTCTACAACAAAAAACCGCCGATTGCTCAGCGGTTTTTTGAAGCGGCATTTACTGCCAGCTGCGACCACCACCACCCGAGGAGTAACCTCCTTCGCGGCGCGGGGGACGGGCTTCGAGCGGTTTGGCTTCGTTCACGGTGAGCTTGCGCCCGCCGAAATCTTTGCCGTTCCAGTTCTCGATGGCCTTCTGCGCATCGTCATCGGATGCCATTTCGACGAAGCCGAAGCCACGCGAGCGGCCGGTCATCTTGTCCGTGATAATGCTCGCGGACACGACGGCGCCGGACTGTGCGAACGCCTCCTGGAGTTCATCCTGAGTCGTCGAGTAAGGCAAACCTCCAACGTATAATTTTGTAGCCATTCAATTGCTATCTGTTGATGTGTAAGGCGACCTACTTCTCTTGTGCTGCTCTGCCAGAACAAAACGAAACGTTTGGCGGATGCGAGACTTCTAAGAACACTTACAACGCTTGTATTATACCATAGCGGCCCCCCAAATTGCAAGCAAACCTTAATAATGATTTAATCTTTGGACGATGACCACCCCCGC
>JARLIC010000081.1 GCA_031291905.1 Minisyncoccota bacterium
CCAAAACCCCAAAACCCCAAAACCCCAAAACCCCAGGACGGAATTGCGGCCGCGTCGTATTGCCATGTGGCATAATGAAAGCAAAGTGGATTACGAGCAGTTAGTTATGTGTTACCTCGCCCTGGGGGATCGGCTCCAGCGACGGCACCTCATCCTTCTCTTCCTGCTTTCCCGCCGGAGCTGGGACCGTGGCCTCAACCTTCGCCTCCACCTCCTTCTTCGTCTCCTGAGGAACAGCTGCGACCTTCGCTTCCTCCGAAGGTGTAACCGCCGGCAGGACCGTGGACGCGATCTGGGACTCCTTTTCGGGGGAAGGACTGAGGTCCTCTCGACGTGTCTCGGGACTGGGCTTCTCGATTTCCTCGATCTTCGGCGTTTCGGGCGAACTGGGGACCTCCTTAGTTTCCTCAGTCTCCTTCTGATCCTCGACCTTAGCAGGCGGAGGAGGCAATTTGTGCTCCTCTTCCTCGGGCTGCGTGGGGAAGATCTGGGCCTCCTTCTTGACCTCTTCATGGTCATGGCCAGCTTCGGTGCTAATGGTGGACTCGAGCTCGTCGTGGGCGAGTTCGCGGAGGAGGGCGGGGTCAACCTCCTTCTTCTCCTCGACCTTTGCCTCCTCGCGTGCCTTCCGCAGCAGCTCGTCGAATGCCTTTCTGTTATCCTCATCCTTGTCGAGCTTCTCCTGCTTGATCTTCTCCCTTTCTTTGCGCTCGGCCTCGAGCCCGCCGCGGACGAAAGCCTCGGCACAGCGACGGTCGTCCTCGAACACAGGCCTGTCGTCCAGGTACTTGAGCTTGGGCAGCATGCTGATCATTCTCTTGCGATAGTTCTGGATCTCCTTCGGCGCATCGTTGCCCATGAGATAAAGAAGGGCGAGATTGGGCAGTTTGGCGAGAACTTCGTCCACGACCTTGGGGTCGGCGATATAGTTCTTGGACAGATCGACTGCAGTCAGCGTGGGCACATCAAGCAGTCCTGTGAGGTCGCTGAGGCCGGCCTTGCCGATCACGTTTTTGCTGACGTTCAGCGAGTCCAGCTGCGTTAATCCCTTGAGACCTTCGATCACAGAGATGCGGTTGTCCGCCAGGTTGAGGACACGGAGGTTCACCAGGCTGGACAGGCCCTCGATCTTGCTTATGCAGTTTTCGTGCAGGTACAGGCACTTCATCTTTGTTAAGGATTCGAGGCCCTCGATCTTGGAGATGCCGTTGGACTGGAAGTAGAGACACTTGAGGTCCGGGAACAGGGTCAGGTTCTCGAGTTTCCGGAATCCCTTGCACTGGAAGTACAGCACCTCGTTCAATTCAGGCGTGCTATAGTATGTCTTGTCGTTTTCGCGGAGATGTTTCTTGATGTAGGCAACGGTCAGGCAGGGACCCTGGTCCTCCTCCTCTTCTTGCTGCGGGTGCTCCATCAGAAATTATATAATGCATACTGCGCGAACTAATTTATTCAAATATTCCCTCGCATCCCCCAGGGCATTGAACTTCTTGTTGCAGCCCCCACTGGGGTTTTGGGGTTTTGGGGTTTTGGGGTTTTGG
>JARLIC010000082.1 GCA_031291905.1 Minisyncoccota bacterium
AAGAAGACCTATCACATGCTCGATCTCATCAGTTTCTTCACGACGGGGGAGGACGAGACGCGCGCATGGACGATCGTGCGCGGCACCAAGGCGCCGCAGGCGGCGGGCGTGATCCACACCGACTTCGAGACCAAGTTCATCCGGCTCGAGGTCATCGAATGCCCCAAACTTTTGGAAGCGGGCGGATGGAGCAAGGCGAAACAGAAAGGATGGCTTCGCGTCGAAGGGAAAGAGTACGAGGTCAAAGATGGCGATGTGCTTGAGGTTCGCCACGGTTAGTTTTTCTGCCACAGCCTCCCAAAGGGACGGCATCGAATTCTGCTGAATTCGTGCCTTAGCACTCGGCACCTCCGTGCCTCCGTGATACCCTTTGGGAGGCTGTGGCAGAAAAACTAACCACCGACATCACCTCTGCGCCGACCCATCGTAGTTGAAAAATCCATGATTTTTCATTAAGATAATCAAGGTTTCCGTTTGCCCCTATAGCTCAGTCTGGTAGAGCAGCTCCCTTTTAAGGAGATGGTCCGAGGTTCAAATCCTCGTGGGGGCACAATGCACGAGAGGCGTTCGTTCTTATTTTTACTTCGCTGCTGGCGGAAAGGAGATGGTCCGAGGTTCAAAGACCGGCAACGATCCGGAAATGAGAATCTCATTCTCATTTCCGGATCGTGAACCGGGCTCGCAAATTCTTATTTGCCATCCTCGTGGGGGCACCGCGTGGTATAATTTCTTTATGAATTTGTCGGGAAAAAGATCCGCATTCACTCTTATCGAGCTCCTGGTCGTGATCGCGATCATTGCTATTTTGGCCGTCGTGGTCGTTCTCACGCTCAATCCCGCACAGCTTCTCGCCCAGTCCCGCGACGCGAATCGTGTTTCCGATATGGCGACCCTAAATACCGCACTTGGTCTTTATCAGACGGATTCGGGTGGAGTGGGATCCACGGGAACCTCGACGATCGTCTACACGTCCCTTATCGACACTTCTTCGACCTGCGGCAATCTTGGTCTTTCCGCGTTGCCGGCCGGCTACGTCTATGGCTGCACGGTAAGCACCTCTACCCGAAACACCAACAATTCGGGTTGGATACCCGTCAATTTTCAAAACATGTCGGCGGGAAGTCCCATGGGAAGCCTTCCTATAGATCCCACGAATACCTCCAGCTCGGGTCTTTTTTATACCTATTCGACGAACAACAAACAGTTCGAGGTCACCGCGCTTCCCGAATCCACAAAACAGAAGGCGTCGCTCGGCGCAAAACCCGCCATTCCCAATTATCCGGGTGTCATTGCGAACGGAAGCAGTCTCACCATCAGTCCCGTGTTCGGCACAAGCGGTCTTATGGGCTATTGGCCGATGGACGAGGGGAACGGATCGACGACCATTGATCAGTCCGGCGGCGGGAACGGAGGGACATGGGCGGGGACGCCCGCGGGAACAAACGGTACCTACTACTCGGGCGGCAAGGTGGGGAGCTATGCGGGGTATTTCAACGGAGGAGACTCGATAAGCGTACCCGGTTCCCTGCATAGGACCGGTTCGTGGACGATATCGTTGTGGGCAAATGTTTCCGTTGCATCATGGAGCGAGATCATAGGAAAAAGCTCCGGCGGCAACGCGGGCGCGGAGTTTTATATTCAGGGCGATCCGTCCCAGGTTCTTTATGCGATCGTGGGAGACGGCACCAACGGTCCCAGCATGATGAGGTCATATAGTGCGCTTGGCACATGGGTGTTCATTGTGGGATGGTACGATGCTACCGCACAAACGATAAATATCAGCGTCAATAATAGCGCTCCCTCGACGGCAGCGGCGGTTCTTTCCGCCGGATTCACGAATACCACGCCGGTCTCCATCGGTGCCGGCTATCAGGGTCTTCTCGACGATATCCGTCTCTACAACCGCGTTCTTTCTTCCGCGGAAATTGCGGCGTTGTACAATGCGGGCAAGTAATCGATAGAATCTTGGTTCGTTTTTTATGTTAGAATAAGACCATTATGGAAGAGATTAACGGATCATCTCAAAACAATCCTTCGGCGGTTCCTGTCGCGCCCATCTGTCCTCAGTGCCACCTCCCGGTGAGGCCCGAATATTATTTCTGCCCCAACTGCGGACAGAAGCTGCACGTGCCGCCGCTTTCGACGACCGTTGTTTCGCAGATATTGCTTTACGTGTTCAGCGCCATCCTGCCGTGGATCGCGTATCTCGCCATCACGAAGTGGGAGGGGATCAAGTATATACGGTCGGGCGACGCAAGGGCGCGCACGATCGGATGGATCGCGCTCGGCATTCTTGTCGTTTCGTCGGTCGTCGCGTTCTGGCTTGCGACGGTGTGGATCGACCAGACGATCAATTCGACACTTACCGGTGTCAATGGTTTGACGGGCAGTGGCGGATCGTTGGGTTTTTGAAACGGATGAAAAAGCGGCCAGCGAAAAAATATGTGATCGGCATCGATGAGGTCGGCCGCGGGGCGCTCGCGGGGCCGGTGGTGGTGGCCGCCGCGATGGTGCCGGCCGGCCGTTTCCGCGCCCTGAAGGATTCCAAAAAACTTTCGCCTTGGCAACGCGAAGCGTGGTATGCGTATTTCAAAAATTCCGGCGAGGTACGGTTCGCCGTGGCGAGGGTCTATCCGCGGGGGATCGAACGGCTGAATATTTCCGGCGCAGCGAACCGGGCGGCGTTGCGTGCCTTTACGCGGCTCATGCGAAATACCGGCGCCGGCGCCCGTTCGGCGCAGGTGTTCCTCGACGGGGGCCTGTTCCTCGGGAGCCGCGCGGCGCAGAAAAGCCATGCGCCACGGGCCCTCACGGTCATAAAAGGGGACGAGAAGATTCCGGCGGTCGCCGCCGCGTCCATTGTGGCCAAGGTCACGCGCGACCGGTTCATGGTCCGGCTCGCCCGGCGCTGGCCGGCGTACTCGTTCGAGGTGCACAAGGGCTACGGCACGAAAATCCACCGCGCGGCGATCGCGAAGGCCGGTCCGTGCGAGGCGCACCGATTGACTTTCCTCAAAAAGAGGCCTATTATAAGGGGATAAATTAACCTTTTTACCTTTCACCATGGGTGGCGTACCTACCAAGCATCATACAAAAGGAAAGACGGGACGGAGGCGTTCGCATCTTGCGATGAAGAAGCAGGTGCTTGCGGTATGCGCGAATTGCGGCGCGCCGAAGCTTGCGCACCGGGCGTGCCCGCAGTGCGGCAAGGTTGCGGACAAGGCCAAAGCGAAGAAGTAACCGGGCACGTCTGCAAGTAACGGCGGGATCATGTTCGTTCTTTCCTAAACCAATGGCAACAAGACATCTGATCAGAACGGTCGTTCTCCAATCGCTTTACGAGTGGGATTTTTATCACAGGAAGAAAGATATCACCGAGATCCTCGAGAGGAACATGGCGGAGTTTGCGCCGGGCGTCGACGAGCCGGAGTTCGGCTGGAAGATACTCCAGGGCGTCGCGTCGCATCTGCAGGATATCGACGAGACCATGAAAAAGGCGGCCCCCGAGTGGCCGCTCGAGAAGATCGCGATCATCGACCGCAATATCCTGCGCATCGGACTTTATGAGCTCATGTATGCCGACCCCGATGAAGTGCCGCCCAAGGTGGCCATCAACGAATCCATCGAACTTGCAAAGAACTACGGCGGGCCGAACGCGGCGCGCTTCGTGAACGGCGTATTGGGGACCATCTATCGCGACATGGCGGAGAAGCGTCACGCCGCCGCGGAAAAGGAACCTGCAAAGTAATCGCGGTATATGTCATCCGAAGAACTCGAAAAGAATATCGGCATTGTCTTCAAGGACAAGGACCTGCTGACGGAAGCGCTCACGCACCGCTCCTATCTCAACGAATACCCGAAGTGGCGTTTGCCGCACAACGAGCGGCTTGAGTACCTCGGCGATGCGGTGCTCGAGCTCATTGTGAGCGATGCGCTCTTCAAGAAGTTCCCGAAGCAGCCGGAAGGCAAGCTCACCGTGTTCCGCGCGGCGCTCGTCAATTATCAGATACTCGCGAAGGTCGCGGAGCGGATCCGCCTGCAGGATTTCATCATGATGTCGCGCGGCGAAAAGAAGGACACCGGCAAGGCGCGTGAAGTGATCCTCGCAAATGCGATGGAGGCGCTGATCGGCGCGATCTATCTCGACCAGGGGTTCGAAGTGACGCGGAAATTTGCCGATGCGTTCGTGATGACGAACCTCGACGAGGTACTTGCCACCAAGAGCTACAAGGACGCCAAGAGCGAACTGCAGGAGATCGTCCAGGAGAAGCTGAAGCTCACGCCGACGTACGACGTGATCTCGGAGGAGGGCCCCGCGCACCGGCGCATGTTCACCATGGGCGTATATTTCGGCGACAAGCTGATCGCGACGGGCGAGGGCGCTTCGAAGCAGGAGGCGGAGAGCGATGCCGCAAAGAACGCACTGACGAAATATCATTAATGTCCCACTTCCTCAAAAAACTGGAACTCAACGGTTTCAAATCTTTCGCGGGGAAGACCGTCCTTGAGTTTCCCGCGGGCATCGTGGGAGTGGTGGGGCCGAACGGTTCCGGGAAGTCGAACATCGTCGACGCGTTCCGATGGCTCCTCGGCGAGCGTGACGCGAAGAACCTTCGCGGAGGCAAGGGAGAGGACCTGATCTTCGCCGGCACGCAGAAGCGTGCGCGGGTGGGCGTCGCGCAGGCGAGCCTTTATTTCGATAACCATAACAAGTTCTTCCCGGTCGATTTCGAGGAGGTTGTCGTGTCGCGCGAGATCCGCCGCGACGGGCAGAGCAAATATTTCCTGAACAAATCGGAGATCCTGCTGCGCGACCTGATCGATTTCTTCGCGAAGGTCCGGCTGGGGAGCCGCGGGCTCATCATCATCGGCCAGGGCGACGGCGACATGTTCATCCGCGCGACGCCACTCGAACGGCGCGAGATGATAGAGGAGATCCTCGGCCTCCGCGAATATCAGATCAAAAAAGCGGATGCGGAGCGGCGCCTGAAGAACAGCACCATCAACCTCGATAAAGTGACGGCGCTCATCGAGGAGATCGTGCCGCATTTGCGTTCCCTGAAGCGCCAGACGGGCCGCTGGGAGCGCCGCGGGGCGCTCGAGGAGGAACTGCGCGCTCTCGAGCAGCAGTTCTTCGGCTGGCAGCTCCATGAACTTCGCGAAAAAGGCGCGGGCATCGACGCGCGCATTGCCGCGCATCAAAAGCAGTTCGAGGCGCTCGCAAAGGAGAAGACCGCCGCCGCCGCGCGCCAGGCGTCCGTCGAGGAGAGCCAGCCCGAGGAGCGCAAGCGCCTTGCGGCGGTGAAGGCGGAGATTGCCGCGCTCATGGAATCGCGGAACAAGCTGCAGAAGGACCTCGGGCGCATCGAGGCGCAGGTGGAAATGGCGAAGCGTCCCGCGCCGTCTGCATCCGCCGACCGTTCGACGGAGCATTTGCTCGATATCATACGGAAGGTGAAGACCGAGCTCGAATCGGTGCTCAATGAGGAACCGCTCGCGGTCCTTGCGGCCATCGAGAGCGCGTTGGAGGAACTCAATTTCGCGTTGGAGGAAGAGGAGGGCGGCGGTTCGCGCGGGGCGACCCATGAACAGGCCCGGACGATCCCCGAACCCCTGCTTCGCGACCTTGAGCGCGCGGCGAACGACATCAAGGACCTTGAGAAGAACATTGCGGCGCTTCGCGAGCAGGAGCGCGGACTTGAAGCGGGCCAGGAAGGTTTCTATGCGACGTTCAAAGGCGCGGTCGGCGACGTGCAGGCCGCACAGGCGAAGATCGATCTTTGGGAGAAGGGGAACCGCGATCTTCTTCTTGAAAAAGAGCGCATCGAGCTGCGCCACGACGACGTGTTACATCAGATCGAACAGGCCGGCCGCCGCGCGGAGGATTTCCGGGAGGCCGCCGCCGGGGCGACCGCAGCCGCATCCGCGGACTTTGCCGAGATGGAGCGCCGCATGTTCCGCCTCCGCGGCGATCTCGCGAGCATCGGCGAGGTCGACCGCGCGCTTATGCAGGAGGCCGACGAGACGGAGAAGCGCCATGATTTCCTATTGAAGGAATCCAACGACCTTACGAAAGCGATCGGCGATCTCAACGCGCTTATGCAGGAGCTGACCGACAAGATCACGAGCGAATTCGACAAATCGCTCGGCAAGATCAATGCCGAATTCGAGAAGTTCTTCGGTCTTATGTTCGATGGAGGCACCGCGCGCTTCAAGGTGTTGGAACAGAAGGGAAGAAGGGAAGAAGGGGAAGATGGTGAAGAAGGGAAGAAGGATGAAGGAAGAGAATCCGAGGGGAGTCCTCTGGAAGACATGATAGCGCTGCAGCAGCGCCCGGGCGGCATTGAGATCGAGATAAAATTGCCGCGCAAAAAAACGACGTCGCTCGACATGCTTTCCGGCGGCGAGCGCAGCCTTGTCGGTATCGCCGCGCTCTTCGCGATAGTGTCGGTGAGTCCGCCGCCGTTCCTCGTGCTCGACGAGACCGACGCGCCGCTCGACGAGCGTAATGCGCGCCGCTTCGGCACCATGCTCAAGGATTTTTCGAAGCACACCCAGTTCATCGTCGTCACGCATAACCGTGCGACGATGGAGGCGGCCGACATCCTCTACGGGGTGACCCTCGCCGAGGATGGCAGCTCAAAGGTCATCTCGCTCAAGCTTGAACCGGAAGGGGAGGCGACTGCTTTACCTTCTTGATGGTTTCGTTTATTATTTCTTGAGTGATAAGGGGCCCAAATGGCTTACGCCATTGTGCCCTCACTCGTCAACAATGAACAAATTATAATTCGTTCATTGTTGTCTCGTTTCGGGCCCATAGTAAAGTGGTATTACGCGGCATTCGCATTGCTGAGGCGGGAGTCCGATTCTCCCTGGGTCCACAACAATATAAACGAAATCGAAAACTTGGGCGGCATTCGCTTGATTTGCTATAATAAAAGAAAAAGGTCGAACGCTTTTTTCGTAAGAAACGCCGGCTTGTCCGGCGATCAAATAACAACTCCCTAACTCTCTATATGGCGATACAAACTTGGACGGATGTCGTGGTGAACTCGTTCGCCACACTGTGGGTCGGTTTCATGGAATATATCCCGAAGCTCGTCGGCGCGCTCGTCGTGCTGATCATCGGACTTATCGTTGCGGCGGGACTTGATGCGCTCGTGGAGAAGATCTTCCAGGTGATCAGGTTCGACACGTTCCTCGAGAAGCTCGGCCTCAAGCCGGTCTTCGAGCGTGCGGGGCTCAGGCTCCGCGGTTCGTACTTCCTCGGGAAGCTCGTGTATTGGTTCGTGGTGATCGCATTCCTGCTTGCGGTCTCGGATAGCCTCGGGCTCTATGCGCTTTCCGGATTCCTCGTTTCGGTGTTGGATTACCTGCCGAACGTGATCGCGGCGGTCCTGATCATCCTCGCGTCGCTCGTCGTCGGACACTTCCTCCGCAGGATCGTGACGGCGTCGGTGCTCTCCGCGAAGCTCCATGCGGCGCATTTCCTCGGCACGCTCGTGTGGTGGGTCGTGGTCGTATTCGGATTCCTCGCGGCGCTGTCGCAGCTCAACATCGCGGCGGTGATGGTTCAGACGCTCGTGACCGGATTCATCGCGATGCTCGCGCTCGCCGGCGGTCTGGCCTTCGGCCTCGGCGGCAAGGATTACGCGAACCACTTGTTGGACAAACTGAAGGACCGGACGGAGGCGCATTAGTCATCCGTATCGGTATCGGAAAAAAGGACCCGGCGGCGGGTCCTTTTTTTTGCCCCCTTCGGCCCTTCGTTACAGAATGAACGCGCCGATCCCAATGACCTCGTGGTTGAGGATGATGCATACCGCGGCGATGGCGATGACCGTGACGCCTCCCAGGATCAGGTCGGGGTGCTGTATCCGGATCTTGATGAAGATGTTGGACATAAGGGCGAGCGCAAAAAGACCCATAAGCGCGAGGTAGAAGTTATCCGCCGTCCGGCGCGGGTCGGCGAGCGTCTCCTGGATGAGATTGCTCGTTTCGGCCGGCTGCGTTGCCGTTACCGTTGCGGGAGCCGCAGTCGATGCGGTCCCGGTCTCGGCGCCTTCCACCGCAACGAACGTCGGTTCCGTATCTACCGGAGATGCCGTTCCTTCAGGAGAGGTGGATGCCGGCGTTTGGGTGGATTCCGCTGCCGTTTCCACCACGGACACGGCCGGGGCTTTGGCGGGCGTTGCAGCTGCTACCGTGGCAACCGCAACCGTGGTCGGCGCCGGCGTTCCGAAGAGTTCCACGACATAGACCGCCGGCTTGCCGTTAAGCTCGCCCTGCGCGGTCGCGATGCCGATCTGGGTGTAGTCATGGTTCAGGATGTTCGCGCGGTGCTCCGGCGAATTCATCCAGGCGGTCGTGACATCCTGCGAGTCGGAATAATTGATGGCGAGATTCTCGCCTGCGTATTTGAAGCCGTAACCGACGCTCGCGAACCAGTACCAAGGGGTCTTCCCGGAGGGGCTCGTGTGGGAGAAATAATTATTGGCGACCATGTCGTCCGCTTTTTTCTGCGCCGCCGCTTCGAGGAGCGGGCTCTCCTGCAGCGCCGAAAGGTCGTTCGTCGTCCTCTGACTGTTCGTCTCGTCGGTGAGGGTGTTCACGACGACAATCCCGAACAGCGAGGACCGCGGGACGACATACGATGTTCCCAAAAGGAAGACCAGTTCGCCGCCGACGGCCACGAGGCACGCGAGCGCGACGGTCTTTCTCCGAAGGAAGTGGGGACGATGTTCGTTCCCTTCGTGCGGAATGAAATATTTTTTCAGCCACCGAACGATCCCGTTCATACGTTCATCATATCACAGGGGAATCCGTCGTTGAAAGGCGATACTTGACGTCGTTTATAAAAAGCGATGTGGTAGTGCCCCGATAGGGGAAGAAACGCCGTTTTTCCTTAATTTCCCCAACTTATACCCAATGGACCGTTTTCCTCATGTGGTAAGCTGTAATGAGAATCGGTGGAGCGCGGCGGCATGTCCGTGTCATATCCACCATATTGTAATGAGGTGATAAATAATGAAACTCTGAACGATAGTCATCGCATGACGGTAAATAAATTTTCTGCTAACGATAGAAACGAACATGAAAAAAACAATTGCTGCGGTTTCAATGTTTGTGCTCGTGCTTGGGGGTTTCGGTTCTTTAACCATTAACCGCGCACACGCTTCGCCATCGCCGGTATCGACCGTGTACGTCGATGCGAGCGTCGCTCTTTCCGGGGGTGGTACCACTCCGGCAACCGCGTTCAAAACAATTCAAGAAGGGGTCAATGCGGCATCATCCGGTGCCACCGTCAGTGTCGCCGCGGGAACTTACACTGAGAATGTGACCGTGCCGACATCGGTTACGCTCGCCGGCGCGCCGGGGGCAAAGCTTGTGGTGATGGACGGAGCGGCATCAAACGGATTCAGCGTCACCGCGAACAACGTCACCATTCAAGGTTTCGATATTGAGGGTCCGGCGAACTCTTCCTATGTCACTTATCCGTGGGGGAGCAATATTTCGCGTGGCATAGTCATCGGCAATGGCGTGACGGGTTTTGCTATCACCAACAATACGATCGAGAATCTGCGTAATGATATCCTTATCGACGGACGCAACACGGGCTCCGTCACCAACAACGTCATCGACAATTCCAAGTCGGGCATCTCGGTGCAATATACGGATGGTGCAGGTATCACCATTGCCGGCAACCATCAGGGAACATACGGCAATGATTGGGGACTGAACCTCCACTTGAATGGATACTGGGAAGGATCCACTGTCCACTCGAATCCGTATCCCGGAGGAGCCGCTTCCACAGCTGCACAGGCTGTCATACTGGCCGACAGTTCCGCAAATAGCGGATGGACCGTACAGGACCAGGCTTATACCTCTTCCAACCGCACTGCGGTGACGGTTTCGACCACCGGAACCGCGACTGCGCAAGGCGATCCACTCGGCCCGATCAATGCGATTCAGAACGGCGTGAATGCGGTGGTTCCGGGCGGCACGGTGAATATCGTGGCAGGGACCTATCCGACCCCGTTGGGGATCGACCTTGCTAAGGACGTTACGATCGAGGGTGCTGGTACGGCAAGTACCATCCTTACCACAAGCTCGAGCGGCCCTTCATGGATCAAAGTCGAAGGGGGAACGCTCACGCTCAAGGATCTGACCATGGACGGTGCGGGTGCTTCGATCAATAACGCCGCGGTCACTTATGGGAAGCACGGCGGAGCAATCGAGGTGCACGGTTCCGCCACGGTGAGCGGCGTGGCGTTCAAAAACATCACTTCTGCGGTCAGTCCATATAACACCGATGCGATCGTTTTTTATGGCGAGGGAGCCAATGACGTCCTGAACGTCACCGGTTCGTCGTTCGCCAACATCGGCCGCGACGGCATTTATGTCGGCATGGCGCCGGCGGTCGCTACCACCCGGATGAACGAGATCACGGGGAATACGTATACCGGCAAAGGCAGCGGCAACTGGCTCGATTATTTCGTTACCGTAAACTACGGGGCAAAGGCGGACATAAGCGGCAATACAATCTCCAACAATACGGGGGTCGCTTCCTCCGACGGCTCGAATTCGGCCGGTATCGCGGTATGGGACGATCCCGACACGCAGGCGACGCTTACCGGGAACACTTTCAACAACAACACGGACGGTGTTGCGGTTGCGCTCATAAATGGAGGCACGGCCGATCCGACGGTCACCGTCGGATCGAACAATGTATTTAACGGTGGCGGCACCGGTGTGCACATTCAAAACGCGGGCGCGAGCGGTTCTCCGACGGTCACCGTCACAAGTTCCACGTTCTCCGGCAATGGAGAGGGTATTTCCATCGACTCCGGAGAGACCGCAAGCAATTCTATCGTTCGCGGCAACGCTTTCCTAAGCGAAGCGACGAGCGGTGTTTCCAACGGTGGCACCGGTGCGCTTGTGGCTTTGCGGAACTGGTGGGGCGCCGCGAACGGACCTCACGATGCGATCTCAGGAGACGGCAGCACGCCCGATATGAACGCGAGCGGTACCGGCTCTCCGGTCATCGGTGCGGTGAACTATGCCGATTGGTGCGATAGCGCGACCTGTAAGGACGTGACACCTCCGGTGGTGACCGTCACACCGGTCGCCGGCGGTATGCTGCACGGCACGGAGACATTCGCGATAAACGTCACCGATAATAATCCGCTCGATCCGGCAAAGAACACGAAGGTGTGGGTTTATCTCTATAACAACGGCGGGGTCCAGAAGCATCAAGGCGCCAACGTGGACCTCTCCGGCGGTACCGGAACATTCACCGTCGATACGACGAAGCTCGACAACGGTAGTTCGTCCCTCGATGTCGGAGTGGTCTTTGATGCCGCAGGGAATCCTTCCGGCCGGACCGATACCTACTTCAAGAACTACGACATAGAGAATGCCACGAGCGGCCCGTCGGTGCCGGCGTTACTCTTCCCGGTGAATGGCGATATCACGCCGACCAACGTCTTCACGTTCCGATGGGCCTCGTCCACGGCAAGCGTTTCGGGACCGGTGACGTACGAGTTCCATTCGTCAATGAATCCCGCGGAGACCGGCGGCGTGCTGACGACCGGCATCTGGGATTCGGGAACATTGCCGGCGCCTTCCATCCTTTCGTCCGGCGCGCCCGACGGTACCTGGTATTGGCAGGTGCGTGCGATCGATGCGTTCGGCAATAAGAGCGCGTGGAGCGATGTCTGGGCCGTGACGCTCGATACCGTTCCGCCGCCGGCGCTTGCGGCGTGCCCGGCAGGAACTTCGCCGAAATTCGTGGAGACCGACACGGTGAATTCAAACTCGTATTCGTCCACTGCGGGAGCCAACGCTTTGGCGAGCGGTCAAACGTATCTGCTCGTCGCTTCGGGGACATGGCAGAACGGAGGCACGAACATCGCCGATCCCGCGTATGCGAGCGTCGATAATTGGACGACATATATGCAGGGTTACAATATTGCTCCGTATTCTCTTGGATCGAATGAATTCCAGTTGCAAGTCGACGGATCGTTCGTCAATTGGGGAGCGTTTCAGCCGGCGCATCAGTACTCCCGTCTTTATACGGGAACAGGATCTCCGCTTGGCTTGATGGTGTTTGACGGGGATTCCACCGGTGCATCCGCAACGCCGAACAACTCGTGGTACGGCGACAATTCCGGAAACCTCGCAGTGAACGTTTACTCCTGCGATTCCAATGAGCCGCTTCCGGTCGTCTATGTTACGACCGATGCCGCCACGGATGTGGCCACGGCCGATGCGACATTGCACGGTCTGAACGGTTCGGTCGATGCCACGGGGCATTCGTTCTGGGTCTCCACCTCGACGTTCGGCACCGACAGCCCGAACATCCCGAGCGGTGTTCATTCGACTCCCGACTTCGGATCGATCTCCGCGGGCACGACATTTTCCGCTTCTCTCTCATCCATAACGACCGCCGGTGTTCCTAATAATCTCCCGGCGATCACGCCGAGCACCACGTACTACTACGCGGCGTGGTCCTTGGTGAACGGTGTATGGCATCCGGGTGCGATCATGAGCGTTACCACCGCTCCGGCGCCGTATGTGACGACCAATGCCGCCGACGGCCTGGCGTATACAAGCGCAACGGTACATGGCGTCAATGGTCCGTCCGCCGCGGATAACACTTCTTTCTGGTGGGGGACAAGCCCCGCCGGTCCGTTCACGGACGGCGGCAACACCACCGAATTCCCGGCGGTTGGCTGGAGCCACGATAGCGGTCTGGGCGCGGCACCGGTAGGCGGCTCATTCAACGAAACCCTTACGGGCCTCACGCCGAACACCGCGTACTACTACGCGGCGTGGTCCCAGATCGGAGGCATATGGCATCCGGGTGAGGTCATGAGCTTCACCACTCCGGCGCTCGGCAGCAACGCCGCGTTGAGCGCGTTGGACGTTTCGGCGGGGGTGCTTTCACCCGCATTCGATCCGGACACGGCCTCATACACCGATCTTTTGCCCCATGATATGACCATAATCCCGTTCGTGACGGCCACCACGGCCGATGCAAACGCGACGGATACGGTTGTTCAGGCCACGAGCACGACGGGAACCGCGACGGTGGCGGTGACGGCCCAGGACGGATCGTCGACCAAAAACTACACGGTGACGTTCTCGCTCGCTCCGGCAACGACGAGCATCCTGAACGTTACGGTCTTGGTCGACAACTCCACGGGCGGTAGCGCGACCTCGTCCGACTTCACGGTGGGCCTGATCGCGGGTCACGCAAGTACCTCGAGCTTCCCCGGCAGTGCCGCGGGCACGGCGGTCATTATCGATCCGGTGGCGTACAACGTGAACGTTTCCTCTCTTGAGAATTACACCATGGGGATAAGCGGCAATTGCAACGATTCGAGCGGTCTTCCCGCGGGAGGTTCCGCAAATTGCACGATCACGGAGACCTATGCGGGGCCGGTGTTCCATACCGCCAGCATCGGGGTCGGTTCGGGAGTCGGTCCTGCCGGAGGCGGCGCACCGTCCGGCCCGACGGGCGGGAGTTCGGGTGACAACGGCACCGGCGGCGGGCAGGTCCTCGGCGCTTCGGCCTTCAACTTCACCGTCGATCTTTCCCTCGGTTCTCATGGCGATGACGTGACACAGCTCCAGCAGCGGCTTACGGACGAAGGTCTTTATCACGGCCCCATCACCGGCTATTACGGCGCGCTGACGCAGGCGGCGGTCAAACTCTATCAGAAAAAGTACGGCATCCCCGTTACCGGTTCCGTCGGTCCGTTGACGAGGGCCCAGCTTAACAGTGTCAATGACGGACAGGTACAGGGAGCGACCGGAAGCGAGGCGGATTCATTGAATGCGCAGATCGCGTTGCTGCAGGCGCAATTGGCCGCGCTGTTGCAACAGCTTGCCGCACTTCATCAATAACAGTACACTGTAAACTGTTTTTCAGGAGGCATTATGGCCATTGCTTCGGTTTCCGCGATCTCGCTTCCGTCGGTCATCCGCGGCCTGCGGGAAGTGGTAACATGCAACCGCTGTGCGCT
>JARLIC010000008.1 GCA_031291905.1 Minisyncoccota bacterium
CCAAAACCCCAAAACCCCAAAACCCCAAAACCCCTATGTGCGAGTTGTCGCGCACTGCAGCCATAATGACATTTCAGTCACAGTCAAAGTGTCGGTTATCATAAACTGTGAATCGGCTGCTATTGTTACAGCCTCTTGGCCTTCCTCCCACCGAAGCTGTGCTTCTTCTTCCCGTCGAACTTCCTGATCTGTTTCCTCACACCGGGACCCTTGCCGCCGTGCCTCTCCTCCTTATCATTGTCTCCTCCGCGCCTCTCCTCCTTCTTCCATGTCTTCTTCCCCTTCTCGTTTCCCTTCTCCATTCTCTTCCCCTTCCCCTGGCCCTTGCCGTGCCCGCGGAACTTCTCCCGTCTCTTTGTCTCGTCCTCGCCCTCGTTATCGCCCTCTCCTTCCTTCTCATCCCCCGAGTTGGCCCTCTTCCTGCCCTCCAGTTCCTCCCGCTTGATTCTTCTCCACTCCCTATATCGGATTAAGCAAAATGCAAGTACCGCTTGGGCCTGTTGATGATCTCGTCCTTGTGCTTGATTATGTTCTCAGCCTTGGTCATCTCTATCGTGGCCATGAAGTACTGCTTCTCCAGCCGCTCCTGCTTATCGATCTCGATTAGATAGTCATGGATGGAGTCGATCTTCGCGACGATCTCCTCGACATCCTTCTGCTTCATGGTGTGCTTCTGCAGCTCGTCCTTGTTCTTCTTCACTATCCTTTTCAGCTCCTTCCTCTCCGTCTCGCTGCAGATGGATATGGCCACCCCGCCGGACCCGCCGCGGGCAGTCCTTCCGATTCTGTGTATGTAGCGCTTGTTCTCGATCGGCATCTCGTAGTTGACCACGGCCTTCACTTTGACGATATCCATCCCTCTTGCGAATAGGTCCGAGGCTACAAGGAAGTCGATGTGTCCTCTCTGGAACGCGTCCACTATCTCCAGTCTCTGCGACTGTGTCAGATTGGCATGGACCTCTGCGGCGTTGAGTCCGAACCACATGAGCAACATGCAGAGCTCGTGGCACTTCTTCTTCGTGTTCGCAAATATCAGCGTGCGCTTCTTGAGGTCCCGTCCGCAGAGCAGGATCAGCGCGGCCTCTCTGTACTTTTCTGTGGATTCGTCGTTCTCAGCCTTCCCCAGTCTCACGATATACTGGGCGCACTTCTTGCACGTTTGTTCGGAAGGATCGGCACTGAGGGTCACAGGCTTCTTAAGGGCGATGTTGGCCAGCTGGGAAAGCTGCGATGTCAGCGTGGCCGAGAACAGCAGCGTCTGCCGCTCTTCGTTGCACTGGGATAATATGTCCTTAATGGCGTCCATGAAGCCGAGCTCGAGAAGCTTGTCGGCCTCGTCGAGAACGAGGGTCTTGACGTTCTGCAGGTTGATGGAGCGCGAGTTCCTGAGGATATCGAGGAGTCGGCCAGGAGTGGCGATGACGACGTCGGGGTGAGCCCTCAGTTCTGACTCCTGCTTGGCCAGGTTCACTCCGCCTATGGCCAGCGCGTCTGTTATCTCCGTGAACTCTTTGAGCTTGTGCAGCATGGCTCTGCACTGCACCGCCAGCTCTCTGGTCGGCACAATTATCAATACACGAGTCATCTGGTATCTGTACTTGCTGGCCTTGTGAAGCAGCTTCTCGAGAATGGGCAACAGGTAGGCTGCGGTCTTTCCAGAACCTGTGACCGCGCTGCCGATCACGTCGCTGCCCGACAGAATGATTGGTATCGCCTGGTTCTGGATCCTCGATGGTGTGTAGTACTCGCACTTGCCGCAAGCCTTTATCAGTGCCTTGCAGAGAGAGAGCTCCTCGAAAGTCTTGGTCGGCCCCTTCTTCTCCGTCGCCACCACGCTGGCCTCCTCCAGCTTCTCATCATCCTCCTTCTTTTCTTCTGTCCCCTCCGACCCCTTGGTGAAAATGTTGTAATCGGCCTTGTTCAGGTTGTGGCGTGTGTAGACGGCCTCGATGTTCTCGCGCAGCGGGGTCAGCAGCTTTATGTACTGGTCCTTGGTCTTCATGTGCAGAGTGTCGTCCCTGAAGTTCCACATGTTGGCTCCCGAGGAGCTCGCCGCCTGCGACTTCTTCCCCGTTGCCATATCGATGTCCGCACTCAGGTCCTGGAAGAAGCCGTCCTTCTGCAGTTCGAACCCCTCCTCCTTCTCCGCCTGCTTTCCGGCAGCCTCATCATCACTCTCGATGGTGCCCACGAATTGCATGATTATTTTGTTTATTCCACGGCCTGTATTTCACTTCGCCCAACGCCACACAGTCTCAAGGAAC
>JARLIC010000009.1 GCA_031291905.1 Minisyncoccota bacterium
AGGCGGAGAAAGATGCACAGATTGAGGATTTGAAGAAGATCGTCCAGGAGATGCAGCAACAGAAGCGAAGTCACCATTCGATGGAGAATCCATCAGGCGAAGATCAACCGGAATCATCGAACAAGAAACAGAAGTTGGATGGGCCTGCAGCTAGCGCTGAAGCGGCGAGTCCTCATCATCATCGTCGTCATAAGGAGAGTCGTTCGCGCTCACCGTCTCGTGGTCGTCATGATCACGGTCGAAGTCGAAGTCGAAGTCGTAGTCGAAATCGAAATCGAAGTCGCAATCGAAGTCGAAATCGAAGTAGAAGTCGAAGTCGAAGTCGGCGCCATGATCGCAGTTCAAAGCCGTCGTCGAAGCCGAAGCCGAAACGCGAAAAGGACCGTCGCAGTCCTGATCGCGCTTCTGAATCGGAGGACATTGAGAATGCCGAATCGGAATCGGATGATAATCGCAGTTCGAGTCGCGATCGTCAACCCGCAGCAGCGAAGTCCAGGCAACTTCTGTTGCTCGAATCGGACGACCTCGAGTGCGATACCGCTGACTACAAGCAACCGAAGCGTTCGCATAAGAAAAAGCCGCCTGAGGACCGTATCACTCATCCTGCGATGGAGAAGTCCGCTTCGAAGTCGAGGAAGAAGACAGTCCTGGACATATTGTCGGAGGATCATCAGGGAATAATACATCAAGTCGCTCAAACGCTGGCGGATAAGGTGATCAAGTCGCAACAGCCGAACATGATGCCGAACATGATGCCGAACATGATGCCGAACATGATGACGAACATGATGCCTAGACCGAATATGTTTGGTCCCTACAACTTCATGAACTGGAGCTAATCAAACGATCGCCGTCTCTCGCCTCCTCTCGTCGCTTCCTTCAGTGCCAGCCAAAGGCACTAGGCATTATTGATTCTCGAATCGCAGCTCTCCTCCGTCTTTCACTCCGCCAGGGTGAATCACCCTCGCCGCCCGATTCTCGAATTTATCGCGCTTCTCTTGCCTTCGCTCAGTCCTTCCATCATACATTGCAATCCTCCGCTTGTATCGCTCTGCATGCACTACGGTTGTCAGGCATGTTTGAAGATGGCCTCGGCTCATATATGAGAGAGGCAGAACAATGTGACAATGGCTCAGCATTAGTGCAATCGTGTGAGATTCCATTCTGAAAGAAGTTGTGTGAAGGCAAGGCTGAATTCGTCGATGCATGTGTGCGTGTGTGTGGCGCGATGGCTCTGCACTGTCGTGAAGAGGAAAGAAGAACAGAGCAGAAAGGATTGTCAACGGCGAGGCCTCTCATCATGCCGCTGCAGGGAATGCAGGCTGAAGACTGACCTTCGTTGTGACCGGCGGTGAGAGTGACAAGTGCGCGATAGAGAGCGATTAGTACTGTGGAGAGCCGGGTGACTCAGAACCGGGCTTCGCCTACTGAGTCAGAAGAAGCAGGAGGCAGCATTGTGTGAGAGCGAGCGTGCGCGGCGGATTCATGTGAGCTAATTATTCACTGACCTTCTTCTTCGCTGGAGTCAGCTCATCATCGGAGTCATCGAGGGAGTCATCGGGGGAGGTGTTATTCTCGTTCGAAGACTCTGATGATGACTCCGACACTGCTTCGAGTTCCTGATTGCGAAAGGCATGAGAAAGCAGAAAGACACTGTCAGAGCAGAGTCTCAGACACAGCAAGACAATGCTCACGCCGGGCGGTGACTCACCTCTCGCTGCTCCGGAGTTAACGTCTTTTTCAATCGAACCCAGAGTTCCTTTGCTTCCAGTCTCGCGATCTTGATATTGTTCTTGAGAGATCGGAGCTTCTTCTTCGGCGCGTCGTCGAGCTGCGCCTGTCGATAGCTGATCTCAGCATGACACTTCACCCGCTTTGCCTCGCTGAACTTCACATTCAATCGGGCCCTCTTGAATTCGAGAGCATAGGCGGAGTTCCCGTAGAGCGGAGTGCCGATAAGCCCTTGAGAATTCGGTGGCACCAAAGCCGCCAGAACTTTGCGGTTCTCCTCCAGCTTCCCCTGCTCGATCTCGAGAGCTGAATTCGCCTGATCGAGCAACGCCTGCTGAATCG
>JARLIC010000083.1 GCA_031291905.1 Minisyncoccota bacterium
ATGTAGCGCGACAATCTGGGTGGGAAAGCAGCGACAATCAGGAAGGCCATTTTGGCGGTCGCGGCGGAGAGATGATTGTCGCGGCGCGACGATAACGCAAGCGGTATTTTCCTGTCGTGTGATTTGATTGTCGCGGAGCGACAATCATGAGGATCCTTTGATTGTCGCGCGCGTTGGCGGGCGTCCGACGCTACGCGCGTTGTCGATCGCTTCCTTTCTGCGATAGCTGTCGACGTTCATTTCGAGGATCGTGGCGTGATGAACGAGGCGATCTATGGCCGCGAGCGTCATGGCTTGGTCGGGGAAGATTTTTCCCCATTCGCCGAATGGCTGGTTTGCGGTGATGAGCATCGATCGCCGTTCGTAGCGAGCGCTGATCAGTTCGAACAGAACGCTCGTCTCGGCCTGATCCTTGGTGACATAGGCGAGGTCGTCGAGAATCAGCAGATGATATTTGTCGAGCTTGGCGATCGCCGCTTCGAGCATGAGATCGCGTCGCGCGATCTGGAGCTTTTGCACGAGGTCGGTGGTTCTGGTGAACAAGACGCGCCATCCCTTTTCGATCAGGGCCATGCCCAGCGCCGCCGCGAGATGGGATTTTCCTCCGCCGGGCGGTCCGAAGCACAGGAGATTGGCGCCCTTGTCGAGCCAGGCGTCGCCGGCGGCGAGCGCTTGCACTTGCGCCTTCGAGATCATCGGCACGGCGTCGAAGTCAAACGCGTCGAGGGTCTTTCCCGGCGGCAATCGCGCCTCCACCAAATGGCGTTCGAAGCGCCGCCGGCTTCGCTCCACCATCTCCTGTTCGGCGAGGGCGGCCAGGAAGCGGGCGGCGGGCCAGCCCTCTTTGTCGGCTGTCGCCGCCAGGGCGGCCCAGATCAGCTTGATGCCGGGCAGTCGCAATTCGCCGAGCAGCAGGTCGATGCGAGCGGCGTCGATCTTGTCGGTCGCTTTCATGCCGCTTCTCCCACGGTCGCGACGATCTGGTCGTAGACGGCGAGGGAGGGCAGCCTGACGACGACGATCGGCGCCGCGGCGTCCTTTGGGCGGAAGCGTTCGATCAGCGCCTCGAGGTCTGGAAGGACGCCGTCGTCGAGAGCCGTTTGCAGCGCGACAGCGAGTTCGGCCTCGCAAGCGCGTTCGTGCGCGAGCGCGAGAAGGCCGACCATGGCGCGGCAAGCTGGTCTCTCGCCCAAGCCGGCGAGCAAGGCCTCGAACGCCAGAGCGAAGGCTCGGCGGGGGAAGAGCTGGTCGCGATAGACCAGATTGAGCAGCGCCATGGGCTTGCGGCGCAGGGAATG
>JARLIC010000084.1 GCA_031291905.1 Minisyncoccota bacterium
CCAAAACCCCAAAACCCCAAAACCCCAAAACCCCAGAACGTCTCTCACTCGGTCACACACACGCAGAGGACGATTATATTATCGAAAGAAGGAAGAATGAATTATTATTCGGCACTGAGGCCCTTGACGCTGATCTCCTGGATCGCCTTGAGTGACTCCTGCAGTGCCGCTATCGTCTTCTTGCAGTCCTTCCTCTGCTGCAGCACCATCGGGTTCTCCGCCAGGAGAGCGTCCATATCCTCTCCGACGTAAAGGGCGCTCACCAGCTCATTCTGCGCGATCGACTTTGACTTGTTGACCAGGAAGGCCATGATGGTCTTGGGGACCAGATCCGTTATGTTCTTCTTCACCACCTCAAAGTACGAGAAGAGCAGCTGCTTGATTATCTCCGTCTCGAGGACCTCGCGACTTGTTGCAGGAGTATCGGCCCGCATGATCTCGGGCAGAACCTTGACGAAGGGGAAGGCCGGCTGCTCCTGTCGTGCCCCCGCCTCCTCATCGCCGGCCTCTTCTATCGCCGCTTTCACCCGCCCTTCGTTCCCGAATATCGACGTCAGAATCCCTATGCCGTTCTCCTCCCTGTGCTTCTCCGGGCTTCGCTTGGACTTCTTGGGGCTCTTGTGCTTGCGGAGACTGCCACTTTGCATGGGCGGCATGATCTCCGGCTGCATCATCCCGAGGATCGCGCTTGTCCCATTCAGCACATCGGGGTGGTTCACGTTAATGAAGGCATCCTCGACGATGATGAGACTGCGGATCATCTCCTCGGTAGGCCGCACGCAGTTCTGCAGCACCTCGTTCATGATCTCCGGCATCTTCGACATCAGTGTGCTAAATCTGCACAGCTCCGCGAGCTCCGGGTGAATCACGATCCGTTTAAGCTCCTCGTGGACGAGGTGCATGCACTGAAGGCTGGGATCGAGGAGACGGGTGATCTGCTGGCGGATGAGGTTCTCGAAGGCTTTCTCCGGGATGAACAGGCTCGGGTGCAGCGACTTCGAGTTCATTATCGCCGTCCTTATGTCCTCATCAGTCAGCCCGTCCAACGCCGTAATCTCCTTGATCGCCCTCGCGAATATCTTGTGGAATATAAAGTAGATTCTGGCGCCGCCGCGGAGCTCGGTCGTGCTCTCCTGCACAAAGCTGCCGTCGATCGACGACTGGTAATACTCCGCAAACTTCGATATCAGGTACAGCAGCAGCGCACCCCGCTTGTCCTTCCCCTCGCTGGCCAGGTCGATCCCATATCCGCTCACCTCCTTCATCTTTCCGTGAAGCATGGTCGTGATGTTCTGCTTGAGGGAGGGAATGCAGGATAGGATGTTCTCCATCAGCAGCTTGTTTAGTCTCTGCGACAGAAATTTGATTCCGCAGCGTTCCTTAATCTGGGAATAGGAAGGATGGCGAGCGAAGAAGTCTTCCTCGGCCTTGAGTGCGTCAGTCATACGCTTGCTGTCCTGTATGTCCTTCTGCGAGCGACACACCACGCCCACGTAGCCCAGCTTCAGCGGGTACACCTTCCCGTCCAGAACATCCATGGCCACAGTGCCCCGGTCCAGTATGTCCAGCTTGGTTATAACGCCGATGGTCCGATTTCCCTGTGGGTCAACTTCCCGCGCCAGTTTTAGCGAGTCCGAATTGGCAATGTCAGTGTTGCCCGCGGAAACAGCGAGGATCAGGCAGTTCTCGTTCTTTACGACGTTCACTACCATGTCGCGGATGATCTGCTCGATGTCCAGCGGCTGGTCGTTCACAGGCACCTTCGTGAGACCCGGGAGGTCCACCAGCGTGAGGTCGAGCACCGACTTTGAATATATCTTTAAAATTATGGGCTCCGGCGAAACTCCCTTGGTCTTCCCAGCTATGCGATCCGTCTCCGCCTCGATCTCTTTCCGCACCAGATCGAAGTCATTAAAGACCCGATCAGGCCTGTGGGCGAATACGGCGTAGTCGGTGCCCTCCTTCAAGTTGTGCAGCTGAAGTGTAAGAGGGCGACGAGTGACGATGCCGCTGCCGCGGGGGAGGAAGTCTTTGCCAATGATGGACTCCAGCACCGAAGACTTGCCCGTCGACTGGGCGCCCACCACCGCGATCATCGGCAGGTCCACCGCCATCGGCATGCGTGCCTGCGCGAATATCTCCTGCACCTTGTTGATCACCGGAATCAAGTTCTGCATTTTAAATATGACAAGCTGCGGTCACTGGATTCAATATTGACTCGCCGTGGCGGGCACATGATACCGCGGCATACACAATCCGAATTGCCTCTATACACACTA
>JARLIC010000085.1 GCA_031291905.1 Minisyncoccota bacterium
CCAAAACCCCAAAACCCCAAAACCCCAAAACCCCAATCGATGTGCGCGCTAGTCGTCCAGGGGGATCAAAATGTCACAACGACGTAAACCGGACAGTATAGGACAATAGATATTGTGGATATGAACTGGGATAGCATCGAGATGCATAATGAAATAATTATAAAGCTTTCCGCAAGCCCCGTGAGAGATAGAGTTATATACGTTATAATCCTAGAGATTTATTAAAGGCTTTGACACAACTCCGCGAAAGAGGAGAGTAAGTCTGCTGTAAATATATAATTCTTAAGCAAAGTGAGATGAGAGCGCGAAGTGTTACGATATCCGACTTCGACGAGGGCGAAAGGTCCTCCAAGCAGGTACCGCCGCAGCCCTCACCCGTAGCAACCTGAGGACTCGAAGAAGAAGGAAGAGACTGCGATGTTGAGACGGCATTCAGTGGTCGTGACCAAGGATTGGCAAGAGGTTCGGTCACAGCTTATCTATCTCTAGGCTCAGGAACGCATGAAAATGAAGTCGATAAAGAAGCGGTACGCGGAGACGTGGCAGGAGAACGAGACTTCCATTGTCCTAAAGATGCTGGGACAGTCGGTGAAAGAGAACGATCAGGGCAGAGTGCAGGAGCTAGAGCGGTATCTCCTTGATCTGGAGCGCAAATCTGACGGCTCCGAGTGCAACGGGCGCAACTCCGCCCCCTCTTCAGCAGAACTTGAAGCCGTTTCAGAGCTCGTCTTGACCAAGTCAGGACAGAAGTCGAAATCGGTGAGCTCGGCGCAGATCCCATTCCCCCTCGCGCTCGGCCGACAGGACTCGTCGTCTTCGGGCGAGACCTCCTTAACAGAGTCAGCGAGCTTCTCGCCGGTCGAGGTCGAGTATCTGAAGAAGGCCATCCGTCAGAACACCAAACAATATGACATGCAGATTAATATAATGATCGTGGGGGATACACTTACCGGGAAGACCAGTCTGATGCGCGCGCTCTTGGGGGACAGCCACCCGTCCAAGACGAAGCCGACCGTAGGACTGGACTCGCGGTCGATGACGGCGACGGTTGGCGAGAAGACGGTGCGGTACAAGATCATCGACTCAGACGGCGAGAAGAGCAAAGAGTTCATCCGCAAAGGTACCGCGCATGAGCATCACCCCTCGCATAGTATATTACGACATGTGCCAGGCCGTGATCATTCTGTTCGACGCCACCAGGATGGCGAGCTTCGAAAACGCAGGCTTCTGGCTCCAGTCGATCCGTCGGCTGGCTCAGCGCGAGCCCGATATCTATCTCGTCGCAACTCGCATCGATGAGACAAAGAACAGAGTGGTGTCGAAACGTCTGGCCCTGCAATATGCCAGGAAGAGCAGGCTGCACTACCACGAGGTCTCGGCCAGGACGCGAAAGGGCGTTTCCGAACTACTGGGGAAGGTCACGTCGCGCGTGCTAGGGAAAACTTCGCCGAAGTCGCCGAGGAAAGAAGAGAACTACGCGCAGCAGAAGGCCTGCACGGGGTGCTTGTTAATATAATATTAAGCATTGGAAGTATTTAATGTTACTTTTGCAAACGCACTTTACTTTATCTTGGTTGTATCCAGGCGCCCCGCCGCAACCTATCCACTGTCTGGTGCCG
>JARLIC010000086.1 GCA_031291905.1 Minisyncoccota bacterium
CAAATGGAGGTTGGGATATCATCCTGCAACGTGGCGCAACTGGAATGAATTGCAAAATATAGAATAGAAACCTCACCTATTATGGTGCCAGGATGCATTACACAATTTGCCAGATAAGGCGATTATTGAAAGTAATAAGACAAGTGACTACACGACAACTGCGAGCAGACAATAAGATTAAACACCGTCTCGCGTGTAGCACGATACTCTCCGAAATATATAAAGGCAGGACACGCTTCCTCCAATAAGATGATAAACGAGGTTAAGGAGCCAGAGCAGAAGTGTTATGGAGCCGACGACGATGACGTCGAAAGCCGAATCAAGGCCGACATCGGCATGCCGGAAGAAGAGAAGATCCCAGATGCAGGAGAGGATTCACACGAATTCGCGCCCGGTGAGGCGGAGCACTATGAGCACAAAATCGGCCATTGGACCGAAGAGGAAGGACATAGATTCGAGGAGGCATTCAGTCTCTTCGGAAACAACTGGGGCAGTGTGGCTGAGTTCGTCGGGACTAGAACGAAGAAACAGGTGAAGTCGTACAATCAGAAGGCGGCGCCTAGACGCAAACTGTCCGAGTTTAACAAACTGATGATCGCGCAGACGGTGGTGGACGAGCTGCCCCAGGCCGGGATTAGTAAGAGTGGATCCAGCCAGGAGGAGTACAAGGAGGACGCGATTATGGTTCCCATGGCAAGGGACCTGTGGAATGGTCTTACTCAAATTCATGAGCAGATGCTGGACAAAGCCTTTGTGCTCACGAAACAGAGCGTGTCGTGCCTCTCCCACGAGCTTGTCAAACAAGAGATAATAAACAAGCAGGCGGCCGTCGCGGCCACGCTCCCTGAGAAACTCGTCCCAAAGGCCTATCGCGTTCTGAGCACAGGACCGACGACAGCCTCAGACGGGGACGGACCGAGGGGTCGACTGCCGGTGCAAATTCTGCCCTTTCTGGTTCCTGAGAACGCTCTCGAGGACGAGCAACCCTACGGCTCTGAGGTCGGCATTCAGTTTAACGATTTTGTCGAGGCTACCCTTCATCTAGCAGAGAACAATGACGACGGTGTGAATTCCTAAGATCGACGTTAACATATCAAGTGTGCAAAACATTTTTTGTCGGTGGTGCATTATTGATTATTTAGTTGGACGCTTGCATCTACCTGTTTGTTCTTCTTATCCCGTATGGTATGTCTGACCGATCTGCATCCTG
>JARLIC010000010.1 GCA_031291905.1 Minisyncoccota bacterium
TGCGGCGCTTACGGTGCCGCCATCGGCCCGCAAACTCACGGAACATCGCTATCGAAGCCAATGCATCCCCATATATTTCCCGCATGTAAAGGTTCGGCCCTTCAAACCGCTCCGCTATTATACTACAAAATCAACAAAGAAACAATTTCACCGCCGCCGAATGGTATAATTGAAATATTGCACAATAAAGGTCGGCGATAAAAATCACTTCACTTCAACAACAATGGAAGAAAGCAATATGGAACACGGCAAGGTCTGCCGCTGCGGGCACCACAAGATGGTCCCGATCCTCGCGATCATCTTCGGTCTGGTCTTCCTCCTCGCGGAGGTCAACGTCCTCACGTGGGGATTCGTGAACGTCACCTGGCCGGTCCTTCTCATCATCTTCGGTATCACCAAGCTGATGAGCGGCAAATGCAACTGCTGCGGGAAGTAAGCGAGACGCGCAAATCACCGAACAAAAATAAAACGGCGGTACCTTTATAGGAATACCGCCGTTTTATTTTTGTTCGGTGATTTTTTGCACGTTCGCCCTCTTCAGCAGTTCCGCCTGCAGCCATTCCGCAAGGTCGTGATCGATCGCCGGCAGTATCCCCTCATTCCGGTCATCGTCGCCGTCGGCGGTCTTTGTATCCTCCTGTCCCGCGGTCAGAATGGTGATCCTGCTCAATCCCATCATCTGGAACGAAAGGTCGCGCTCGATATCCACGTCCTGGATCTGCCGGTACGGGATCGCGACCTCCGTCTTCTCAAAGACGCCCTTCTTGATCTTTAACGAATCGTCGCCAAGCGAGAATTTGAAGTTCTTGTAGACGAACCATCCGATGAGAAAGGTGACGATCGCGACAATGACGAACAGCAGCGCGCAGATCTCCGCGCCGAGCGTGGCGTACCCGGTGACATCGCCGAACGGGGTCGTCCGAAGGGTCGGCTGCGCACCCGCAATGAAAAGCCCGATGGTAACGATCAAAAGGACCATCGCCGCGCTCACGCGCTGGAGCACGAATATGGAAAGCGTCTTGTTGCCGAGCGTGTGGTACACGTCCTGCGGCACGCCGGGATGGGTGATCGGTCCTTCGTCCATGTTTTGATTATTTTACCATACTCGGCTACAATGAAGCTTAAAGAAGGCCAACCGACGGTTTCCTAAGTTTTCCACTCCCATACTCAAGCCCCGCATCAACAACCAAATAACGGCCCCCGAGCTCCGCGTGATCGGAGAGAAGGGCGAGAACCTCGGCGTAATGAAGCGCGGCGATGCGCTTCTCCTCGCCCGCCCGGACGAAGGCATCGACCTCATCGAGATCTCGGCAGCGGCCACGCCCCCGGTGGTGCGGCTCATGAACTACGACAAGTTCCGCTTCGAGGAGGACAAGCGCATCAAGAAGGAACGCCTTGCGCAGAAGAGCGCGGCGATGAAGGTGGTGCAGATCAGCGCCCGCGCGGCAGTGAACGACCTTATGGTGAAAGTGCGCCAGGTGGAAAAGTTCTTCGGCGAGGGCCATCCCGTCGAGGTGAACATGCGCCTCCGCGGCCGCGAAAAGCGGAATAAGGACTTTGCAATGGAGAAATTGCTCGAATTCCTCAAGCTCCTCCCTGTGGAATACCGCAAGCTGAGCGAACCCAAGTATCTCGGCAACGGCCCGTCGGTGCAGATCGCGAAGAAATAGAAAATCCTGTTCCACTCTCTTCGGGGACGGCGTTCCGGCCTGCTGGCCGGCCGCCTAAGGTCTCGGCACCTTCGTGCCTCCGACATTCCCCTCAGAGAGCGGCCCAAGATTTTCTCTTTCGCCGCTATCAGATCAATCTGGATAATTTAGAATTGATATAAAACTCGTATGCCCCGTGCTGCGGCACAAAATGGGAGCAGTTGCAAAGCTCCCAACGTTATGCTATCTTTACCCGTATTGAGCAACCCAATCCCATGCCCTCAAAAAGCTTCACCAAACGAATAAGGATCACCAAAAACGGCAAAGTCGTCCGCCGTCCGATGGCCATCGACCACTCCAGGACCCGCAAGAGCACCAAAACGAA
>JARLIC010000087.1 GCA_031291905.1 Minisyncoccota bacterium
CCAAAACCCCAAAACCCCAAAACCCCAAAACCCCAAAACCCCATAACGAGAAATCGGTCGCTTCGGAACATAGCAATGCGAGGTGACGATAGTAAATAATAATACGGGAGCGAGAATGCTATCCGCATATATATAAGTTGGTCACGTTGCACACGGATAAAACTTATCAAACGTAAATGCAGCCTTCCAATGTCAGCGACAACAGTCCTGTCTTCGGCGGCAACGAACGTGACTTCGACCCTGAGGACGCCGAGGAGGAGAAGCTCGCGGCAAATCTGCCTGCACACCCCAGTAGCAGTTCTCTCTCTCATTCTGTCTGCAGTAGGTTCCAGAGTGCTCCGCGTCAGTCGGGCTGGGGGTGAGGTCGAGCTCACCTACCAGGAAACTAGTCCACACGAGCAATATTCAGAAGCGGCGATACCTGCGGTCGAGGCCGAGGCGGCGGAGGAGGAGCAGGAGCCCGTCCAAGAGGAGGGGGCCTCCGAGACCGAAAGCGTTTTGACACTGTACCTGTCCCGGCAGGAGAACCCGGCCAGTCCGCGCGATGTGCCCGCCGAGGAGGGGAGGGAGGGGGCCATCCACTACGTGCCCGCTGACGACGAATTAAAGTTAGACAGGGCGAAGACGGCGCCGCCGAGGCCGCTGACGGAGCTGGAGGAGCTGCGGGGGAGCAAACAGTTCCTCAACCTCGAGGCGGCGGCTATCGCGGGCAGTCAACTCATCCAGAGGAGTGACGAGAAGTTCGATGTTGATTCTCCGGAGGGACAGAAGAACTGCAAGTGCTTCCTCCAGGAGTTGGAGAAACTGTTCGAATCGTTCAAGGTGCCGCACGAGTCGAGACAGTACCGCACTAAGTTCTCGCAGGCCTACCGCGTCCTTTACACCGAGGGCGCCCTCTGCTATCTCACCGAGATCCTCGATTCCGCCCAAGAAGGTATCCCCGCGAACTGAACTCGTCTTAGGCTTCCCCTTCCTCTGGGTTAACAATGAGAAGTATATATTCTCGGGGGACGTGCTGAGATCTGCGAAAGAACTGTACCTGGCGTTCGGGAAGATCAAGCACGTTCTTCGCAACATCTACAACAGGCATGTCGCAGTTTAGTCTGATCTAAAAATAGACTGTGCGAGGAAAACCCGCACGCGGACGTGAAGCAGATAATTTCCGAGCTGCGCACCAACCTCTGCAACTTCGACAAGCTCTGGACACGTTTCGAGCAGTTATACGTGCTGGAACTCATGCTCATCGAGAAGGACGCGCGTTCCCGCATCGTCAACGCCATCGAGCTCGAAAAGGAAATACAAGGCTTCGAGATCCGGGAGCGGCTCAAGGGGAAAGTTGTGCTCAACTGTGAGGCGTATAACGACCTCAGACGACGGTTTGTTGAGGTCTGTGGCGAGATAAACTCGGTGGCCAATTCAGAGGGAAAGGGAAGGGACGACCTGACTGTCGACATACTGGTGGCGGCGGAGGGGATATCGAGACGAATATCGGAGGTGCAGTCGCGGGCAGTGCGTAAGCTGGCGGATCAGATCAAGAAGTCCTTCAACGATATCCGCCAGCTGCTGCGCAAGTACCAGGAGAACATCGAGCTTGTTGACCCCCAGCTCAAGAGCAACCCAGAACTCGTCGACGTTCTCACCAAGTTCGAGAAGGCCTGGGGAAAGGGCAAGGAGTTCTTCCTCGACGCGAAGGTCTGCAATATGCTCCTTTGTTTCTCCCAGGTCATCGAGGGAATTGCCGAGAAGTACAAGGACGTCATGGAGAAGATCGACAACTTTGACACTGAAATATTCGTGCTCATGCCGTGCCTTGTGGTCCTCAGCTCGCTCGACGGCGACGACAAGGGCATATGCGAGCACTACTATCCGTCCATACACGAGGCCGGCACTGGCCAGCAGCAATACGTGGAGATAAAGGAGCGATATGAGTCCATCAAGCGGCGGTGCAAGGATGGCTACGAACTATACAATATTGTGGAGCAGGCTGTATTGGACAAGACTGTGCCGGAGGACCACGTGCGGAGATGCCGGATTGAGCCCGACGAGGTTCGCCAGCTGGTCCACGGCATAAAAGAGGTCGCCATGAGCATGCAGAGACACAAGCCGTCGGAGTGGAACGCCTTAATGGAAGCGGCCAACCGCGGCGCGCACGATGCGGGCGGCATCACCATCGGTTTCAACATTGGTTTGCCCTTCGAGCAGTGCCCGAACCCGTACATCACGCCGGAGCTCAACTTCGAGTTTCACTATTTCTTCATGCGCAAG
>JARLIC010000088.1 GCA_031291905.1 Minisyncoccota bacterium
TGAGGATCGCGGAAGTGACAAGTTCGATATTCCCGTCGGGCACCGCGATCGTCCATGAAAGAGGATATTCCGCCTTGGTCGTTCCGCTTTTCCATACCCGGCGGTCGTGCGAGAACACGGCGCGCTCGTAATGCGCGGCGCGGCCACGGGAGCCGCGGACGTCGATCACCTGGTCCTTTCCTTTTTTGTCGGCATATTCGACGCACATAAGGTCGGTGCCGTCGTCGAGCTGGATCGAGAACCACGTCCAGCGGTCCTTTGTATAGGAAGTATCCGACCACTGGTGGTCCATCCATGACCGTCCCGTTACCGGCACCCACCGGCCGTCGATGTGGATCGCACCTTTTGTCCGCAGATCGGTGAGCGAATAATAGAAGCTTTGGCGGCCCCGCACGACGATGAAGCCCTTGCCGCCTTCGAGCATCGGTGTTTTGCGCGATTCCATTGTGAGGTCGGCCCACTTTGTCCTTACGTGGAACGTACCCGGCTTCGTCTCGGCGATCTCGTTCACCACGAACCCGTCCATGACGGACACCGGATCGATGTAATCGACGAAGAAAAGCGGCTTGGTGAAACTGTCGCGCGAAGTGAGGGAAATATTCTGGACCTCTTTCATGCTCTTTTTGCGGCCGAGGTCCGCCATCACCGAATGGGCGAAGGTCACATAGCGCGACGACTTCAGCCGTCCGGCAAAACTCTTCAGATACGGTATGTCCACCTTCTTCACGTCCGCCCGAAAAAGGCAGTCCATGAAGGAATACTTGTTCCCTTTCGCATCCTTCAGTAGGCCGTTGAAATACCACCACTCGATGACGGCGTCATGGGGATGCATGTCCTCCGGAAGTTTTATCGGACGCGGCTGCATTGTTCTTTCAGTATACTTGCCTTCACGGTCCGCCGCAAAAGCGGGCCGCGCTTCAGCTCGCCCTCTTTCCGCTCATGAGCATCTCGAGCGCGTGCGCGAACGAGCCGGCGTGGACGACCGTGCCCGCATTCACAAAGAAGATATCGTCGGCGTTCTCGATGGTGTTCAGCCGGTGCGCAATGATGACCTTGGTCGTCTCCTTCGGCAGCTTCCGCAGGATCTCCTCGAGGAGCTGTTCGGTCACCGTATCGATGTTCGCGGTCGCCTCGTCGAGGATCAGGAGCTCCGGAGCGCGCAGGACGGCGCGGATGAACGCGACGAGCTGCTTCTGTCCGAGGCTGATGGAATCGCTCGCCCCCACGTTCGTATCGAGCCCTTTCTCGAATCGCGCCAGCAGGCCGCCGAGTCCGCGCGCCTCCAGGACCCCGAGCAATTTTTCGTTCGAATAGCTCCCGTACTCTTCGTTACCGTAAAGGATGTTCTCCCCCACCGTGCCGCTGAAGAGGAACGGCTCCTGCAGGATAAAGCCGATCTTCCCGGCCCGTTCGCCCGCTTCGTAGGAGCGGATGTCGCGGCCGCCGAGATATACCGTGCCCATGGACGGATCGTAAAGCCGTGCCATAAGGGAGGCGGTCGTGGTCTTGCCGCCGCCCGTGGGGCCGACGAGCGCATAGGTCTTCCCTTTTTCAAGCGCAAAGCTCACGTCGCGCAGGACCTCCTTGTCGTCGGTATAGCTGAAGAACACGCGATCGAATGAGAGCACGGCCGCGGCGGCCGACGGCGGGGCCTTCTTCCCGCTTTCGATGACCTTGATGTCGGACCCCAGGCCGAGCACCTCCGAGATGCGGTCGAGCGATGCGAGCGCAAGCTGGAGCGACGACCATACGGACGCAAGCTGGCGGAGCGGCGTATAGAAGTTGTTCACGTACAGCAGGAATCCAATGAGGAAGCCGACCGTGAGATTCCCGGAGGCGATGAGCACGATGCCGTAGGCGAGCATGACGATCTGCGCCGCGTTCGACGCGACGCCGTAGATCGGCGTAAGGATGTTCGAAGCGACGCCCGCCTTCACCGACGCGGAATAGTTCTCCTTGTTCGCCGAATCGAACTTGACGCGGAAATAGTCGAGGCGGTTGAAGGCGACGACCACCTTGAAGTTCGCCAACGATTCCTGGATCTCCGCGCTCATGCCGCCGAGCGCCTGCAGGCTCGTCCGGCTCGTGCGATTGATCCATGTCGACAGAAGCTGGGTGATGACGATCACGATGAGCGCCGGCGCGAGCGACGCGGCGCCGAGGCGGACGTTCAGCAAAAGGAGGAACGCGCCGGCGCCGAACATAAGGAATATGTTCCCGAAGAACTGCAGGAGCGCCTGCGAGAAGAACTGGTTGAGCTTGTCGGTGTCGCTGTTGATGCGCGAGATAAGATCGCCCGCCTTGTTGGCGTTGAAGAACGCGACGGGAAGCTCCTGGAGCTTGGTGAAGATCCTGTTACGCAGCTTGAACAGCACGCGCCGCCCCACGCCGCCCATGACCTTCGTCTGGACATACGCGGCGACGAGGCCGAGGAGATAAATGACCGCAAGGATGCCGGAGTACATGAGCACGCCGTGGAAATCCTTCGTGGCAATATACTTGTCGATGATATAGGCGATGATGAACGGCGACAGCAGGTTCGCCCCGGAGTTCACGATCACCGCGACGAGTGAGATGACGATCGGACGCACTTCGTCGCGCAGAAGCGGGCCGAGGCTCTTCACCGCCCCGCCGATCGTGGTGGTCTTGTCCCCTTTTTCGAATGTCTTGAGTTGGTAGTTGATCATGGTGCGGGACTATAGATGTTCGGTGCTTTCCTGCGAATCGAATATCTGCACGTACTCCGGCGAGTTCTTCATGAGCTCCGCATGCGTGCCGCGGGCGATGATCTCGCCGTCCTCAAGGAGCACGATCTGGTCGTAGTCCTCGACGGAGACGATCTTTTGGGTGACGGATATGAGCGTAAGGCCGGGATAGTTGTCGCGAACGTTCTTCAATATCTTCCTTTCCGTCCGCACGTCCACGCGCGCGGTGAAGTCGTCGAGAAGCAATATCTTCGGCTCGAGTGCGAGGGCGCGCGCGAGCATGACGCGCTGCTTCTGACCGCCCGAAAGGCTCGTCCCCCGTTCGGAGACGACCGTGTCGAGACGGTCGGGCAGGGCGTCGACGAAGTCGCCGAGCTCGGCGGTATCGATCGCCCTCTTGAGCCCCTCGTCGCTCACCGTGTTCGAGAACGCGATGTTCTCCCGCAAGGTGAGATTGAAAAGGATGCTGTCCTGGAACACGAACCCGATCTGCGAATAGAGGCTCTGTTTGTCGTATTCGCCGATATCCACGCCGTCGTAACGCACCGCGCCCGCGTCCGGCCGGGCAAGGCCCGTGAGCACGTAGAGCAACTGCGTCTTGCCGGCGGCGGTCGGACCGATGATGGCCGTGCGCGTACCCGGCTTTGCCTCGAACGAGACATCCTTCAGGATCGGCTTCTCTCCTTTTTGAAGGGTCACGTTCCTGAAGGAGATCGCCCCGGTGAGCGCGGCCTTGCGCGTGCCCCCGTCCTTCGCGTCGGGCGAGACGAGCACATCCGCAATGCGCGCGTACGAGGCGTCCGCCTGCGCGATGACGTTCGACATGAAACCGAGGATGAGGATCGGGAAAATGAGGATGGCGAGATAGTTGTTGAAGGCGGTGAATCCGCCGAGCGAGAGCGATCCCGCGATAATGAAATGGCCGCCGAGCACGACGATGATGAGCGTGGCGACGTTCGTCAGGAACGTGATGACCGGAACGAGCGCCGCAAAAAGGCTGAGGATGTCGAGACTGATGTCGCGCGCCTCCACGTTGGCCTTCGTGAACTTGCCGTATTCCTGCGCCTGCGAGTTGACGAGGCGGATGAGCGCCGAGCCGAGGATACTCTCGTTGATCACCTTGTTCAGCCAGTCGATGGCGGCCTGGGCGCGCAGGAAAAGCTTGCGCACCTTCGCAAGCACGAAATAGAACGTGGCGCCGATGAACGGCACCACCGCAAGCACCGCGAGCGCGAGCCGCCAGTCGGTCATCAGGAGAAGCACGCTCGCGCCGATGATGAGGAACACGGACGACACGATCGAGGAGATCGCCTGCGCGATGAACGACTTCACCGCATCGACATCGCTCGTGAGATTGGTGAGGAGCTTCGCCGGCGTCGCGCGGTCGATGAAGGAATAATCCTGACGGGAGATCTTGGCGGCCACCTTGGTGCGCAGGTCGCGCGCCACGCGCTCGGCCGCGTACACCTGCGCGACGCTCTGGAGATAGGTGAGGATGAATATGAGGATGGCGACGACCGAAAATTCGATCACGACGGTGCGCAGGACGAAGCCCCCCTGTGCGAAATCGTCTATGGCGTTCGAAATGATTTTCGGCACGACAAGATTGAGCGCCGAGGGCAGGATGGTCAGAATAACAAGCAAAAAAACGAGGCCCTTATACGGCTTAAGAATGCTGACAAGGCCAGGTTTTTTCTCTTCCGCGATCATTGTCCTCCCAAAAGCGATGTCCCCGCAAAGATTGAGAAGGTCAGGTCGCACGGGCAGGATTCGGGAGCGGTCCCGCCGCCATTGTTCTTGAACACGGAAGTATATTCAAGGATGACGTAGTTGTTCCCTTTTTTATATCCGGTGATATCCGCCCCGGGGCCGCCCGCCGCAAGCGAGTTGTCCACCGTCCATCCTGCCGCCGCCAATTTCTTTTTGTAATAGCTCTCGAACGGCGCCGACGGCGCGGAAAGATCGGTGATACCGGTGATGGGCTGCGACACTATCTTTATCCCGGCCACGGGCCCCGGTACGTTCTGCTCCCCCGGCGCGATCGTTGCCGCCGACATGTCGCCCCAAGCGATGCCCGACGCGAGCGGGTAAAGGTCGCCGACCGGCACGTCGTAAAGCGTGCCGCCCGCCGCGACGAGATATTTTGAAACACCGACGGAAGGCGCGGCGGACATGGGCTCGCTCGCGGTGCGATCGGCGTAATTCACCGTGACGACGCCGTTCGCGATCTGCATGGTGTCGGGCGCAATGCGGTCGCCAAGGAAGATCGCGTTCGTCCCCGACGCCGTTCCGTTGCCGGCGTCGAGCGCCGCCGCGGCGTAATAGAACGTGCCGCTTCCGCCGCCGCTCTGCGTGACGATCACGGCGGCATCGTTCCTGCCGTCGCCGTTGATATCGCCTATGACCGGCTGTCCGAATATCTTCGTACTGATCTTTTCCGCCGAGCCGGGTGCCGCATCCTGTTCCGCGCTGCCGTTCGTCAGACCGACCGCCGTACCGTCAATGACATAGGCGGCATTCAGAGGATCGAATGTTGCCGTCGTCGTTGTTGACGTCGGTGCGGTTCCTGCCGGGCCCTTCGAGGACCGCCAAAAAAGGAATGCCCCTGCCGCAATTATGATGACCAGCGCCGCCAAAAGGATAAAGTTCCGAAGCGCATGCGCCCTGAAAGAATCGTTGTTTTGCATGGTTTTTTAGGTTATTGCGATGCCCGTTAAGTATACCTCAATATCTCGCCGGGTGAACCATTGACAAATGTAATTAAATGGCGTAAAATATGGTCAGAAGCTTGTCAGCGTGAAAGTTTCGAGATCGTAAGGAGGCCTATGCGCCGGTACGTGGTTTTTCTCGTCGTCCTCGTGATGTTTCTCGTATTCTTCGTTCCCACATGCAGCGGGCAGTGGTCGGGCAATTACAGCCTCGACCTCAAGAACAGATACTTTGGAACGACCGTCTGCGGCATCTTCGCGGACGAACCTGTCGTCCAGCAGGATCTGGACATAACCCGTGCTTTCCGCGGCGGCCGTACGGCACTCACGGTGAGTATCTGGAATTCGAACGGATTCGAGAACGCACCCGACACATTCGCGTACGAAACCGACCTTGACGTGAATGTCACGCATAAGTTCGGCAAGTACACCGTGTCCGCCGGGGATTGGATCTTTTTCCTGACCCCCGTCGCCGGGACGAACGTGAATGTCATCAGCGCAAAGATCTCGCGGACGATCACGAAGGGCAATAACGCCTTCGTACCGTTTGCGGCGATCGAGCACTATGATGTCACCACGCTCACGTCGATGGGACATGGGGGAAACTATCCCATGATCGGCACCGGATGGACCGGAAAACTCGCCAAGCGATTCTCCATTGCGGCCCAGGCCCACGCAAACTACGACGTGAACGGCGGCTTCAACAACGGGAAGGGAAAGGCCCTGTTCTATTCCGAAGCCTCCCTGACGTTCGCGGTCAACGAATCGACGACCCTCACGCTCCCCCGCTTCGGGGTCGGCGGCGGGATCGGCGATAAGGGACGTCCCTCGAAAACCGTCTGGGGGATCGGGATCTCGAAATCGTTCTAGTCTATCATCAACGCAACTCAAAAGGCCGGTCATCCATCAAGGATGTCCGGCCTTATTCTTTTTTTACGAAGTTATTCCGCTTCCGTCGTCTTGCCGTCGAAGTGCTCGCCTTCATCCGCTTCAGCATCCGCCTTCGTGACATGGACCTTGCCGTCCACATGGTTCGGCGGAGAGTATACGGTGTAAAGCTTCATCGGCTTGTCGGTGGAAGTGTTGATGATATTATGCTCCGTACCGGCGGGCACCACCACCGCATAGCCGTCCTCGATGGGATACTCTTTGCCGTTCAACACGGTCTTACCCGAACCCGCATCCACGCGGATGAACTGGTCGAGCTGATGCACTTCCATGCCGATGTCCTCGCCCGGCTTCAGGCTCATCACCACCAGCTGACAATGCTTGGCGGTATACAGGACCTTCCGGAAGTTCTCGTTCTCGATGGATTCTTTTTCGATGTTCACCACGTAGCCGTTCATAGGATTATGATATCATACAATACATGGAAGCGCCAAATAATATTTCAAACCCGGTTCCGGATGCGGACCTTGCCCCAAAGAAGAACCGGAATGTCTTCTTTGTGGGCCTGTTGAGCTTCTTCGGCGGCATCAGCCAGGATACATTCTCCCCCATCCTTCCCATCTATTACACGACGATCCTCGGGTTCGACAAGGCGTTCGTCGGTGTCGCCGAGGGGCTCGTGACGGCGAGCAGTTATCTTTTCGCCGTCATCGCAGGATTCTTCTCGGACAAATTCAAGAAGCAGAAACCGATCATCTTCATCGGCTACTTCTTCTCGATGGTAAGCCGCCCGCTCCTCGCGTTCTTCACGGGCGGCCCGGCGGTCCTCGCGCTCCGCTTTACGGACGGCACGGGAAAAGGACTGAAGGACCCGCCGAAGGACGTCCTGATCGCGGGTTCGTCGGATAAAGCGGTGCGGGGCAAAAGTTTCGGCATCGCCCGCATGCTCGACACGCTCGGATCGGTCGCGGGGCCGCTCATCCTCTTCGGCCTCCTCTATATATTGAAAGGCAGCGCGTGGCTCTATCACGGCATTCTCGTCTTCAGCGCCATCCCGCTCCTCATCACGCTGCTCGTCCTCATCTTCAAGGTGAAGGAGGTCCCGAAGCGGGAACAAGAACAGGCCGCCGTGAATGCGGACCACGTGACCATGCCGGCGCAAAGCAAACCCCTGCCCGGATCGTTCTATCTTTTTCTCGGCATCGTGATCCTCTTCACGCTCGGAAACTCGTCCGACGCGTTCCTCATATTAAGGGCGCAGAGCCTCGGCGTGACGCTCCTCGAGATCCCGCTCGTCATCGCGCTCTTCAACTTCATCTACGCGCTATTCGCGGTACCCTTGGGATCGCTCTCCGACAGGATCGGCCGCATCCCCACCATGCTCATCGGCTGGTCGGCCTATGCGCTCGTCTACCTCGGCTTCGCGTTCGCGGCACACGCGTATCTGATCTGGATCCTTTACGCGTTTTACGGGATCTACTACGCAGCGAATCTCGGAGTGGCGAAGGCGTTCCTTGCCGACATCGTCGGCGCGGACCATCGCGGCAGGGCGTTCGGCATCTACGGCACGGCGGTGGGGCTCGCCACGCTGCCCGCCAGCTTCTTCGCCGGATTCCTGTGGGACAAGTTCGGGCCCGCATACCCGTTCTGTTTTGGCGCCATCATGGCGGCGATCGCGGCACTGCTGCTCCTATCGTTCTCGAAGCGGCTTTCGGCGGGCGGGCGCTAGCGACTCGGCACGAACACCGTGACCGTGGCATCGCCGTAATTGGTCACCCAAATGGAATTGTTGTGCGAATCGAATGCAACGGCACTCGGCGAAGTTCCGACGGCATAGGTCGTGGTCGCATAGGTCGTATCGTTGATCTGTATGACGGTATTGCCGTCCCAATTCGCCACCCAAATGGAGTTGGTATGGGGATCGAATGCAATGCCTTCGGGCCATGATCCGACGGTATGGGTCTTGCTCGTATAGCTCGTATCGTTGATCTCGGTGACGGTGCCGGCGGAGGCGTTCGCCACCCAGATGGTGTTGGTATGGGAATCGAACGCAACGCCTTCGGGAAGGTATCCGACGGCATAGGTCGTAGTCGCATAGGTCGTATCGTCGATCCTGGTGACAAGGTTGGTGTTCTTATTGGTCACCCAAATGGAATTGGTGTTGGAATCGAATGCGATGGCGGTCGGCTGCGACCCGACAGAGTAGATCGTGGCCGCATAGGTCGTGTCGTCGATCCTGGTGACGGTGGTAGAGCCGTAATTCGTCACCCAGAGGGACTTGGTGTTGGAATCGAATGCGATGTCGTTGGGGCTGTTGTACGATCCGGAATACGCTACGTTTGCACCGGTGAGATCGTTGATCCGTGTGACCTGATAGCTCGAATAATTCGTCACCCACATGAAGTTGGTATGGGGATCGAAAACAATGCCGTTCGGATTGGCGATATAACCCGAAGACGAAGCGACGTAGGTCGTATCGTCGATCATCGTGATATCGGCTCCGTTGCTGTTCGTCACCCAGACAGTGTTTGTATTGGAATCGAAGGCGACATCGAGAGGACTTCTGTCGGTGGCGTATGTCGCCGCCGTATAGGTGATGGGGCTCGTGCTGGTGCTCCCTCCGCTCCCTCCCCACCCGAGCGCAATGAGGGACCGGGTGGTACCTGCGGCAAAGGATGCCATTTTGGTCTGGTTTGCGGAAGCTTCGGGTTGTGCGGCGATCTCCCACTTCGTGCCGTCGGTCATATAGGCGTAATACTCTCCGGATGAGGAAGTGTTCGTGGGGTCCACGGGAAGCTTCGAGAGGGAAAGTCTGTTCGGAACGCTTGCAAGATTGAGGGGGATCCATCCGGTACCGTCGGTATTGTGATAGGTGTTCGAGGCGGGACAATGATAGCCGGACGAAGGGAAGCCCAGACCCGCACAGTTCGTGCCGGCGGACGTCGTGGCCGTGGGATCCGGAAGGGAAAGATACATGGTGCCCGTGGCACCGAGGGACGGGGTCTGTCCGGCAAAGGCGGCATCGACCGAGTACAGGTTCAATGCGGATTGGAGGGACGATACGTCCGAAAGGCGGTAGGCATCGCGCGCCTGGGCAAGACGCTGGGCGGGATTCAAGGTCACGAATACCGTGACGGCAAGCGCCACGATGACGGCGATCACAAGCAGAAGCTCGATAAGAGTAAAGGCGCTTCGGGGGAGCGTAGGAGAGGATGTTTCGACCACTTCACTTCATTATCACTCCGATGAGACGGGGATTCAACCGAGGCGTTCCACCGCGCAAGACACCTTCCTACTTCGTATTCACCGAAAAAGTGGCCGTACTATCGCCAAGCTGAGTGAGAGTGATTGAATAATTGGTGCCGCTATAGGTTTGACCGAGCGTAAGAGTCTGGGGCGGGATCGGAACGAGCGCGATCATACAGACAATTTTTGACGGGGGGTCCGAAGGGAACCAATTCCAGCAACCGACCGGCGTGATCTGAATAGTGGCGGAAGATGACGCAATGGTTTGCAGGGTGAAATAGGCGCCCTCATTGCGGATCTCCGCAATGCCACCGGGCGAAAGCGTCACGACTCCCGGTGCATTCAACTGCCGGATGCTTGAGGTGGCCGTGCCGGTCGTGCCGGTCGCGGAACCGACGGCGACCGTCGTGGTCGCGAGGATCCGAATATTGGGACAACCACAGATGCCGTTCGCCGGACAATTGCAGACCCCGCTCGTAAGTGTTGCGGCGTACGTGCCCGTAGCGGTATAGGTGTGCGAGACTATACCCATCGCGTTACAACTCGAGCAGACAGGAACAAATCCGAGCGTTCCCGTTGCACCGTCGCCAAAATCGACCGCGTTACCGACATCGCTTCCCTGCGGAGCCGTTGAGGTGAACTGCACGGTAAGGGGCGTAATGCCCGATTGCGGATTGGCGGAAAAACTTTGCGCGGTGCCGCTACTGTTGCCGCTTCCCGCCCCAACGCCGGTTCCGCACGATTGCATGAAATAGGCGCGGGACAAGGGACCGAAGGTGCCGTTCCCGGAGGCACCCAATGCCGCAATATTGTTTTGTGCCTGCCACTTGCCCACTGCGGCGTTGGTCAATACTCCGAAGTAGCCCGTCGATGAAACATTAAGATATCCCTGTTGGCCCAGATAGTCCTGGAGCATAGCGACATCGCTCCCGCGCGCGCCCACCGAAAGCGAGCGGCTGAATGGGAAGCACGCCGTGCCGCCGGTCGCCGCGGACCCAACCGCACTACTGCCGACCGTTGCCGCCAAAGATAGGAGTGGAACCGCAAAGATCGCTATACCGATCCGAATTAAAATGGCCTTTTTAGACATATAATTTATGAATATTAACCTTTCTTACTATATATAACGTTCCCGGGCGTAAAAAAGTCACCTTTATTCAAAACGACCCCTTATCCTGAAACCGACCACCGACACCGAGTATCAATATCAGGACGGGTATGCCGGCACCGTAACGGAAAGCGCAAAATAAGACCTCTCGGTCTTAGGATCTTTTGATCAAATCCACTAATCTTTCGGCGTCTTTTTGCGTAAAACCATTGATATAAGCTATAGGATGTTCTTTCAAAGAATCGCCGTAAAGAACCACGTCGCACATAAAGGGAACATCGGTAGTTCCCATTTTCCCGATCCTCCATTCTTTTTGAACAGCCGCACCGTGAATTGTTCCTCGATCGATGCTTTGGACATGCTGCAGAAAATAACCGCTTTTAATTTTGACCATCGCATCGTTCATCTCGAATATAGAATTCGAAAATTGAAAAGAAATAATAGCGACAAGGAACCCGATGAAAAAGAGGTCGATAATAATAAACGATTCGGTGTCGTTGATAAGCAACGTCAAAAGGAGAGATGCCATAAGCCACACGATGGCGACCCTTAGGATATTAAGCGCCAATCTCAACCTTCGCGAGGCGGGAAATCGATCTGAAGTAATCCTCTCTTTCTCCATAATAGATACTTTAATAGTAGCACATTGACGTGGCGCCAAAATCGAGACCTCTCGGTCTTTAAAGAATCTGCCTTGGCTGTTGGCGTTGTGGGACGAAGTTGGAACCTTAATAACTCTGGCCACTTGAGTTTTTTAACTTAAATTAATCAAATTTGCCCTATTGGGAATTTCCTTATTTTGTGCTAAAATAAAGTCATTAAAAGGATATTTGGCCCGAAATATCTAATAATTTTGTTTGAATATGAAATTAAAACAGATAGTTTTGGAAGGGTTCCGCTCCATTCAAGAGCCATTAAATTTTTGGATTAAACCCCAAGTCACTTGTTTAGTGGGTGCTAATGAACATGGAAAATCTAATCTTTTAGAATCAGTTACTTATCTTAATTTTAATGAATTTCAACCAGACGATACGTCTATTTCCTATCGCCGCCCAAAGGGAAAAGACATTCCATACTTGGAGTTTATTTTAGATTTAAATTCCGACGATCTTGGGGCTATTATCGAAGCTATCGAATCTAAACTTGGAGCCTTTCCTTCGGAGATAGAAATGGATACGCAAGCTAAGGGCGTTAAGGCAAATTATGATTCCGTTTTAATTCATGCAAAAAATGGGGGTAGTGCCGAATTAAGAGTAATTCTATCCGAAAAGTCCGTAAAGAGAATTATTTATAAGGCGTTGCCTCAAGGGAAAAATTATTCTTTAACTTATGGCTCAAGCCAACCATATGGTATTGGAGATTTTTTAAAAGGTTTTTTGCCTAAAGTAGTCTTCTTTGAAGCAAGCAATGAACTAATTGATAGTATTACGCTTGCTCAATTAAATGCGAGAGCCAACCTTGAATTTGAAGGATTATTAAAACTTGCGGGGGTATGGGATAAAAAAGAAGAACTGTTTGAAAATTCAACAAGTGCATTTACATTAAGAGTTAAGGCTCAAAGACAATTAACTCGAAAGGTTCGGGGAATATGGTCTCAGGGGAAAAAGACACACACCTTTCATCTTAGAGTTGAAGACGGCTCTCTGTATGTAACCATTGAGGATAAAACTGGAACTTTTGATACCCCCACAAAAAGGAGCCTTGGGTTCCGTTCCTTCTTTTCGTTTTATTTAGCACTATATGCCGAAGCCTCAACTCTCGACCCCGAAGGATTTATCTTTGTCTTCGATGAACCAGGAATTCATCTTCATCCCCAAGGTCAAAAAGACCTTTTAAAGGAAATTAAAAAGGTTGGTTTAAATAATCAAGTTTTATATTCCACCCATTCTCCGTTTATGGTGGACCGCAATGATCCAACACGGACATCTTTGGTTTATAAAGGAATCGACAAGGGTGATAAGGGCACAAAGATTATCCAAAAACCCTATGGAAATAATTGGTCATCTCTTAGATCATTATGGGGAATTACAATGAATGATTCTTTCTTTTATTCTGATAAGTCTTTATTGGTCGAAGGAACATCTGATCGAATCTATATCTCAGCGTTATTGAAAAAGTTTTCGGAGCGACTATCGATTAATTTAAACTCGTTAAGTATTATCGATGCGGATCGAAGAGAAGAAATGTTTGCCTTGGTAAGAATATTGTTAGCAGAAGATCGCAAATTAATTGCTTTGGTAGATACCGATAGTGGGGGCGATGCGATTCTTAAAAAGATTAATGAAACTGCGAAGAAAATGAAAAAGCAAACATTACTAGAGACTTTGCGTATTGGCGATTTTTTCAAGACAAGCAAAGATAAATCTATAGAGGATATCTTACCTCGTGATTTATATCTTGCCGCGCTAAATGAATACATCAAAGAAATACTTGGTTCAAAATTGGTTATTAATAATCGCGAATTAACCACAGCCCAAGGAAGTAATACACTTGGTTTTGTAACTGGCGATCTCTTGGTAACGAAGGGATTAATAACCCGACGAGAGGATTTTTCAAAAACCACTACCGCCGATTTCTTTAATAAGTTTTTACAAAATGCTCCTACGTCGCAATTTGTTGATCTTGAAAATCAACCCTATTTTTTATTCTGCGCCGTTCTCAAGGAAAAGCTCGGATTAGATTAATAAACTAATTCAGTTTTTCTTTTATTTTTAAAAGAAGTATTGCGGGATCATAAAAAGAGCTTGTGTTTATTCGTAGAAGTGGCAACCCAGCGGCGGCTAAGATATCATCTTTCACTTTATCCGTTTCTATTGTCTTAGGAAGATCATGCGTTGAATCATCTAACTCGATAGCGCAAAGCGGCTTTATATTTTCTCGATCACAAAGCACAAAATCAATATGGCGGGAACGAACATAGCCACGCCATTTTAGGGGATGTTTTGTATACTTCGGAGTCCAGACAAGGTCTTCTAATCTTACTTTTGCAAAAACAAGAGTGTTCCGTTCGTCGCAGATAGGTTTTAAAACTTCATAAAAGTTTTTTTCGGCCGCCGTAAGCAAATAGTCTTTGCGGTGATACGGGTAATCCAATTTTTCTTCTGGCGGCTTAGAATAAAATTCATCTCGAAAACGATCGAAGTATTTTGCGAAAACAATGATTAAAATAGTTACTCCCGCAAGAAATATAATAAGCATAAACACAGAGCTCCCAGCCAGTGATGCCCTTGCGGGCACCCATGCCCCTTTCGAGGTATGACTGTTGCAAGTGCTCTGACTAGGAGCTTTCTACTTGCAACAGTTTTTGAGCCATGCCACAGTTTTCGCGGTGGTTTAGGCTACCATATTAATTTGTACTATCATTATCAGTTAAATTTTTCGTTTTTTCAAGGTAACCTTCTTTTTCTAAATCTTTCTTCCTTCCCTTGAGAAATTTTTGTAAATCCATGGCTGTTTTTCCTAACGGGCTTTCGTTTAAAAACCACAGCAACGCTAATACCTCTTCTTTTTTTAGGGATGTTATCCTCGCTAAAATATTAGTAGTTTTAGCAACCGTCGCACCCATTGCGAGTACGGGTATCTCTATTTCGATTTTTCCCTTTCTAATTTTTTCAGCTACTTCCTTATAGCGCAATGTTTCAAAAGTACGTCCTTTTGTAAAATATTTAAATGGTTCCGTATAGTTGGGAACAAATTGTTTGATATATTGAAAGGCGTACTCTCCGAAATCATGGAGTTTTATTTTTTCGATCTTCCCATTGTTTGAGAGATAAATCTTTTCGCTTAAATATGCCAATACCCTTCCCGCCTCTGATTCCGAGATATTTCGTTTCCCAAACGCCATTATCACTCCCAATAAAAGTCCACAGACAAATTCTGTTTTTGTTGCGGATTCTTTTGCCATTGCTTCCGCCGCATCTTTAGCGTCGAGCTGAAATTGCCTATTATCTTTTTCTTTAATGTCTTCATCCATTAAGACAATCGCGTTATCAAAAATATCGTGGTGAAAATTATCACTCTCCAATAAGTCATCAACCTGATCGTGGAGTATTTCGCCTATTAAATTTTTAAGTGCCGGCCATTTATAGTCGTTGGGTATCTCAAAACTTTTTGCCAATCGAGAAAAGTTCCTTTCGAGGCTTTCGACTCTAATTCGTTTTTCGTCTAAACGGCACTGCCCCTTTTGCTTCTTTGAGCAAACGTAGTATTTGGTATGCGTGAGTGTATGTCCTGATTCCTTAAACACTAAAACCCCCTTACTGAAATAAGGAATATGCCGTTTTGCTTGGAAATTGTTATCTGTCTTTTTCATAGAGTTACACGCATAGATTCTGCCTTTTTACCCGTTTTTGCAACTAGTCCGTCAAATTGACCTGAGAAACTGGCTCCATGACATTCAGTCATGAGCTAATCAAAAAAACCAAGGTATATTTCTTTGCCAAGTGGGGCGAGGAAATTTCCGATGAGCAGGTTGCAATTTATCTCTTGTCGCTTTCGACAGTGTACTTAACGATTGCAAACCTTGAGTCTCGAAGGACGGGAGGCGGCGGTTCTTCCGCCTTTGGCGGAAAACCGCCGCCTCCCTCTTAAGACTTGATATCCCCTCACAGTTGTAAACCAATTAATAAAAAATAAACCTATGTACTTCATCTATCGAAAATATGGAAACACTATCGAGATCACTGAAATCGAAAAAGAACCGCCCCAAGGACGTGTATTTGCTCCCAGAAAAAGGCGTGATGTATTCGAGGCTCGGCGACCCGATAATACTCGGAGAACCAAGAAATTATGTATGTGGCGCGTGTCTTCTGCTCTTGAAGAATATGGATGCCCGCTCTTGGTCACGCTCACCTTTAACGGGGATGCGTCGGATGCCTTCTATGCAAGTGATTCCCTTCGCAACTTCCAAGTGCGGTTGCGAGATAAATATCCTCAGGCACAATCCATTTTTATTCCCGAACTATCCCCTCGCGGAAGAATCCATTTCCATGGGTTACTGTTTAACGTGCCGTTGTCTCTCGGAGATACACGCGAAGGTGAACGGCTTATTTCCCATGGAGATGAGCGCAAGACCCGCATCCTCGCAAAGTTATGGGGCGAGGGTTTTGTGGATGCGGTCAAGACTGATGGTTCTCCAAAGCTGGCACATTACATTAGTAAATACATAACTAAGGGCGCAGATCATGTTATTTTCAATGGGATGCGACGGTTGATGCGTATCTCCCATGGGTTCCCTCAGCAGATTGAAATTAAGGGTGAGTTTGCAGAATATCTTGCGCATCGCTATGCTAACAAAAAACCGATTAAGGAGTGGGAGGGAGATAATATCTTTCTCGGTAAAGTAATCAGGAAAACTTATCTGCAAAAAGAGCCATGAAATACGTTATTTATTGCCGTAAATCAACGGACACCGAAGACAAGCAGGTTGCCTCTTTGGAGTCTCAAGAAAACGAGCTTTTGGAGCTTGCAAAAAGATACGGCTTAAATGTAGTTAAAATTCTTCACGAGAGCCGATCTGCCAAAGCGGAGGGTCGTCCCATATTTGCATCGGTTCTCGCGATGATTCAGAAAGGAGAGGCTGATGCTATCCTCTGTTGGAAACTTGATCGCCTTGCTCGTAACATGGCTGACGCGGGGCGCATAATAGACCTCCTTCAACACAGCGTAATAAAAGAAATCAGAACACACGATGCAATTCATCTTCCCTCTGATAATGTGTTGATGATCGCCGTACAGCTTGGTATGGCAAATCAATACGTCCGCGATCTTTCGGAAAACGTAAAGCGTGGCAATCGTACCAAGTTGGAACGCGGCGGATGGCCGAACCATGCGCCCTTCGGTTATATAAATAACAAATTTACAAAAACACTTTACCTCGACGAGAAAGTTGCGCCCTTTATTCCACGTCTCTTTGAGGTGTATGCGCAAGGCGGTAAAAGCCTCAAGGAGGTTTCTGAACAACTCTATGCGGAAGGTTTGCGTACTCGCTCAGGGAAAAAAGCGAACAAGGGATTCATCCATCGCGTTATTCGCGACCCGTTCTATACGGGTGTCATGTTGCGAACGGGGAAATATTATCAGGGAACCCACGAACCCCTCATCTCAAAAGAACTTTATGATACGGCGAATAATGTTCTCGACGGAAAACTCCACGGCAGACAGCAAAAAAGATTTTTTCATCTTCGCGGATTTATGAAATGTGCTAATTGCGGATGTGCGATCACTGCAAGTAAGCGTAAGGGTCACGATTATTATTTCTGCACGAACGGCAAGCGAAACTGCGAAGAAAACCGCCACTATCTCCGTGCAGAAAAAATCGATGAAATGATCGCCGAGGCTTTAACAAAGCTCCAGTGCGACAAGGAATTGGTAGAGATTGCTTATGAGGCGGCTAAGGAAAAGGTTTCTAGCGAAGGCCAATATTCCACGGCATCGGTTGAAATGCTCGAAAAACGCGTTGAGGCCATCGAGTCCTCTCAATCCAAGCTTGCGGACAGCTATGCCGCCGAAGTCACCCCAGAGGCCATTTATACGCCAAAGATGAAGGCATGGAGCAACGAGATTGTTGCTCTAAAAACCGAAATCAAAAAGCTCAAAGGAAAATCCAATGAGGGGGTTTCCACTTTGGAACCAATCAAAAACACATTTTTACAAGGCATTTCCGCACAAAAAAACTACTTGGATGCTAGCCCAGAGGAAAAAAGAGTTTTGGTTTCTGAACTACTTTGGAACCTTTCCCTTGGCAATCAAAAAATCCAGTCTTTACAATTCAAACCGCTCTATGCAGCTATCGCAAAAGAACCCAAACCAGATGATTTTGCAAAAATGTTGCGGGGGCAAGACTCGGACTTGCTTCGCAAGCTTATGGGGCTTGCCGGAAAACCCTTCCCAACCCTCCCGCGCGAGAATCTGACAACCAGGTCATTATATCAGCTTTTGCGGGATAGTGCAAAGAAAAGCGCACCGCATCCGTCGCGCGGCAGCCGCGCGGACGGCGGGTGGTCGGCCGGCGGGAACTTGTGCGCGGAGCGAGTTGGTGCGAACATTATTACCAATGGCAGATCCCCATATCAAAAAGATCGCACTCCTCGGCTTCGACCGTGAAGGAAGGTCCGTCCTCCGCTTTTTGGCGGACGACCCGGAGTTCCGCGGCGCGGATATCTGGATACTCGACAAGAAAGAGGATATCGAACTGCCCGCCGGCGCGAATGTCCGTTCACAACTCGGCGCGCGCTATCTCGACGACCTCGACCGGTTCGATGTCATCTTCCGCACCGCGGGCGCGCGGTACCATATGCCGGAACTGCAGGCCGCGATCGCGCACGGCGTGACCGTATCGAGCGCGACCAAACTTTTCTTCGAGCGCTGCCCGGGCACGATCATCGGCGTCACGGGCACCAAGGGCAAAGGCACGACCTCCACGCTCATTTATGAAATATTGAAACGCGGCGGCAAAAAAGCGTTCATTGCGGGGAACATCGGCCGGCCGGCCGTCGACATCCTGCCCGAGATGGACCGCGATTCGTGGGCGGTGCTCGAGCTCTCCAGCTTTCAGCTCATCGATCTCGAAACGAGCCCGCACATCGGCGTCGCGCTCATGGTCACATCGGAACATCTCGACTGGCATACGGACGTCGAGGAGTATGCGGCGGCGAAGGCGAACGTCGTCCGCTTCCAGTCGCCCGACGATTTTGCGGTGCTCGCGGAGGATTATCCCCGGAGTGCCGCCTATGCCGACCTCACCGCCGGCAGCGTCTTCACCTTCTCGCGACGGCACCCGGTGAAAAAAGGCACATGGGTGGAGGGAGGCGCGTTCCGATTTGCGGGCGATGACGGCACGAATGGCGGCGCCACCGAAACGATCTGCCCCGTGGACACGCTCCATATCCCCGGCGAGCACAATTGGGAGAACGCGGGCGCGGCGATCACCGTCGGCAAGATCGCGGGCATTTCAAATGGCGACATTGCGGCCGCGATCGACGATTTCCGCGGCTTGGAACATCGCCTCGAGTTCGTCGCCGAGAAGGGTGGCGTGCGCTGGTACGATGATTCGTATTCCACCATGCCCGACGCCGCGGAGGTCGCGCTGGCCGCGTTCGACGAACCGAAGATCATGATCCTCGGCGGCTCGTCGAAGGGCGCCGACTTCTCTTCGCTCGCGGAGGCCATACGCGGATCGAAAAGCGTCAAAGCGATCATTGGCGTCGGTGCGGAGTGGCCGCGCATCAAGGAAGCGATCCTTGCAGCAAACAACACCCCTGCCCCTTCTTCCCTTCCTCCCTCTATCCTTCTTCTGGAGGGATGCACGGACATGGAGGCGATCGTCCGCGCGGCGCGCGGAGCGGCGGCGCCGGGGGACGTCGTTATCCTCTCCCCCGCCTGCGCATCGTTCGGTATGTTCAAGAATTACACCGAGCGCGGCGACCAGTTCAAGGCGGAGGTGCGGCGACTGACATGACCCGCGCAAGGTTGAAAAAATCGCGGATTCCAGTAGAATAGGGGTAATGTCATCCACCATCGATAGAGAGACCTTGGAACACCTGGCGAAGCTCGCGCGCGTAGAACTCGACGAGGACGAGAAGGAAAAACTCCTCAAGGACCTCGGCAACATCCTCGGGCATTTCAAAGCGCTCGAAGAACTCGATACCACGAACGTAGCGCCGATGACCGGCGGCACCGACCTGAAGAACGTGTTCCGCGGCGACCGCGAACGCGAGAACACCGATCGCGGCGCGGGCGTCGAAGCGTTTCCCAAATCCAAAGACGGCTTCCTTGAAGTGCCCGCGGTCTTTGAATAATAATCCTATGGACCTCGGCGATTTCACCATCAAAAAATTCCACGACGGACTTCTCGCCAAGAAGTTCTCCGCACGCGAGGCGGCGCAGGCGTATTTCAAACATATAAAGGAGCGCGACCTTGAGGTGGGCGCGTACCTCAGCCTTGCCGAGGAATCCGCATTGAACGAGGCCGGGCGCGTTGACGAAATGATATCCAAGGGCGAAGCGATCGGCGACCTCGCCGGCGCGCCGCTCGCCATCAAGGACGCCATCCTCGTCAAAGGATTGCCGGCCACCGCCGCATCCAAGATGCTGGAGCACTATACGGCAAGCTACGACGCGGGCGCCATCAAGAAATTGAGAGCGGAGCACGCCGTGTTCCTCGGAAAGAACAATATGGACGAGTTCGCGATGGGATCGTCCACGGAGAACTCCGCCTATCAGCTCACCCACAATCCGCACGATCTCGACCGCGTCCCCGGAGGATCTTCCGGCGGCTCGGCGGCGGCCGTCGCGGCGGATATGGCGCTCGGCGCGCTCGGCTCCGATACGTTCGGCTCGATCAGGATCCCCGCCTCGTTCTGCGGCATCGTGGGCCTGAAGCCCACCTACGGCTCCGTTTCGCGCTCCGGCCTCATCGCGATGACCTCGAGCCTCGACCAGATCGGACCGCTCACCAAGACGGTCGAGGACAACGCGATCCTTTTCAAGGCGATCGCGGGCCGCGACCCCATGGATGCGACCAGTTCCGACGCCGACTACGGCGATGTCCTGTCCGCGACGCACGGCGACCTCAGCCGCTTCACGATCGGTCTTCCCGACGAATACTTCATCGGCGGCCTCGACGGCACGGTCGCAAAGGAGATGGAGGCGGCGATCGAAAAACTGAAGAAGCTCGGCGCGAAGTTCAAAAAGATATCGCTCCCCCACACCAAGTACGCGGTGCCCGCATACTATCTGAGCATGCCCGCCGAGGTGAGCTCGAACCTCGCGCGATTCGACGGCATCCGCTACGGCGCCGATCCGAACGAGGAGCGCCCCAAGAACCTTTTGGATATTTATCTGAAGACGCGCGGCAAGAAGTTCGGCGCGGAAGCGAAGCGGCGCATCATTCTCGGGACCTTCGTCCTCTCCTCCGGCTATTACGACGCGTATTACGACAAGGCCCAGCGCGTGCGCACGCTCGTCAAGAACGACTTCGATGAGGCGTTCAAGGATGTCGACGTCATGCTGACGCCGGTATCGCCGACGCCCGCGTTCAAGATCGGCGAGAAAATCGCCGACCCGCTCGCCATGTATCTTTCGGACGTGTTCACCGGCCCCGCGAACCTCGCGGGAGTGTGCGCGATATCGATCCCCACAAAACCGTCGTCCGCACTCGCACCCGGCGAGCTCCCCGTCGGCTTCCAGCTCATCGGCAAGAAGTGGCACGAAGCGGACCTTTTCGCCATCGGACGTCATTATGAGAAGGAATAGGAAAAGAAGGGAAGAAGGATCAAGGAAAGAAAAATATAAAAAACGGGCGTCATCAAACGATGACGCCCACACGGTTCGTTCCGCCAAAGATATCAGGCCGCCTGCATTGCCACATCCATGATCATCCGCGCGGCATCGCGCAATGGTTCCCAATAGGGATTGCCCGTACGCATTGCGATGATCCCCGCCACTCCGGCCGCCGACACCGGTGCCATCCGGGCACCATGGATCTCCGCCAGCAAAAGCGAGAGAGCCTCGTCGCCGTACTCCGAGAAGCCGGAGATCGAGAAAATAGGCTCGCGTATTCCCAACGAAACGGCCCCGCCCCACTTGTCCGCCGCGCGATCCCGGCTTTCGTAACTCGAATGGTGGCACGGATGAAGCACCAGGCGATGATACTTCTCTTTGGAAAGGCGGAGGTATCTTCCCGCCTTCTCCGGCGGCACCTCGCCTACCAGCATCGGTCCGAACAGTGATTCGCCTCCCTGCCGGTCTCCCATGCAGAAATAGCAGCCCACCCTTCCCTGCCATGCGGGATCATGCCGGAAAAGAATGACGGCCTCTTCGATCAGCCCCGCCAGTACGAAGCCGAATACGCGGAATTCTCCTTTTGTCATAAGGGCCATGTGCGCCCCCTTTCTTGGATCTGGCTCATTTATAGCATCGCCGCCGCGAACGTGTCAATTTGGCCGGACAAAAAAAATGCACCTGCGAAAGGTGCATTTTGATCTTTTTTATTTTCCCTTCTTCGCTTCTTCCCTTAATCCTTCTTCCCTTCTTCGCTGTTTTACGGAGTGGTCGACGTCGCCGGTATCATCGGCGCCGCGCCGGTTCCCGCGCTCGAGCTCGGCGTACTTGTCGGGACCACCGGAGGAGGCGTCGTCGAAACGCCGTTGACCGCGGTGAGCGTGATGCTCGCCACGCCCGGCACGTAATTCCCCGCGAACTGCACCGGCGTCAAGTTGCCCACAAGCGATTTGAGCAACGCGATCACATTCGCATCTTTCGAGTTCGCCACGACCACCTTCGCGCCGTACGGCGTCGTGATCACGTAGGAGGTTTTGCCGACAAGCGACACGGTGCCTTCGAGTGCCGTCGTGAATGTGGTGGTTGCCACGGTACCGGACGGCACCGCATAGAAGGAGAGATCGAGCGCAAGCGCGGTGTTCGCCGCAGTGGCGGAGGAGACCTGCGCCGCAAGCGCCGTCGTTGACGCGTCAAGCTGGCTCTGGAGCGTCGAAAGTTGCGACGATACGCCGCCGCCCGTGGCGTTCAAAGAGGAGATCTGTCCGGAGAGACTCCTGTTCTCGAAGAAAAAGAATGCCGCCACAACCCCGAATGCGATCATCAATATGCCGAGCAGGGTCTCCACTTCGATCGCATGCGACTTCTTCGGGCCCGCCGCGGCCATGGTCATATTCGAACCCGCCGACCCCGACGTTGCGATCCGGGCCATCACCGCATCCGTCTTTGCGGCTCCCATTTTCTGTGCCGTCTGCATGGGCTGTACCGGTTGCGCCGTCTGGGCCACCGCCGCTGCCGGCTTCCCCGGCGCGGATACGAGGTCGCTCACCCGTATCACTTGAGGCTCAAGTTTTTGAGCGCTCCCGCCGAACGAACCTACCGAGAACGAGGAAGATGCGGCCTTCGGCTGCTGTTGTGCCGGTTGGGCACTGCCCGACATTGCCGCCGCAGGCGAGCCCTGCGGGGACTGCACTTTTTTCATAGTGTCGTCCACATCCGCCGCCTGCCATCCCGCGCCGACGAGGGTCGCTTTCAGCGTCTCCGCGGAGACCCCGGACTTGAGCTCCGAACCGATATATTCGACAAGTTGGTCTTGGACCATAGGATTATTTTGTTAAATTATTAAACTGCGTTTGCTTTGTATTCATTATACCCCATCATAAGGAGGCGCAATAGCCGGGAAATGCACAGGGCAAAAACAAAATCGAGCCCGTTTACGGAGCTCGATTTTGATGAAAGCCGAATGGCGCGGCCGGCCGGACTCGAACCGGTAACCCCCGCCGTGCATTGATCCACTACTTTCGTAATGGCATGGACTATATCATCACCATCTCGGCCGAACGACCGACTTAGGTGTTCTGGTATCTAGTCTCTACGGCGCTCCCCCCAACGCGGAGGGTTCCCACGGTATTCGCATATCCGCAGCGAGCGGACACAGCCTTCACCGTTATCCCAGAATGTTCATCCTGCGGTTTCCCGCAAGAGCTGCACGTGTTGCCCACAGGGCGGTGCTCTAACCAAATTGAGCTACGACCGCATTCTTTGCCTTCTGGAAGATTTTATACTTTCTGTCCAGATAAATCAAACACTCCCCTCAAGTTTGTTCACTCGAATTTCAAGCGCAATAACCGCCGAACGCGTATCGGCCTCCTTAATGTCCTTTCTGAGCTGGACCATTCCCGTTTTCAGATCATCCTCCACCTTATTCATGTGTACCTCCAGTTTGTCCATGCGTAGCTCCAATCTATCCATTGGTAACTCCAATTTATGTACACACGCCTCCAACCCATCAAACCGCTTCTCGATTCCACGAAACTCCCCTTCAAGCACTACCGCAAGGTCCTCGATCGTCGTTATTTTTTTATTCATACAACCAAGCATACACCTCAAATAAGTAGAGTCAAAAGGTTTTTAATATATTTTTAATGATCAAAGGTGTAATACAAAATCTATCCTATCAGCTCCAAAAACTCTTTCTCGTTCACGGTTTTCACCCCCAGCTTTTTCGCTTTTTCATACTTCGACCCGGGTTCGGCGCCCACCACGACATAGCTCGTCTTCTTGCTCACCGATTCGGACGCATCGCCGCCGAGCGCGCGGATCCGTTCTTTTGCGTCCTCGCGGCTCATGGATCCGAGCGATCCCGTGATGACGAACGACTTGCCGGCAAGCCTGGCGCTCTCCGCACTCCGCGCAGGCATTGCCTCAACAATCACCCCCGCTTCCTCCAGCCGCGCCATCAACCCGGCGTTGCGCTTCTCGCGGAACCAATCATAGATGCTCTGCGCCACCTTCGGACCGATGTCCGATGCCTCCTGCAGATCTTCGAGCGAGAGCTCCTCGAGCCGCTTCGCGATATCGCGGATCGCGATCGAGCCCTTCTTGTGCGGAAACTCGAAATGATTCGCCAGCGTCACCGCCGTCTCCTCGCCCACATGCAGAATGCCGAGTGAATACAGGAACCGCGGCAGGGTGACGCGCTTCTTCTCGGCCACCTCCTCCACGATGTTCTGTGCCGACCGCTCGCCGAACCGTTCGAGCGCCATGATGTCGCCTTTCTGCAGGGTGAAGATATCCGCCGCATCGGAGATGAGGCCCTCGTCGAGGAATTTGTCGATGATCTTCGGCCCCAGTCCCTCTATATTGAATGCCGCGCGCGACGCGAAGTGGTACAGCTGCTCGCGATGCTGTGCCGCGCAGGTGCGCGACGAACAGCGGCTGATCGCGCCGTCGCGGACGACGGGCGAACCGTCCACCGGGCAACGCGCCGGCATTTTGAATGTCTTCTCGCGCCCCGTGCGCAGATCCTTCAACACCGCGGTGATCTGCGGGATCACGTCGCCCGCGCGCTGGACGATTACCGTGTCCCCTATCTTCAATCCGAGCCGCTCTATCTCGTCGGCATTATGGAGCGACGCGTGCGTGATCGTCACGCCGCCCACGTTCACCGCACGCATCACCGCGACCGGCGTCAACGCGCCCGTGCGGCCCACCTGCACTTTGATATCCTCCACGATCGTCGTCGCCTCGCGCGGCGAGAACTTGTACGCGACGCCTCCGCGCGGCGCTTTGCCGATGATCCCCGCCTCGGCGAACATCCTGTTGTCGTTGACAAAGATCACCGAACCGTCCACTTCGTAATCGAGCGCATCGCGATAATGCGGGTCGGCCCACCGGTCGCGGAACGCGAACGCCTCCTCCAGTTTGAACGCGTGCTTGTTGTGCGGATTCGTCTTGAACCCGAGCGCGGCAAGCAAAAAATGCTCCTGTTCGTGCGTGCGCTGCCCAAGGTCGGTCACCACGTCGTATTGATACGAA
>JARLIC010000089.1 GCA_031291905.1 Minisyncoccota bacterium
CACACCATGACCGAAAGCGCCAGCACGATGGCACATTTCCGGTATAAAGACGCCCCGACTGAATATGCACAATGAAGCATAATAATAAGCCACAGAAAAGCAGGGACGCCAGGTTCAAGCGCTTTGCCGACGCCGACTCCCTCAAATCGCGAGTCATCTCCGAGGCGCCGCCAAGCGGTGTCTATTACTACAAGGTGACCGAGGAGGACGTCCAACAGGATGCGGCTGCACTCCCCTCTGAGTCGGACAAGAAGAAGGTTCCTGTGCAGTTTGCCGATCTCCCGATTTCGCAGTACAGCAAGCAGGGACTGAGCGAGGCCACGTTCGAGACAATGACCGACACACAGCGCTGCGTTGTCCCCCACGCCCTCAGTGGAAGAGATGTCTTGGCGTGCGCGAGGACGGGAAGCGGAAAGACGCTTGCCTTCCTGGTGCCGGTGATCGAGCGTCTGTACCGAGAACGGTGGACCGAACTCGACGGGCTGGGCGGATTGGTTCTGGTACCCACAAGAGAGCTGGCGCAGCAGGTGTTCGATGTGCTGCGAGCAATCGGCCGCCACCACACCTTTTCCGCGGGTGTGGTGATGGGAGGAAACAAGGGCGTGGAGCAGGAGAAGGAGCGGGTGAACAAGATAAACATCCTCATCGCCACGCCCGGCCGCCTTCTTCATCACATGAACGAGACGCCCGGCTTCACCTGCGACAACCTCAAGGTCCTCGTTCTCGACGAGGTCGACCGCATTCTCGATCTCGGATTCGCGGACGAGATGGACCAGATACTCTCCAACATTCCGAAGACCGCACAGATCCTCCTCTCCTCAGCCACTCTCTCCCTCAAAATCCAGCGTCTCGCCAAGGTCAATCTCAAGCACCCAGAACACATATCGATCCACAACTACGAGGAGACAAAGGACAATGAGGTCTCGGGGACGGGAGAGGAATCGAAACGAAAGTCAGTGATCACACCAAGCGGACTGGTGCAGTATTACATGACGGTGGACGCGAAGGACAAGATCGACGTGGTGTTCAGCTTCCTCAAGTCTCACACCAAGCACAAGATCCTCCTCTTTCTCTCCAGCTGCAAGCAGGTGCGATACATGTACGAGGCGCTGCGAAAGCTTCGTCCCGGCATCAGTCTTTACGAGCTCCACGGGAGACAGAAGCAGGCCAAGCGCAGCGACATCTTCTCCAAGTTCGCAAACAGTTCAGGGATGAGTGCCGCTCTCTTTGCGACAGACATAGCCAGTCGCGGCCTAGACATGCCCGATGTGGACTGGGTCGTGCAGATCGATTGTCCCGAAGACCTCGACTCCTACATTCACCGTGTCGGTCGTACTGCTCGCTACAAGGCTAAGGGAAATTCGCTGCTGATGCTGCTTCCGAGCGAACAGATGTTCTTGCACAGACTGGAGACGAAGGGGATCGCGCTGAAGAAGATCAACGTGAACCCGGAGAAGACGCTGACCATACAGGGAACGCTGCGGTCGTATCTGTCCGGAGACCTGGAGCTCATGAAGCTTGCTCAGAAGGCCTTCATCTCCTACGTCAAGGCGCTCCATCTGATGAAGGACAAGCAGGTGTTCGACCTCAAGAAGGTCAACTTCAAGGGGCTGGCAGCATCGATGGGACTGGTCACGGTGCCGGTCATCAAGATGGGCCAGGAGGAGCTCGACTCTGCCGATCCGCCCAAGAAGGCCGGCTCGAAGCTCAGCAAGCTGAAGGCCAAGATCCAGAAGAAGAAGAGCGAGAAGGCCGCCGCCAAGGCCGAGCCCGCAAAGGAACCCAAGAAGAACGAGGATGACGACGATCTGCTAAAGGTGGTCCGCCGAATCGAGGTGAACGAGGAGATCCCAGGTCTCCCCGATATCGTTCCCGATAAGTCTGAGGACGAGACCACAGAAAATGTCCCTGCTGACGCCAAAAAGAAGAAGAAGCACAAGCTCAAGATAGGGAAGAGCAATGAGAACACCAAGGTGAAGTTCGACGAGGAAGGCAAGCCGATCGACGATTCAGATCTGCATCTTGAGGTTCCCAAGGACGAGGCCGACGACAACAAGGAGTCCGAAGGCTACATCGACAAAGTCAGGGAGAAGCTGCTGGTGAAAGAGGGCGATATCAAGGAGAGTTGGAAGCAGCGTATTGCCAAGAAGCGGAGGGACCAGCGCGAGAAAAGGAAGAGGATCGAGTCGGAGAAGAAGGGAGACGCGGAGGATGAGGGCGGGGTACAGTTGGGATCTCCGGAAGGCGAGGAAGAAGACGATATCGTCATAGAGGACGATGGGGAGGAACCTAAGAAGCGGAAGAAGGAGGATAAGACGGCGAGGATTGAGAAGGAGAAGGAAGACATGGAAGCGAAGGTGCTGGGCATGCTCGAGCCTATGTGAGGGCCGGAGGGGCAGTGAATATCGCTCATATATTTCGATTCATCACCCTTTGTCTTTGAATCAACACTATCGTCCGCGAGTCAGTCTCATACGATTGTTGTGGGGTTTTGGGGTTTTGGGGTTTTGGGGTTTTGG
>JARLIC010000090.1 GCA_031291905.1 Minisyncoccota bacterium
ATATCCGTCTCTCGGAAAGGACCACGTAATGCGAGGTGAACGCACGAGTCAGTCAGTGCGATTTGATTAGAAGTCGTTGTCGGGATCCTCATCTTGGGCAGCCTCGGAGTCAGACAGATCTTCCTGTTCCTCGTCGCCGCCCTCCATCTCTTCCGCGCCCTCCGCCACCTCGCCCGGCTCCGCCCCTTCCACGTCCTCGCCCTTATCCGGACTCTCCTCCTCTATGGGGGCTTGAGGCATCCCGCGCATCTTCTTCATTCCCATGCCAGGATTCGGGTTGGGATTGGGCTTGCCAGCCCCGGGAGCAACTGCGGGGATACCGCCCTTCTGCTTGTTGAAGCCAGAACGGGTTTCGGCCATTTCGTCAACAGCTTTCATGGCCTGCTCATCGACGGCCGCCTCGTCGATGCCCTTCTCGCCCGTCAGCACCTTGAGCTCCTCCTCCTGCAGCTTGCTCCGCAGCTCGGCCAGCTTCTTCTCCGACTCCTCCTTCTTCTCCAGCTCCTTCTTGTTGTACTCATCCATTTCGCTCTCGAGGAAGTCCAGGTTGCGCACGCCCTCCACGTAGATCGTGTACAGGCGTTCCAGCTCCTTCTCAAGTTGTTCGTACTCGTCCATGAAGGCGGGCCGAACGTTTTCGATGCTCTTGAGTCGTTTCTCGGCACGCTCGAGCTCGTCCGTCTTGCGCCGGATCTTCTGTTCCAGCGTGGACTCGTCGGCCTTCAGGTTCTCCACCATCTTTTCCATCTGCGACAGATTCTCCTTGTGGCTCGAGATGATCTCCCGTATGCACTTCTCTATATATTCCTGCTCCTTGTTCGAGTCAAGGTTGCGCGATATGCTGTCCAAGAAGTCCAGTGCCTTTCCTCGCGCCTCTCTCAGGTCCTTCTCCTTGCCGAGCTGGTCGTAGAGCTTTGCGCCGGTCTCGGTGATTTCGCTGGCAAGCTGCCGTGCCTGCTTCAGGTTGTACAGCTTGCTGGAAAGGTTGAACTCGACCGCAGAGCTGTCCTCATCCTCGTTCGCACTTGAGGCCATGGCACGGTTGAGCATGGAGGCCACCTTGAGGATTTCCTTGACGGCGCCCTCGTTGGCCTGGTAGAGCTTGAGGGGGTTGAGTTTGAGCCGCGCCTTTATCGCAAACAGCTGGGTCACCGCCTTGATGAAGTTCACTCGGTCGTCCTCCTCATCTATGTTGTCGGATATTTCGGCGGAAGGATCGTAGCGCTGGACCATCCAGTAGAGGAGCTCTGCGACGAGCTGGAAATTTGGCTGCTTGAAGTTCTCAAGCGAGATGCGGCGCGCGTAGCCAAGCTGCCGCATGATTTCGCTCAGGTTCCTGATCTCCCTATACGCCATCGCAATTCAAATATTATTATTATTGTCACGTGCGTTGCACCATATTGCGCAGCCCGTTTCAAGTCTGAGCCGTCGAATGGGGTTTTGGGGTTTTGGGTTTTTGGGGTTTTG
>JARLIC010000091.1 GCA_031291905.1 Minisyncoccota bacterium
AAATCCGTGATATAATCATTTTATGGCAACCAAACCTATCCTTGTTTCGGGCATGCAGCCGAGCGGACGATTGCACATCGGCAATTATCTCGGCGCGCTCAAGAACTTCGTCGAACTGCAGGATTTTGGCGACTATCAATGCTATTTCTTCATTGCCGACCTGCATTCGATGACGGAGCCCTATGAGCCTTCGGAGAAACGGAGGCAAATTATCAACCTCACCGCGGATTTTCTCGCGGCCGGGATCGATCCGAAGAAATCCGTCGTCTTTTTGCAGTCGCTCGTCCCCGCGCACAGTGAGCTCGCATGGATCCTTAACACCATCACGCCGATGGGCGAACTCGAACGCATGACGCAGTTCAAGGACAAATCGGCGCGGCAGGAAGCGAACGTGAACGCAGGATTGTTCACCTATCCGGTCCTTATGGCGGCGGACATCCTTTTGTACGGCACGCGCGTGGTTCCGGTCGGCGACGACCAGCTCCAGCACCTCGAGCTCACCCGCACGGTCGCGCGAAAGTTCAACACGCGCTTCGGCGGCACGACGTTCATGGAACCGAAGGGTCTGCTCACTAAGACGCCGCGCGTCATGAGCCTCAAAGATCCGTCGAAAAAGATGTCCAAGTCCCAGCCGGAAAGCTGCCTCTTTTTGGATGACGAACCGGAGGAGATCGCGGCGAAGATCGCGCGCGCAGTGACCGACTCGGACACGAAGATCGCGTACGATCCGGAAAAGAAACCCGGACTCTCGAATCTTTTGGAGATCTACGCCGCACTCACCCACCTCGAACCGGAGGCGGTCGCGAAAGAATTCTCGGGCGCGACCTATGCCGAATTCAAAAAGAAACTTACCTCGCTCGTTTCCTCGTATTTTGCGGAATTCCGCGCGAATAAGAAAAAGTTGATGGCAAAGCCGAATACGCTTATCAAAGTTCTGGAATCCGGCTCGAAAAAAGCGGCGAAGGTCGCCGATGTAAAGATGGCCGAAGTAAAAAAGAAGGTGGGGTTACGGGCGTAAAATCTGGCCCGCCGGAAGTGTGTTAAAAACTTATTAAGAGTTGCTTGTAATGCCTTTTGCGCCGGCTACACTTGGAGTGATGGAACCGAAGATCACTCTCGAATTCATGGCGGCGAAGATCGACGATCTGGCCCTAATGACCAGGCGCGGTTTTGGCTATGCCGAACAAAAATTCGGGGAAATTGATGGAAAGTTTGAGGAAATCAATAAACGATTCGAAAGGATCGAGGGTAAATTGGATGAATTCAGCGGAAGATTTGACGACATCGACCAAAACTTTATGGCAATTGCCCAACAGTTTGAGACTATAGACCAAAAATTCGAGGTGGCGGATAAGCGATTTGATACCATAGAGCAACATCTCATTAAACTCGAACAACGGGTGGATCACATCGAATATTCCGTTTATAACATCCAGATCCAGACCGAGAATATCCAGCAAGAAATGAGCGGCATCCATAAAGTACTCGACGCCTTCAATGGCCGGCTCACCGCCGTCGAAAACTACCTCGGGTTTCAAAACCAGAAACCGCTGTTCGAATTTTAACCCCCGGATACGGCGCCTAGATCTTCCGGAGTGCAGCCCACACCTCTTCACCGTTGAGCTTTCCGGATTCCTCCGCCGCAAATTTTTCCGAGCGCGCGTACTCGATCTCTGCGGCGCCGATCTCCGCAAGGAATGCCTTCTCGTTGCGCTCGATCGTCTGCCGTGCGCCCGCGGAAAGTTCCGCCATCGCCACAATCTTATCCCCCGGTTTGAGTGCCGCTTTCTGGCGCAACCCCTGGAACATGCGCGTGAGCTCGCGCACCGTCCCCTCCTCCCGCAACTCCCCGGTGATCGCCGTATCGAGCAACGGCTCGGTCTGCGCCGCATCGACGATTATCATTTTCACATTCACCTCCTCCGCGAGGATCGCGTTCAGTTCTCCGCCGAGCTCGACGGAAACGGTCATTGACGCGAGCGGCTGGCGGACCTTAAGTCCCGCCGTCGCGCGCGCGGCAAGTCCCGCGCTCGCCAAGCGACGGACCGCGGCCATGTCCTCCGTCACCTTCGCGCGCTCCTTTTCCTTCAATGAGAACTTCGCTTTGGGCCATTCTTCCAGGTGCACCGATGCGGGCGCATTGGCGCCGGCAAGCTCGCCGTGCAGAGCCTCCGCAAGGAAGGGCATGAACGGCGCAAGCACGCGGCTCACCGTGAGCAACGAGTTCCGCATGGTATCGAAGAATCCCGCATCCTTCCGCTTGCGCGAGCGCCGCAGATACCACGTCGAAAGGTCGTCCACATATTCCTGGATGGCGCGTGTGGCGTGCACGGTGTCGTACGTATCGAGCGCGCGCGTCACGATATCCACCAGCTCCTCCGTACGGACGGTTATCCATTGATCAAGAAGGTCCTTGCCGGTGACCGCATCTTCGGCACCGGCATCCGCACCGGAACCTTCCGCCTCGACCTCTCCGCGATACGTCGCAAAATATTTATAAACATTGGTCAGCAACAACCCGACCTTCCGGTACGCGCCTTCGACGCCTTTCTCGGAGAAGTTGAGGTTGTCCGCCTGCATCACTACGGAATTCATGAGATAGAACCGTAGGCTGTCGGCGCCGTATTTGTCGATCATCAGCTTCGGATCGGGGAAATTGTTCTTCGACTTGCTCATCTTCGAGCCGTCCTCCGCGAGGATCGTGCCCGTCGTCACCACATTCTCGAACGGCGCGTGCCCGAACAAAATGAACGACACGACGTGCGAAAGGTAGAACCACGCGCGCGTCTGCGCGATATATTCCGCGACGAACTGCGCAGGGAAATGCTTCTTGAACTCCTTTTCGTTCTCGAACGGATAATGATATTCCGCGAAGGGCATGGAACCCGCCTCGATCCACGAATCGAAGATCTCCGGCGTGCGGCGCATGACGCCGCCGCACTTGCACGGGAACGTGACGTCGTCGATGTACGGCCGGTGAAGGTCGGCCTCGCCCGAATCGTTGCGGGGAACATTCTTGAAGCCGAGCTTCCGGACCTCGGCGAAGTTCGTGAAGTCGTCCCCTCTTTTTTCCTTCTCCTTTATCGCCGCCCTTTCGCTCCACCCCTCCGCGATCTGCGCGAGCATCCACGACGGATAGTCGTGCGTGACAAGAAGGATATTTTTCCCCTCGTACTTCTCCTCGCATTCCTTCATGAATCCCCATAGGCGCGTGCGGACATCGCGGAGCGACTCTCCCCCTTCCGGCCGCACCTCGAAACGCTCCCTAAGCGTGGGATATACCTGATGATACTTCTCGTCGCGCAGTCCGGTGAGCGAAGGCCCGAGATGGATCTCTTCGAGGCGGGCATCCACGAGCTCCTTTTCCCCCGTCAGCACCGATGCCACGATGTGCTCCGTGTCCTTCGTGCGCGTGACGTCGGAAGTGATGATGAGGTCGATCTTCTTGTGCTCCTTCGCAAGCTCCTTTTTGAATTTTTCGGCCGATGCGAGCACCTGGTCCTTGCCACGCGGCGTAAGATGCAGATATTTCCGCTGGCCGGAATCGATGATGTCGAAGAAGTTGCTCTCCGCCTCACCGTGCCGCATCACCCAATAGTCGTTCTTTGCGCCGCCCGCTTTTTTCGAAAGTTCCTCAAGGCTGCCCACCGCCTCGATCATGCCGCAATCCGCGCACTTCCACACCGGCACCGGATTGCCCCAATAGCGGTTGCGCGAGATGTTCCAGTCCGGCGCCGCCTCGACGCTCTTCTGATAACGTCCGTGCTTGAGATGCTCGGGGAACCAGTTCACCTCCTTGTCGTTCGATTTCAAAAGTCCCGGTTTGATCTTCTGGATGTTCACGAACCATGCGGGGATCGCGTTATAGAAGAGCGCCGTGCCGCACCGCCAGCAGAACGGGTACGAGTGGATGAATTGCTGGCGCTTGAACAGAAGGCCGCGCGCCTCAAGGTCTTTTTTGATGAACCGCTCGGAGTCCTTGAAATACATGCCGCGCACGAGCTCCGGCGCCTTTTCGTTGAACGTCCCCTTCTCGTCAAGAAGCGGCACAATCGGCAGACCCTCGCGCACTCCCATCGCGTAGTCGTCTTCGCCGTACACCACCGCGGTGTGTACGATACCGGTACCGTCCTCGGTGTTCACGAAATCCGCCGCATATACTTTGAACGCCTTATCGGACTGCGCGACCTCGGGGATATTGAAAAGCGGCTCGTAGGAAAGACCGACGAGGCCGCTACCTTTGACATCGCCCCACAGCATCTCTATTTCTTCATCCTTGAAAACCTTTTGCACGAGCTCGCTCGCAACGATATAAAGTTCATTGCTCCCTTTAATGCGAAGCGCGGTATAGATGATATCCTTTCCGACCGCCAGTGCGACATTGCCCGGTAAGGTCCACGGGGTCGTCGTCCATGCCATAAGATAGTCGGCATCCGTCGTCGTTCCATTCGCCCCGATCTTCTGGCCCGGTTTCAGGTGAAACTTCACGAACACGGACTCCTCCTGCACGTCCTTGTAGCTGTTGTCCATCGCGACCTCGAAGTTCGAAAGTGGTGTCTCGCAGCGCGGGCAATATAACAAAACCTTGCGACCTTCATAAATGAGGTTCTTGTCATACATCTGCTTGAAACCCCACCATACCGACTCCATGAAGTCGGTGTCCATCGTCTTGTACGAATCGTCGAAATCCACCCACCGCGCGATGCGTCGGATCATCTGCCGCCATTCGGAAACATACGTGAGCACCATGCTCCGGCACGTCTCGTTGAACGTCTTTATACCGATCTCCTCGATCTGCTTCTTGCCGGAAATGCCGAGCTTGCGCTCGACGACCTCCTCGATCGGCAGGCCGTGGCAATCCCATCCCCACCGGCGGCGCACAAAGCGGCCATTCATCGTCTGATAGCGCGGCACGACGTCCTTTATGGTGGACGCCAGAAGATGTCCGTAGTGAGGAAGTCCCGTCGCGAACGGAGGCCCGTCATAGAACGTGAACGGCGTGCCGTCGGCGGTTCGCTCGAGGCTCTTCTCGAAAATTTTATGCTCGTCCCAGAACGCCAGGATTTTTTCCTCAAGTTCCGGAAGTTTGATCTCGCCCTCGAGAAAATGCGGCATATGCGGGGGTTTGGTGTCCATTACCCATTAAAATACCAGATTTTGCGGGATTTTTCCAATAAAAAAGCCCCGCACCGACGATCCAGTGAAGGGCTTTTAGATCTTTTCCGGGGCCTTTATGCCGAGTAAGTTCAATCCCGCCGCGAGCGTCCGTGCGGCGACCTCCGTGAGCGCGAGGCGCGCGCCGCGCCGGTCGGCATCGCCGTCTTTCAAAATAGGCGTGGTCTCGTAGAACTTGTTCGCCGCGACCGCGAGCTTATGGAGATAGGTCGCCACTCCGTTCGGCGCAAGAGCGGCGGCGGCGCGCGCGACGATATCGGGGAACTCGAAGATCTTCCTCATCAATGCGAGCTCAGCCTCCGAATCGAGTTGCGCGATGTCCGCCGCGCCACTTTGGGGAACAAAGCCCTCGTCGCCGGCCTTGCGGATAATGCTCCGCAGGCGCGCGTAGGCATATTGAAGATACGGCCCCGAGTCGCCCTCGAATGAAAGCGACTTCTCGAAATCGAAAATGATATCCTGGCCGGGGTTCTGCTTGAGGATCGAATATTTTATCGCGCCGACGGCGATGGCCTCGGTGACCTCCTCACGCTCCGCATCGTCGAGCGAGCTCCGTTCGCTCACCTTCTCGCGCAATGCCAATTTCGCTTTGTCGAGCAGAGACTCCCCCGTGATCACATCGCCCGTGCGCGACGACATCTTGCCGGTCGGCAGACGCAGCATCCCATGGGGCATATGCCGCGTACGTGCGGCGACCTCGGGCGGCAGGGCGAGCTCCATCGCTTTGATGAGCACGCGGAAGTAATCGATGATCTCGTTCGCGGTGACGATCACCGAAAGGCCGAGTGGATTCTCCTCGAACTTCTTCTTATTCAGCCCGAGTTCTTTCGCCTCGTACGTGGGAAGCCCGCGCGAATTGACGAACACGCGCGTATGAAGGCCGTACTTCTCGCCCGGAAACACGATCGCGCCCTCGCTCTTCACGAAGATATCCTCGTGCGCGAGCACCGTCGCCAGGCCTTCCTTCACCATATCGCGCTCGAAGAAATACTTGTCGAACTTCGTGCCCAGCCGCGCGTATACGGTCTCGAAATATTCAAGGCTCCATTTGCGCCCTGCATCGTACAACGTGTTGACGGTCTCGTCGCTCCGCGAATAGATCTTCTCGTTGAGCACGTCGATCGCGCCCCTCGCCTCCAAGTCCCCTTCGTCATCGTAGGCGCGGGAGCCCGCCGCATATGCATCGCCGAGGAACGCCATCTTTTCGGCAAGGTCCGCGTGCGCGTCCGGCATTTTCTCCTTGTTATGCTCCATCCCCCATACCGCCTTCGCCACATGGAGACCGACGTCGCCCTGATAGTTCGCGCGGAGCACCTTGGCACCCGCCGCCTCGTAAAGCCGCGAGAACGACTCGCCGATCGTATTGCTCATCAGATGCCCGATATGGAAAAGTTTGAACGGGTTCGGGTCGGTGAATTCGACCATGACGGTCTTGCCGGCAAGCTCGGTATTCTTTCCGTATGCCCCATTGCTCACAACATGCGCGAACTCCGCGCGCACCGCATCGTCGCTCAGCCAGAAATTGATGAAGCCGGGCGCCACGGCTTCCACGCGCGCGAAGGACCCGGCCGGCGCCTTCGCCTTGATCTTCGCCGCGAGTTCGGCGGCAAGCTCCATCGGCTTCCGCTTCTGCATCTTCGCGAGCCGCATCGCGACATTCGTCGAATAGTGGCCGAACGACGGCTCGTCGGGAACGGACAATTCGGGCACGGCATCCGTCGCTGCGGCGCCGAGAGCATCATTGATGATGGCGAGGATCGTGTCTTTCATGGAATATAGCTATAGCATATCGTAACGCCGCGCCGCCGTCGAGCTTTGAGTAAGCGGCGGTTATGCCATACACTATACCCATGGACCCGGTCACAAGCACCATCGCCGAGAACCGCCGCGGGCGGTTCGATTACGAAATAAAGGAGGCCATGGAGGCGGGCATAGAGCTCGCCGGCTTCGAGGTGAAAAGCGCCAAGGGCGGCTCGTTCCAGATCGCGGGCGCTCACGTGCTCATCCGCGGCGGCGAGGCATGGCTCGTGAACGCGCATATCCCGCCCTACCAGCCGAAGAACATGCCGGAAGGATACGAGGAGGACCGCGCACGGCGGCTTCTGCTTTCGCGGGACGAGATCGTGCAACTCGCGGGCACGCTGAAGGATAAAAGTGCGCATATCATTCCCTTGCGCGCATACCTCAAGCACGGCTACATCAAGATCGAGATCGGCATCGGACGGTCTCGCAGAAAATCGGACAAGCGCGAGGCGCTCAAAAAGCGCGCCCATAACCGCGAGATGCGCGCGGAATAGCCGGGGTTTGATGCGCCCCGCTTACTTTGCGGTCGAGGTCGCCGTCGAAGTTGTTACCGCGCTCGAGGCCGAAGCGAGCGCCGCATCGATCGCCTTCTGGAAATCGCTATAGCTCGTCGGATTCGGTATCTGCTTCAGATTGATAAAGTATGTCGGTGTGTGATCGAGCTTTGCGGAAGTGCCGCCGGCGACGTCGGTCTGTATCTTGCCGAGCACCCGGGACGAGGTGATATCGGTATTGAATTTGGCCACATCCAGACCGAGCGATTGCGCATACCCGTCGAAATATTTTGCCACCACTTGGTCGGGCGACGTTGTCACCCAATCGTTCTGCTTCGTGTAAAGAAGGTCGTGCATCTCCCAATACTTTCCCTGCAATCCTGCCGCCTCGGCCGCCTGCGAGGAAATATTGGCGTCCGGATGGATGCTGGTGAGCGGGAAATTCCTGAACACGAAACGGATCGTGGTGCTGTTATTCTGTATGATCTGTTTGACGAGCGGCTGGTATTCCGCGCACGCGGGACACTCGAAGTCGCCGTACTCGACGACCGAAACGGCCGCGTTCGGGTTCCCCTGCGACCAATCGAGCACGGTGATCGCGGGGGCGACCGTCGCCACGAAATTCGGGTTTGTCGCGCTCTGCGAACCGGAAGACGAACCCGACGACATCGCGCCGGCGATAATGACGACCGCCGTCACGAGCACGATGAAACCGACGATGAACCACGCAGTGGTCCTGCTGGAACCGGATGATGAGGATGGGTTGTTTGGCATGGGTCAATTATACTACACCCCAGGAAGGGAAAGAAAACATAAAAAAAGCCGCACATCCATTCATTGAATGGACGCGCGGCATGACGGCGGTCGACTATTCGTCCAACAGGCCGGGGACGTTCGCCGAGAAGTATCCGGACGGCAATGCGCCCGTATACCGCTCGATGTACAGATTGGCGAGATCGCAGCCAATGAAGACGCAACAGATCTCCCCGTCCCTGTTCCTTATTTCCCCGTCGGTGCCGGTCTCCAGTTTGTGCCGCACATAGCGTGCGACCGCGACCGCGCCGGCACCGGTGCTCGGCCCGAAGGCAAGGGCCCCGCCGCGGAGGGCCGCGCCCATGGCATAGGACTCTTCCTTTTCAACCTCGACCTCGTTGATCCCCGTGCGGTCGAAATTAGGCTGAAGCTTGCTCTCCGGACGAAGTCCCGGAACGGGATTGTTCTCCTTGAGCTTGCCGCCGACCACATGCACGGTACCCGGCAGGGAAAGCCTCAGCCCGCGCGCGGTGCCGATCGTGCCCATGCCGACGCCGGCGACCGTGACCAGGCCTTCGGTCTGTGCCCATATCTGGGAACCGATCAATGCCTGTCCCTTCCAATTCCCGGGGTCTTCGTATTGCCGGAAATTGAACCAGCCCTTTCTCCTTCCAAGCCGCGCGGCGCGATCAATGCAGGTGTCGCCCGGCGCCTCCTGGTGTTTGATCACGTGGACACCGTTGAACTCCAGCTGCTGGGCTTTCGGTTGAGGAATGTCGGCGGGGACGATGGCAACGATGTACTTGATGCCATAGAAGCGCGCCGCCAGCCCGACGGCCGCCGCGGTATTGCCCGAGGACGCGACCACGATGACCTCTATCCCGTCCAGTTCGGAGCGCGTGTAGGCATTGTGCAGCATCTGATATGTCATGAACCACTTGATGCTGTAGATCGGCGGCACCGTCATGACCTTCACCCAGAAACTCACATGTTCTTCGGCCGGAAATAGATTGAGGGTTTCGGTGACGTTGACGAGCGGCGTCGCTTGACGCAATAACGGATTGAAAAAATCCGACGGACTGGCATAGACTTCCTGTAGCATAACATCCTCCCAAACTTGAAATGAACGACCCGACTGCTGGCCGGATTATCCACCCAAACAAAGAAAGAGTCAATTACTTCTTTCTCAGGATGCAGAACGGCGTCATCTCGTCCGATTGGCCAAGCGGATTGTCGCGGAACGCTTTGCCGATGAATTGCTCCGTGATGGCGCGCGCCGATTTGCCGAGCGAGAACGCGCCACGATAGTTGGCGTCGAGGATCACCGTCTCGCAGCCGAACTCTTTTTTGATGCGCCGCGCCGCGTCCGCCGGATTGTCAGGCGCGAGCTTGACCGAGTGCGCATATTCGAGGATGAGGAAGGACATCGGACAATCCACCGACTTGGCGCGCGTACCGCAGATCCGGTAGAACATGCCTTTGATGCCGAACGGTCGCGTGATCGCCGAAACGGCGGCGGCGAACAGTACGCGTGGGTATCCGGCTTCCTCAATGAACGCCTGCATGGCGATCGCGGTCCCGTGGCCGAACCCGCGGAACTGCTCCGTACCGTAATAATTGCCGACGCTGCTCCCGAGGATGCGCGCAAGGCGCGACGGTCTTATCATGCCCATATCCACAACGCGTCCCTGTGTGAGCGTGAGCGCCTTCTCGCTTATGAAAAGCGCATCGCCCGGCCTGAGCCAGGGCTGCACATAATCCCTAAGGAGCGGCATGATGTCGGCATCCTTTAAAGTGATGAGACGCGTACGGACGGGCAGACGCTCGTACGTCACGCCGTCGATGTCGATATCGATTGACTTGCCCGGGTTCGGGACGAACTCGCCGGAAGGTACGCGTTCCGGGGCGACGGATCCGGCCGCGGCCGAAGGATCCGCAAAAGAGACCTTCTCCCCGCGAAAGAGCGCGAACAATTTTTCGACGGTTGCGCGGATGGAGGACGGAGCCTCGCCGAGCGCCGCGCGCGAACGAAGCAGCTCTGCCGCCTCCATATATAAGATGCGTGCCTCGTCGATCCGCGACGCCTCAAACACATCCTTCGCCGCCGGCGTGCCATCCGCGGAGACCGCTTCCACCGCGACCGCCCCGTTTTCTTGCGGGGAATAGGTAATAGTGAGGCCGGTCGGGCCTTTCATGTCGGAATATGTTTGGGATTTTTCCATAATGCCGAAGTTGCTCTGATTCTATCACAATGCAATAATAAAAGGATGTTACTTGAAGTATGCGTAGGAAAGATCCATCGGGCGACCGTGACGCAGGCCGACCTCAACTATGTCGGCTCGATCACGATCGACGAGAAGCTCGCGGCCGCGGCGGGAATGAAGCAGTTCCAGAAGGTGACGATCACCAACCTCCGGAACGGCGTCCTTTGGTACACCTACGTGATGTTCGGCGCGCCCGATAGCGGGACGATATGCCTCAACGGTCCGCCGGCCCACCATTTCGAGAAGGGCGACCTCGTGATAATCCTCGCCTACGCGCAAGTGACGCCGGAGGAGCTGGAGAGCATATCCCCGACCCTTGTCTTCGTCGACGGGAACAATAAGATCACCGAGATAAAGAAACACCCCGCAGTATCAAACTGATAGAAAAACGACACAAGCGTGTCGTTTTTCTCTTTTCCTTCTTCCCTGTATTCTTCTTCCCTTCTATGCCTTTTTTGTAAGTACCGGATAGACCTCAAGCAGCGCGAGCAGCACGCCGAGCGCGAGCGGACCGAGCAGGATGCCGAGCGGACCAAAGAACGACAGCCCGCCGACCACACTGAAGATGACAAGCAAGGGATGGATATTCGTCTTGCGGCCGATGAGCCGCGGGCGGAGATAGTTCTCGAAGAAAAGCCCGACGGCGCCGATCCACACGAAGAGTCCGGCCGCCGCAAGATAATGCCCGCCGAGCGAGAGCGCGACCATGCCCGGAATGACGACGAGATACGCACCAAAGACCGGGATGAACGACGCGAACGCGGTGACCGCACCCCAGAACGCGGCGCTCGGCAGGCCGAACATGAAGAATCCGATACCGCCCGCGAGGCCGTAGAACGCGGCCATCAGGAGCGTGCCGCGGACAATGGAGCTCATTATCAGATGCAACTTTGCGACCAGCCCCGAGGTGTCCTCGGCGGAAAGCGGGCTCAGCCGCAGGATCGCCTCATGCAGGCGGTTCCCGTCGCGCAGGAAATAATAGAGCACGAAGAACGAAAGAAGCATGGCGAAGAGCGCGGCGGCGATGCCGGAGAAGAGCGACCCGAGATTGCCTGCGGCCCATCCGAAGAACTGCTGGAGATACCCGTTGAGATCGATCCCCAGCGAAGGATTGATTGTGTTCAACTTCGTTTCCAGATAGTGCACCGCCGGGAAGCTGCCGCCCGACGAGATCGTCGCATAGAGGCCCGTTGCCTCGTTGAACATCTGCAGGCCGATGAAGGCGAGCGGAATGAATATGACGAGCACGGTAAGCAGCACGACGAGGAGCGCCGCGGCGGACCCCCCGCGCGGGAACCTCTTCACGAGCCATCCGTACAGCGGCTGGAAAAGCACCGCAAACGTGATGCCAAGCACGATCGCGTTCAGCTCCGGCAAAAAGACGAGCGCGACAAGCGCGGCGGCCGCAATGACCGATGCAAGAAGGATATAATTCTCGGCGTGCTCGTTTTTCATTGTTGCTTCTATGCTATTCCTTCGGCGCTTCCTCGGGCTTTGCCGCGGCGGGCGCAAGTGCGGGCTTACTACTGAAGACGTAAAGGTAAAGTATCTCGAGGATGCCCAGGGTATTCAGGACGAGAAGCGCGATGAACCACCATTCGCTCCCCTGCCGGGCCGCGCGCCACAATGCGAGCGCCTTCCACACGAGCGTCCATATGAGTACAAGGAAGAACATGGCCAGCCAGATCGGATGCACGAGCGAAGAACCGCCCTGCACGAACCACGATGCGAAGAATCCGTTTGACATGTGTTTGTTATTGATTGATTGCAGTGCCGACACCGATGCGCGGCCTTTGACCCTTTTTTATTATAATACACCAACGCGGCGGAAAGGGTTAGCCGCGGAAGTGTTGTCGGGTTATAATTCACCCAATGGGCAAACTTGGTCGAAAGATAAAAAAACTGCTGGGAGCCGCCGGCCCGGGCATCATTACGGGTGCGGCCGACAACGACCCTTCGGGCATCGCGACCTATTCACAGACCGGCGCGCAGTTCGGCTACGGCCAGCTCTGGACCGTGGTGCTCATGCTTCCGTTTATGACCGCCGTCCAGGAGGCCGTGGCCCGGATCGGCGCCGTCACCGGCAAGGGCCTCGCCGCCGTCATCAAGGAGCGGTACAGCAAAGGCATCCTTTATGGCGTCGTCGCGCTCATCGTCGTCGCAAATACGATCAATCTCGGCGCGGACCTCGGCGCGATGGGCGCCGCGGCCGGCCTCATCATTCCGCTCAACTTCACCATCCTCACGCTCTTCTTCACCGCCCTCATCCTGGTGCTCGAGATATTCACCTCGTACAAGACCTACTCGAAGATCCTCAAATGGCTGGTGCTGTCCATGCTCGCCTATCCGCTCACCGCGCTCCTCATCGCCGAGCCGTGGGGCACGCTCCTCCGCGCCACGTTCGTGCCGCACATCGAGCTCAGCTTCGCGTTCCTCTTCATCATCACCGGCGTCCTTGGCACCACCATCTCGCCGTATATGTTCTTCTGGGAAGCGTCGGAAGAGGTCGAGGAAGAGGAGGAAAAGCACATGACGCGCAAGAACGCGCCGCCGAAATTGACGAAGGGATTCATACACCGGCTCCGCCTCGACACTTTCATCGGTATGCTTTTTTCGGAGGTCATCACGTGGTGCATCATCGTGGTCGCCGCGACCGTGCTCAACTCCCACGGCCTCACGAACATCGCGACGAGCGCCGATGCCGCGCGCGCCCTCGAACCCCTCGTGCACACCTTCCCCAATGCCGGCTTCCTTGCCAAACTGCTGTTCTCCGTCGGCGTCATCGGCCTCGGCCTTCTCGGCGTGCCCGTGCTTTCCGCATCCGCATCGTACGCGATCTCGGAGGCGATGAGCTGGCGCGAAGGGCTCAATCTGAAATTCAAGCGTGCGCACGGATTCTACGGCGTGATCACCATCGCCACGCTGATCGGCCTTATGATCAACTTCATCGGCATCAACCCCGTGAAGGCGCTCGTGTTCACCGCGGTGTTCAACGGAGTGGCCGCGGTCCCTCTTATTTTCATCATCGCCAAAATGGCGGGCGACAAAAATATCATGGGCGAACACAGGAGCGGCTGGCTCTCGGGTACTTTTGTGTGGGCGACTTTCGCGCTCATGGCCGCGGCGGCGATCGCCATGTTTGTGACGCTTTAGCGACGG
>JARLIC010000092.1 GCA_031291905.1 Minisyncoccota bacterium
ATCCGGTTTTCGCCGGAGGCGCAGGATGTACCGGAAACGCAAGCTGCGTTCAATAATGATGGCGAAAACAATAACGATAACGATGGCAATGCGCCTGGCGACATGGCGCTTGCAAGCGGCACGGTGCTTGGAGATCACATCGATGCATCGGATCCGGAAGTTGCCTCTTCGAGTCCCGACGGTAGCGGTAATGGCGCCGGCGGCAGTACGGCGGAAGGCGGCGACGAGGAAGAGTGTTTGTGAGCGCCGCGCCGTCTGGTAGAATGGGGATACCTACCCATGAAACTTGCCGTCGTATTGCACGATATAAGGAGCGTCCATAATGTGGGCTCGATCTTCCGCACCGCGGACGGCGCGGGCGCGGAAAAGATATGGTTGTGCGGCATCACCCCCGCGCCGGTCGACCGGTTCAGGAACGTCCGTCCCGATTTTGCGAAGGTCGCGCTCGGTGCGGAGAAGTTCGTGCCGTGGGCCGTCGAAAAGGATACGGCAGCCGCGGTCGCGGCGCTCAAGAGCGACGGGTACGAGATCGTCGCGCTCGAGCAATCGCCGCAGTCGGTCCCTTATTATGGAGCATTCGCCGACGACGGTCCTCGCAAAGGAGAGTGGAAGGTCGCGCTCGTGCTCGGCGCGGAGGTCGACGGCATTCCCGCCGGCCTGCTCGCGCTTGCCGATCGCATCATCGAGATCCCCATGTATGGCGGCAAGGAGTCGCTCAATGTGTCCGTCGCCTTCGGCATTGCGGCGTTCGCACTGCGCCGCCAGGGCGAGGTGGGGTATAATGAGAGCGTCAAAGACGGCACGCAATGAACCGAAAGAAAAAAATGATCATTATATGGATCGCGGCAATGATCGTGGCGGTCGCGGCATTTGCGGCGATATGGCACTTCCTTTTCGGTACGCCGAATCCGTCGCTACCGGCGGGGAGGGTGAACATCGCGCCCGCCTCGACGTCCGCTGCGGAGGCGTCCTCATCGTTTTCTTCTTCGATGCCTTCGGCCGAGCAGCTGCGTATCGAAAGCGCCACATGGAACATCGAGCTGGCGACCACGACGGTCGCGCAGGCGCGCGGACTTTCGTACCGCGCGAGCCTCGGTGCCGACGACGGCATGCTTTTCGTCTTCGGCCGGCCGGGCGTGCAGCGCTTTTGGATGATAGGCATGAACTTTCCTCTCGACATGATCTGGATCGGCGACGACGGCGCGGGCGGCAGCAAGGTGCTCGGCTTTGCGGAGAACGCGCCGGCTCCGGCATCCGGTACCCAGGCCTGGAGTTTGCCCATTTACTCCTCGCCGGACGGCGTCGATAAGGTGCTCGAGGTGAATGCGGGCTCGGTCGCAAAATACCATATAAAGGTGGGAGATAAAGTGACGATCGCGCCGGGTGCGTGATGCCGCACCGTTGGGCTTCCACGGCCTTTCACTATATAATGGAGGGAACGGTCACTAAGGGCACAATTAATCAATTTTTAACAATTACATGGCAAAAGCGCGTGTGGCGATAAACGGTTTCGGCAGGATCGGCAGATTGTTCTTCAAGGCGGCGTTCGAGAACCCGAACATCGAGGTTGTCGCCTTGAACGACCTTGGCGACGTGGAAAACCTCGCCTATCTTTTGAAGTATGACAGCGTGTACGGCCGCTACGGCAAAGAGGTGAAGGCGGACCTGCCGAACGGCAAGCTTATCGTCGACGGGCACGAGATCGCGTTCCTGCAGGTGAAGGACCCCACCCAGCTTCCGTGGAAGGCGTTGAACGTGGACATCGTCGTCGAGTCGACGGGGCTGTTCGACGAGTATGCGAAGGCGAAGGTGCATCTTGCCGCGGGCGCGAAGCGCGTGGTGATCACGGCGCCGGCGAAGGACGAGGACGGCGCGGACGGGCAGACGGTACTCATTGGCGTGAACGAGGACAACTTCAAGACATGTCCGATCACGTCGAACGGTTCGTGCACCACGAACTCGGCGTCGCCGGTCATCGAGATACTCAGCGAAAATCCCGGCATCGTGAAGGCGGCGCTCTCGACGGTGCATGCCTACACGGCGACGCAATCGCTCGTGGACGGTCCTATCCGCGGCGGACATGATTACCGCAAGGGCCGCGCGGCGGCGCACAACACCGTTCCCGAAACGACGGGCGCGGCGATCAGCGTGGCGCGCGCAATCCCGGAGCTCAAGGGCAAGTTCGACGGGCTCTCGTTCCGCGTGCCGAACATCACCGGCTCCATCTCCGACATCACGTTCATCGCGAAGCGCCCGACGACCGTCGAGGAAATCGCGAAGATCCTTGAGGACGCGGCGGCATCGCCGCGCTGGCAGGGGATCATGAAGGTAACGCGCGATCAGCTCGTATCGTCCGACATCATCGGCGAACCGTACGGCGCGATCGTCCCGCTCGATCTCATCAAGGTGATCGACGGCGATATGGTGAAGGTGCTCTCGTGGTACGACAACGAAGCGGGGTATGTCTCGACGCTCATCAAGCACGTTGAGAAAATAATACCGTTTGTTTAAACGATCAAAAATTCTTTCTTCCTCTTCCTCTTCCTTCTTTCCTTCTTTACTAAAACCTTCTTCCCTTCCTTAAAATGAACATCTACATCGGTGCGGACCACAGAGGGTTCGCCATGAAAGGCCTGTTGGTGGCCGAACTCAAGAACGAGGGATATACCGTCATCGACGTCGGTGCCGCAACGCTTGTAAAAGACGACGATTATCCCGATTTTGCCCGCGGGGTCGCGGAGAATGTGGCGCAGGACCCGGAGGGACGCCGCGGTATCGTGATCTGCGGCTCGGGGTTCGGCGCGGACATTGCGGCGAACAAGGTGAGGGGCATCCGCGCCGCGCTTGCGATGTCGCCGGACCATATCTATCAGGGGCGGCACGACGACGACGTGAATGTGCTCGCGCTCGCGGCGGATTTTGTCAATGCGGAAGATGCGGGAAAAATGGTGAAGGTGTTTCTTACGACCCCGTTCGCAAAGGAGGAGCGCTATGCGCGGCGGCTCAAAAAAGTGGCGGAGATGGAAGGCGGCATATGACGATCACGAACAGCATGAACGTCATTCCCGTCATCAATTGTCCGGACATCGGGTGCGTGCGGAAGCGGCTGGAAATGGCAAGGACGTTCCTGCGTCCCGGCGATCTTCTGCACCTCGACGTGACGGATGGCGCGTTCGCCGTGCACAAAACATGGAGCGATCCGCACGCGTGGGCGGGTCTGAATGCGCCGTTCCCGCTCGAGGTGCATCTTATGGTGGAACAGCCGGAGGAGCATGCGGACGATTGGTTCACCGCCGGCGCCCGACGGCTCGTGGTGCATATCGAGACGGTCGCGCCCGCGGGGGTGCGGCGGCTCCTCGACCTTGCGGACCATCATCATGGCGCCATCGTGCTCTCGTCGTTGCCCGACACCGATCCGGAAATGTTCGAGCCGTTCATCCGGAGGTTCGGCGAACGGATCACCGCGTTCCAGGTGCTCGCGGTGCCGCCCGGCGCGGCCGGACAGAAATTCCTTCCGTCGGTGCTCGCGAAGATAATGGCGTTGAGGCAGATGTCGCCGAATGCTACAATTGAGGTTGACGGCGGTATGGATCCCGCGACGGCGCGGCTCGTGAAGGCCGCCGGCGCCGACACGGTCCTCTCCGCAAGCTATATCTTCGGGAGTGCCGATCCGAAGAAGGCATACGAAGAACTGCGGAAGATATAAGCTTGGAACTTGATTATTGAATAACAAATGCAACCGCTCACTGATAAAAAACTGGAATCGATGGCGCTTATGGCGACGCGCCTGCGCGAGGACGTCATCAAGATGGTCTCGCATGCGGGTTCGGGCCACGTTGCGGGGCCGCTCGATATGGCGGAGATCTTCACCGCCTTCTATTTTCATATTCTGAATCACAACCCCAAAAAGCCGGACTGGCCCGACCGCGACCGGCTGGTGCTTTCGAACGGCCATATTTGCCCGGTCCAGTATGCGGCGCTCGCGCACGCGGGATATTTCCCCGTCGAAGAGCTGAAGACCTTGCGGCAGCTGGGCACCCGGTTACAGGGACACCCGCACCGCGGCGTGCTTCCCGGTGTCGAGACGACGAGCGGTCCGTTGGGTTCCGGCATCTCGCAGGCGAGCGGCATCGCGCTCGCGGCGCGGCTCGACCGGAAGAAATATCAGGTCTACTGCCTCACCTCCGACGGCGAGCACGAGGAGGGCAACACGTGGGAAGCGGTCATGTTCGCGGGGAAGAACCGGCTGAGCAACCTTACCGTCGTCGTGGACCGCAACAACATCCAGATCGACGGCTTTACCGAGAAGGTCATGCCGCTCGAACCGTTCGCGGACAAGTATCGCGCGTTCAACTGGCACGTGCTCGAGATCGACGGGCACAACTTTGAGGAGATAATCGCTGCGGCCGCGGAGGCGCGCGCGATCCATGAGCAGCCGACCGTGATCATCGCGCACACGATCCCCGGCAAAGGCGTCGACTTCATGGAGAACGATTATCTTTGGCACTCGAAGCCCTTCGCGCCGGGCGAGGCGGAAAAGGCGCTCGGCGAACTGCGGACGCTCGAAGGAAAGATAAAGGCGGAGGGGTAAAAGAAGCGAAGAAGAGTAGAAGAAAGAAGGGAAGAAGGAAGAAAAATAAAAATCAATTTTAAACATGAAAGCAATAAACATCGTGATGGGGCTGGCGACCGCGATCATTCTCGGCGCACTCATCAATCTCGGCATAAAGGCGTTCTATCCGGAACCGGTGTCGCCGAACTATGTGAGCTATCCGGCCATGGCGACGGTCGTGCCGTGCGCATCGAACGATACGGCTTGTATGCAGGCCAACAAGCAGGCCGATCTGCAGCAGCAGGCGGCGCAGACCCAGTTCAATCAGCAGGAGCAGGCATACGAGGA
>JARLIC010000093.1 GCA_031291905.1 Minisyncoccota bacterium
AGAGCGCGAGGCCATCAGCCGCATCAGCGAATTGAAAAAGAAGATTGAAGCTCTGCGCTTCGAGGCCGAGGAGCAGACCCGCAAGGGCCAGTTCGATCGCGTCTCCAAAATCCAATACGACGAAGTGCCCAAGCTTGAAAAAGAGCTCAAGCAGCTCGGTGCCGCTCAGAGCGGCAACGCAGGCGTAGCCCGCATGTTGAAGGAGGAGGTCGACGAAGAAGACATCGCCAAGATCGTCAGCAAGTGGACCGGCATCCCCGTGTCGCGCATGTTGGAAGGCGAGGTAAAGAAGCTCGTCCACATGGAAGACCGTCTGCGCGATCGTGTCGTGGGCCAGGACGATGCGCTCGGTATCGTGGCCAACGCCATTCGCCGTTCCCGCGCCGGTCTCAGCGATCCCAAGCGTCCCATCGGTTCGTTCATCTTTCTCGGGCCCACAGGCGTGGGCAAAACTGAAACCGCGCGCGCTCTCGCCGAGTTTCTTTTCGACGACGAGCAGGCCATGATCCGCATCGACATGAGCGAGTACATGGAGAAGCACGCCGTCGCGCGGCTCATCGGCGCGCCTCCGGGTTACGTGGGCTACGACGAAGGCGGCCAGCTTACCGAAGCCGTGCATCGCCGCCCGTACGCCGTCATCCTCTTCGACGAAATCGAAAAGGCGCACCCCGACGTCTTCAACATTCTCCTGCAAGTGATGGACGATGGCCGCCTGACCGACTCGAAAGGCCGCACGGTGGACTTCAAGAACACGGTGCTTATCATGACGTCGAACCTCGGCGCCGCCATGCTCCAGGGCGATGCTCTCAAGACCGATCATGATTTCGAAATGGCCCGAGAGTCCGTGATGCGCGTCCTGCGTGAGCACTTCCGTCCCGAGTTCCTGAACCGCGTGGACGATATCGTGATCTTCCACCCGCTTGGCAACGCGCAGTTGAGCAAGATTCTCGATCTGCGTTTGACCGAGTTGAGCAAGCTGCTTGAAGACCGGGCCATTTCGCTCGAACTCACCGAGTCCGCTCGTCAGCTCATTCTCGCCTCGGGCTCCGATCCGGCCTACGGTGCGCGCCCGCTCAAGCGTGCGTTGCAGCGCATGATCCAGGACCCCCTGGCGCTGAAGATCCTCGACGGCGAAGTCCTGCATGGCGCCCACGTCCGCATCAACGTGGACCGCAAGTCGGGCCACCTTAACTTCGAACCCATGACCCGCGAGGCCATGGCCTGAGCAAACCAGTTCAGCCTATCCACCAATGAACTCAGGGTGCCCCATCCTAACGCGGTTTCATCGCGTTAGGGTGGGATCGAACAACACTACCCCTCAAATGCTCCCATCACCATCTACCCTCTAAAGAAATATCTGTCCTCTGAGCGACCGCAGCGAAGCGCACGAAGTTGAGGGATCTGCGGTGGCTTTTCTTCTCTCCCGCCCAAAGATGATCGAAAAGAATAACGACCTTCTTGCCACCGCTCCTCCCTCGTACTAAACTCCCCCCATGAAACTGTCGACGCGTCCCTTTCTTCCCCTCGTCGCAACGCTCGCGCTCTCTATCCTTGTCACCACTCCCCTCCCCGCGCAGGACTGGGCCAAGACCCGTCTCGAAGCCTCACCCCGCCATCGCGAATACGTAGCCTTGAAGCACGACAATCGCACCGTCCAGGCCTTCGTGGTTTACCCCGAGGTAAGCGCCAAAGCCCC
>JARLIC010000094.1 GCA_031291905.1 Minisyncoccota bacterium
AGCTTTTCTTTATCGGCATTTGGTACTATTCGCGGATAGGCTTTATAATGAACGGTATGGAAAACACCCTCATGCCCCGTCCCAAAATATACCTCCAACCTTCGTCGACCGATCTTGTGCTCGATAACGAGGACAAGCAATATCTGCTGAGGCTCCGCGACCTTCCAAAGGAGGAAAAGCCGCGCGAGAAGCTCATGAAATACGGAGCGAACGTGCTGTCCGTCGCCGAGCTTTTTGCGGTGATCCTGAACGTGGGTACCAAAAAGGAGGAGGTGCTCAGCATGTCGCGGCGTCTGATCAAGGAATACGGCGACAGCGTGATCGTGAACCAGAAGGATCCCGCCAAAGTGAGCGAACTGCTCGGTATTCCGCTCGGAAAGGCGTGCCAGGTGGTGGCGTGCTTCGAGATCGGACGGCGCTTCTTCAAAGCGCAGGACGGTACGAAGCCGGTCACGTTGCGGACCGCGAGCCAGGTCTATGAATATCTGAAGGACATGCGCGATCTTCCCAAGGAGCACTTGCGGGGCCTGTATCTCGACAGCCACTATCAACTGCTTCATGACGAGGTGATCTCGATCGGGAGCGTGACGTCGAACATCATCCATCCGCGCGAGGTGTTCCGTCCCGCATTGGAGTTCTCCGCATCGGCGGTCATTCTTGCGCACAACCATCCGTCCGGCATCGCGACGCCGAGCGACGCCGACGTCGCGATCACCCAGCAGATCGTCGAAGCCGGCAAGATCGTGGGCATCAGCCTGCTCGACCACGTGGTCATCACCAAGAAGAAGTTCGAAAGCGTCCCGGCGGAATATAATTAAGCGGCGAAGCCTATGGTCGAGTTCTCACATCTTACCAAAGCCTATAAAAAGCGCGTGGCGGTCGACGATTTCACGCTTTCCGTCGATGTTCCCATCTTCGGCTTCCTCGGCCAGAACGGCGCCGGGAAAACGACGATCATGAAGATGATCGTGGGACTGCTTGCGCCCACGAGCGGCACGATCACGATCGACGGCGCGCTTTCCTCGCATCCGATCTTCAAAAAGAAGCTCGGGTACATGCCGGAAACCCCGTATTTCTACGAGCATATGACGGGCATGGAATTCCTGCGGTTCTGCGACGAGCTTTTCGAACACGGCGGGAGCGATGCCGCGCACTACGAGGAATTACTGAAGAAGGTCGGCATCTTCGGTGCGCGCAGTTACGAGATCGGCACCTATTCGAAGGGTATGCGCCAGCGGCTCGGCTTTGCGCAGGCGCTCGTGAACGATCCGGAATATCTTTTTCTCGACGAGCCGCTCGACGGCCTCGATCCGATCGGCCGCCGCGAAATGAAGGAAGTGATGACCGATCTCAAGAAGGAGGGGAGGAAGGTCTTTTTGAACACGCATATCCTCGCCGACGTGGAGGAGATCTGCGACGAGGTGGGCATCATCCACGAAGGCAAGATGCTCTATTCGGGGTCGGTGAAGGCGTTCTGCGCGGGTAAGCCGCTCGAGGAACGGTTCATGGAGGTGGTGGAGGCCCACGAAAAACAAAGAACATGAAAAACATCTGGGTCATCGCAAAGAACACGCTGAAGCTCGAGGTCCGCGACAAGATATTGTACGGCATCATCGTGTTCGGCCTGCTCTATATCTTCGTCGCGCTGTTCCTTTCGGACCTCGTGCTGAAGGAGTTGCCGATGGTCAAGAGCTTCGGCCTCACCGGCATCTATTTCTTCAACGCGCTTGTCGCGCTGTTCCTCGGCACCACGTCGTTCTTCAAGGACATCGACCGGAAGGTCGCGTATTTCATCCTCTCGAAGCCGGTATCGCGCGCACAGTTCCTGCTCGGGAAGTTCTTCGGGCTTTGTCTTGTGCTCCTGCTCACGAGCGCGATCCTTGCGGTGGCATATCTCGGCCTTGTCGCCTACGAGCACGGCGGCTTCGACGGGCTCGGCCTACTCGCGATCGCCATGCAGTTCCTCGAGATGGCGCTCTTCCTCGCGTTCGCGATATTCGTCTCGACATTCTCGAGTTCGCTCCTGTCGATCGTCTATACGTCCGGCGTATTCTTCCTCGGCCATGTGGTGAGCGTGATGCTCACCGACGCAAGGACCATCGGCATCACCGGCGTGAAGTACGCGCTCGTCGAGTTCCTCTATTACGTGTTCCCGAACCTCGAGAAGTTCGATGCCCGCAACCTGGCGATCCATTCGGTCGCCATGCCGTTCGCGTCGTTCGCGCTGGCGTTCGCGTACGCCGCGGTATACATCGTGCTTCTCCTTGTGGCAGCGATCCGGATCTTCGACCGTAAAGAGATCTGATAATGAAGGAGAACGCATCCACATCCCGGATCCGGAAATGGGCGTTGATCGCGCTCCTGCTACTGCTGGTCATGTTCCTGCAGTACGCATACGACATCGCCGCGCGGAACGGGCCGTCGGTCCCTTCCGCACGGGGTGGCGTGTCTCCGCTCATGGTAAGGCTCGCCGACCTCGGGTTCCATCCCGCGGCGGGATCGTTCCTGTGGGCAGCGACGATGCCGGAGGTCCTCGATCTCTTCGGCGGCAAAACGGAATATTTCGACGATCTCGCCTTTGTGAACGCGATCGACCCGAAGATGGGCTATCCGTATGCGTACTCGGTGCTCACTCTGCCGGCGGTGCCGACCTCCACGCTTCCGGACGGGTTGCAGCGATCGATGGCCATAGGCCAGCAGGGCCTGCGGGACGGCGATCCCGACTGGCGCATTCCGTATTACATGGCGATGAACTATTATCTCGGGCTTCACGACAAGAAGACGGCTTTGGAATACTTCGACATTGCCGCGCGTACGCCGGGCGTGCCGCAGTTCGCGGAGCGGTTCTCGCTCAACTTCGGCATCGGCACGAACGAGCGGAAGACGACGGAGGAGCTTTGGGCCACGATCGCCAGTTCCACCAACGATCAGTTCGGGAAGGACCGCGCGCAAGCATATCTCTCGCGCCTCACCGATCTCGACTATCTCGATGCCGCCTCGGCGGATTACAATCGAAGGTTCGGCGCCTATCCGACGTCGACCGCGGCACTGGTGGCAAAGGGGATCATCCCTTCCGTGCCGCAGGACCCGTTCGGATTCTCGTTCCTCATCAAGGCGGACGGCACTGCGGCCGTCGACCTCACCGATCTGCCTTCGTATATCCTTGCGGCGCCGGTACAGTGATCAGCGGATCAGTGTAGTGGTGCCCGCTTTCCCATGTATGCCGGAGCCGGGAAATCTCACGCGGAACACGGTCCCGGTGCCGCCCTTTTCCGTGGGGGAGTCGAAGCCGACCTCGCCGCCCAGCCCGTCCACGACGATCTTCTTGACCATATAGAGGCCGAGCCCCGTGCCGTCGGGGTCCATGGCCACCGCGTTGTCGGCCCTGAACAACCTTGTGAACACCGCATCGCGGTCCTTCGGAAGTATCCCGATGCCGTTATCCCTCACGCTCAGGAGAAGTCCGTTGCCGTCGCGTTTCGCCGTTATCCATATCCTCGTGTCCGCGGGCGGACTGTATTTGAAGGCGTTGGAAAGCAGATTCTCGATGACGATCTGCAGGATGTTCGGGTCCATGACGACCGACCCCAGGTCGGGGCCGTAATCCTTTTCCAGTTCGATGTTCCGCGCGAAACGGCTCGTCAGTTCTTTCACGGTCTCGTCGAGGAGTTCCCTTATGTCGACATTCTTCACGGAGACCGTGAACGTGCCCATCTCGATCCGCGAGATGTTGAG
>JARLIC010000095.1 GCA_031291905.1 Minisyncoccota bacterium
CCCCAAAACCCCAAAACCCCAAAACCCCAAAACCCCAAAACCCCAAGGGCTAAGGCTCGCTTCGTCGCGATAACGTTCCGATAAGAGCGAGACGAAACAAATATAGTGGAGTTTATTTAGGAGGAGCCGACTCCTTCTTCGCCTCGGCCGGCTTCTCGTCGCCCTTTTCAAGCAGTTCTTCCAGGTCGTACGTCGACAGGTTCGCCATCCCCTCCTGCTTCAGCAGCGCCCGAGGTGGGAACGTCTTGTCGTACAAAAGAGTCAGCACTCGCTCCTGGCTCAACAGCACCTCGATGATCTTCTCCCTGTCCTCCTGCGTGAGTCCCGCCTCGTCCACTCCCCCGCGCTTCTTCAGGTCTACCCCCGGTTACTCCCATCACATCGTACGCGAACTGTGCATCAGCACCCGGTTCTCCGCCCGCTTCGCGTTTATCTCCGCCTTCACGTCGTCCACGCACTTCCTTAAGAGTTGCTCCAGCTCGAGTCGGGTCTCGATCTCCTTTGTGTACATGGTCTTCACCTGCCGCGAGTTGGCCTTTTCCAAGGACACCCTTCGCTTCAGCTGGGAGATCAGAGCCTCATACTTCTCGGCTTTGTTTTGGTCGTCCCCCGCCGGCAACTGCAGTTTGGGCTCTCCCATGCCCGAGGTCTCCGCGGCAGCCCCACTCCGATTGTTGTCGCGCTGCTTCTGCGACTGGCTCGTGCCCTCGCGAGGCTCCTCCTTGCCTTCTGCGATGCCAGAGTGCTCGTACTCGACCTTGGCCTCGGCAGCGATCTTCTTCAGCTTCTCCAGTTCCTGCTCCAACTTCTTGGTGCGGGACTTTTCGCCGGCCAGCTGGCTCTGAAGCAGCCCGTTGTCGTTCTCCTGCGCCGTGACCTCGATCTTCAGTTCCTCCCGCCTTTTGGCAAGTTTGCGGTTGACGGTGTCGATGTGCTGTGCGATGCTGGTCACAAGCTCCAGGTTGGTGCGCAGCTCTCGTTCGTCCTCCTTCTGTCCCTCGCTCGAGGTCGCCTGACTCTCTTTCTGCTTGTCGAACTCATCCTGCAGCTTCATTAGCTCGCCCTGGAAGAACGTCTTTATGATGCTCCGCTCCTGTTCCAGCACCTTCTCTGTCATCTTCTGTAGGTCGTCGAGCGATGTGAGGATCTCGGTGTGGACCCCGCGGATGCCGTTGACCATTGGCTTATTCGGCAGCTGGTCCAGTCCGCCCTTCTTCCCAATTTCCTCCTCACGTTCTTTGACCCGGCCTCTGATCTCCTGCTCGCGACGAATGTAACGGTCTTCCATCTCATTCTTCTTCGAAGTGAGTTCTGTCACCGCCTTGTCCAGCTCGCGATAAAGGTTTCTGGCACGCTCGAACTCCTCCTCAATCTGCCTTCTTGTCATCTTCTGGACCTCATCAGACTTCTTCAGTCCGCGAACTCGCTCGGATAGATCGCGCATGTCTTCTTTATCAGGACGAGCCTTTTCGGCGAAAGTGTCAAGTTTGGGCAGCGGGTTCTTGAATACGCTCAGCTCCTCGCGCTTGACCTCTTCCTCGAGTTCTGGAGTCTGCTTGTATATGTTCTCGATGATGTCGCGCACCAGGTGCAGCGACTGTCCCACCTTCGGCTGTTCGGCTGCTTTTTTCTCCATGCTGCTGTAATTTATCTTTGTTATATAATTGTGTGTGCGAATTCACGGTTATCTAGGGCGTTTACAGATATTGTGTGAGTGCGGATGAG
>JARLIC010000096.1 GCA_031291905.1 Minisyncoccota bacterium
AGTGCCCATGTGAACTCAGCGCTATCGTTGCGAAGTGAAGCGAAGATAGTTATTGGGAGGGATTAGATTTAGTTAGAGAATAAATGAACCAGTCTACGCTTCGGCCTCCTCATCTTCCTCTGCAACTTTGACCTCCGGCAAAATCGCAATAGCCCCGTTTGCGGTCGCCTCCTCCTTGTGCTCCTCGATAAGCTTCTTATCGATATCATCGATCCTGTCATCTGGCGACAACTCGCCCGCATCTTCGCCCGTAGTAGCCCCAGCCTTCTGCTGCGTTGTGGACTTCATCGCAGTCTTCCGTGTCTGCATTGTCACTTTCATCGAATATGGGTTCCGCTGCACCAGCTTCGTCTTCAGTCCTGTCTCGAACTCCTTTTGTTTCGCGTACTTGGTAGCCTTGGCAAGAAGGTCTTGCTTGTGGAGCTCCTCGTTTTCCTTGATCTTCTCCTCATACTCGGTCTCGTACTGGGCGTTCTTCTCGACGCGGTCCATGACGGCCTTCTTCGCGGCCTGCGCCTTCAGTTTGGTGTCCTTCAGCTTCACCGTCTCCACTCCATATTGGTCAACCAGCTTCTGGTTCTGGACGAGACGTGTCTTCCGCTCGGCGCCGATCTCCAGTCGCTTCCAGGCCTTCTCCTCGATCTTTGCTTTGTTCTCGTTCAAGTACTGTCGCTGCAACTTTATCTCCTTGAGCTCCTTGGCCAGTCGTTCCTCCTCCTTGCGCTTCGCCCGCTTCTTTTCCGATATCTTCTCGTGCACCTGGTACAGTCCCTTCTCTCTGATCTCCTGCTGTCTTTGCTTCTCCTCCTCCTCTTTCCTCTTGCGCTCGTCGCGAAGCCGCTCGTTTTCCTTGGCCTTCTTCTCGCGGGCGGCCGTGATATGCTCTGACTTCTCTACGATCATCTTGCTGTACTCCTCCTTCTTCTTCATGTTCTCCTGTCTATTTCGCTCCTCCTCATCCGCCTTGTGTTTCTTCAGCATCTCCAGCCTTTCCCTCAGCTCGGCTAAAGACATCTCCTCGATCAAGCCGTGGCCAGCCGTTTCAGTGGGGTCGAAGCCCGTCCTTCGCTCAATAGGCTTGGTCTCGAGTTCCCGGATTTTGAGTATGATCTCGTCCCTTCTCCGCTGCTCGATGGCCTGCTCTTCCCTCTTTCGTTGCATCGCCTCCGCGATCTCCTTCGCCACCTCCTCTCTGATCTGCTTGTTCTTGTCAAGAACCTTTTGCTTTTCTTTGGCGGCGTTGTCCTTGGTTTCGAGGACGTCGCTGCGGAGATTTTGCTTGCGCTGGAGCTCTTCCACCTTCTTCTCCTCCCGCTCCTTCATCGCCACATCCGACTGCATCTTCACTTTCTCTACCAGGACCTGGTTCTCCTTCAGCTTCTGCTGGCACGACTCCACCGCTCCCTCCCGCGCCATCTGCATCTCCAGCTTCCTCTTCTGCATATCTTGCATGCGCTCGATCTTGTCCTTCTCCTTCATCTCGCGCTGCCACCGGTCAAACTCGCCCGAGTTGTGCAGGTCCACTTCATAGCTCTTGAGACGCTTCTCCTCCTCGGCATTCTTCTTCTGGAGAAGGAACTCTTCGCGGAGGATGGCTGCGGCGTTGAGCTTGACCTCGGCCTCAACCTCTTTGTAGTCCAGCGGCGGCTCATGGTACTTCTTGTCGAACTGCAGCAGCTTCTGCCTCTCCCCTTCCACATCCTTCTTTATCTTTTCCTTGTACATGGGCCGTTCGTCCGTTTTAAATTTGAACGGCTTGGAGATCTTGTCGTACTTTTCCTTGGTCTTTTTGCGGGCATCCTCGCGACGGGTCTGGGTCTCGTTCTTGACGACCTCGAGGGTCGTGGTGTATATCGTGTCTGGCACCGGCTGCGGGTGAAACGGCTCGATTGGCGGCTCTACCTCCTTCTCCTTCTTGGGCTTCGGCTGGGTGATGTTGAAGGGCTTGGGCACGGTCACCTTCTTCGACTTCTCGTCCTGCTCTCCCAGCTTCTCCTGCGTCTCGCTCATTTCGCTGGCGGTGCCTGAGAGGTTGGTGGTCTGCACCACTTTGCCAGTGGCCTTCTTCTCGACCGAGGCGAGGATGTCGCTGACAGTTGACAAGTTCTTCATGATCCCGCCAATGATCTTCTCGTCGATGTAGCTCGTGTCGTACTCCTTGGTCCACTCCGGCCGCACGTGCTGCTTCAGCATTTCCGCGCTGTACAGGAACTGCAGGAAGACATTCATTTTGACCGGGTCCTGCGAACGGACCAGGTTCTTGTAGTCGTCGTGGCTGAGCTCGTCTAACCGAAACAGCGAGAGGTAGGCGAAGACCCAGTAAAGGGTGGCGTCGCCTCTGTTTGTGCTTGAGCTCTTCACCGCAAATAGCGCCTCGGTGAACGTCTATGCGGAGAGCAGTTTAAACTATAGGGTGCAAACCTTGAGGAAGGACTTATAGCGTATAACGCCGTAGAAAACCTGCTTGATGAACACGTTCTCGTAAGGATTGGCAACGGACTTGAGGAAGTCGTCGACGTAGGAACTAACCGCCTTCTTGGGGTCGAAGTTCTCGACCATCTGCATGCACTTCTCTATCAGTTCCCCAAACTTCATTTCTCTCTCTTCTTTTCTTTTTAATATAGTTTATGCCGAGTCTATGATGCCGCTGATATAGTAGTCGAGATCTTACACTGCCCCTCAGACAATTCAAAATCTCCCCTAACATTGTCGTCTCACTGCCGCCCTTGGGGTTTTGGGGTTTTGGGGTTTTGGGGTTTTGGGGTTTTGGGG
>JARLIC010000097.1 GCA_031291905.1 Minisyncoccota bacterium
CCAAAAACCCAAAACCCCAAAAACCCTATTAGGTAAAAAACGGCAATGAGATAATTAGTGTTGGTTTTTTTTTATAATTTTTGGCTAGTATATGTCTGCGAACGCGCATTTTTGGAAAAAATATTTTATTTTTTTTTGTAAACAACGGACACCAGTTAAGACGTGATGCTTGTTTTTCATAATATTGGGCTAGAATAGGACTGCGAAGGCGAATTATGGCATCACATATAGAATTAGTCTGAGTCTTCCTCCTCATTCTCTGGCGCTTCGTCCTTATCCTCGCCCGCCTTGGACTTCTCCTTGCGCGTATATCCGCCCTTCTTCTCCGCCAGCACCTTGCTCTTCTTGTACTCACTCTGTTCCGCAGTCACCTTCTCCCACTCCAGCTCGAGCTCGCCCTTATCGGCAGGCATCTTGAGCTTTCCGACCGCAGCAGCCGCCTCTGAGGGACCAACCCTGCTCTCCGCCCGCATGAGCTCAGCCTGCGTCGCCGCCTTCTCGATCATTCCTGCCACCACTCCGATCCGCTTCTTCATCTGTGTGCTCTATCCACCATTCATGTCACGATCTCGCTTACGAATATCATCTTCTTAACCTTGCCGAGACTGCGAATGATAGGAACGGCCAGCTCGGGAAGATAGACGCTGCCGGCGTGGGCGGCGCAGAACCCGACGATAAGATTGATGGCATGTATCATGACGAGATGAAGTCCTTCGATGCTCCGCTGCTGCGACTTCGGCATCTTCACCGCCAGCTCGTACTCGAACAGCTTATCATCGTTCCCCTTCGCCGGCTTCTGAAGTTCCGGCATTCCCAGTATCTCGATGCAGAAGGTGCAGGACGGGATGTAGGTGCCGGTGTGGGCGGAGAGCTCGTTGAGAATCTCGATGACCTTGAGATGGAACGGCAGGTATCTCGTGTTCATAGACTGCAGCTTCAATATTCCGAAGCTCAGCTCCGTGAACGGCGACACCAACAGCTTCAGGTCCGTCTCGCTGTACGTCCATATGCTCTGTGCCCACAGCTTCAGACAGTTCAGCACTCTCCAGTTGTACACCTTCCTTATGTTCTCCTTCGTCTATATCGGCGCTGGTTATTTCACAAGGAAGGTACCAAGGTCTGCTTGATGAGGGTCCGGAGGTCGAGACACAGTTTCCTGATCTGCGAGAAGGCCTGCTGGTACGCCATGTCGGTGTCCATGCCCATGAGCTCGACGAAACAGTTGCGCATGAACTGGACGGCGTCGTAGTTCTTCCACGCCATGATGCGCGAATTCTCAGCGTATCCTTTGTAGCACCGCTTGAGGATGAGCGTGAAGAACTCAGAATTGCGCTCGGTGTCCTGGTTCTGCTTGGCGATCTCCCGTAGAAGAATGAAGGCGAAAAGCTGCACGTTGGCGTTCTCGGACTCGCTCCAGAGCTTCACACAGAGTTTGACGAGCTTGAGGTGGTAAGGCTTGAGCCGCAGCACAAAGAAGGCGAGTGGGATCGAGTTCGTCAGGATGAACTCTACCATGGCGGTGTCGTTCAGCTTCCCCAGGAACGCGATGTAGTTCGATACATAGTTCTTGAGAAGATTCTCGTTCTTGCCCAGCTTCTCGGCATCGAGCACAACCTTCTTTCCCTCAGCGGCCGGCTTGCTGACGAATGTCTTCAGCAGTATTGGCAGTTCCTGGAACGCGAACACCATCAGCTCCTGGAAGGTCGCAGTGCTGGGGATGAGGATCTTCTTCTCCTTGTCGCCCTCTTCCAGGTGGACGGCCGACGAGAAGGCCATGAGGAATTGCTTGAGTCTTTTGCTGGTGATGCCCTGGGCCAGTCCCTCGGTCATGGCCTTGAGCCGGGCGGATGTCAGCGTATTTGTGCCCTCAGTCGCCTCGGTCTCCTCCTTCGCCTCCTCCTCATCGCCTTCCTTCTTTGCTTTCTTCGCGAAGTTCAGCTGCATGTAGTCCTTCTCGTCGAAGTCCAGCTCGCTGGGGTTCGAGGCCTCGGAAAAGGATGAGTCTTCGTCTTCGGGCTGGTCGCCCTCGGGGGCGGCGCGCTTCCTGCCCTTGCCCTTTCCCTTAGTCTGCTCCTCCTCCTCGACCTCTTCGTCCAGCATTTCTTGTTCCTGTTCCTCCACCATGTGCTCTGTTATAATGCGCTATCGGTCCTGTCCCTCTAATATAGACGATAATTAGCCATGCTAAATTTTGTGGCTGTGATAATGATGGTGCCAACAGTGTGTCCTTTCGTCTCTGGGGTTTTGGGGTTTTGGGGTTTTGGGGTTTTGG
>JARLIC010000098.1 GCA_031291905.1 Minisyncoccota bacterium
ATCACGCCCGCGTACGGTTCCGCGCGAGGAACCAATCAAGGAGGAACAATGCCCCGATGACGGCGGCGGGTCCCGCGATGGTCGCGTACCAACTCCAGTCGCGTCCGGGTCCCACCATCCAGATATAGTAGAGAGCGAACGCGAAGAACGCGGCCGCGCCGAACAGGTTCCACTTCCAGGCCGCCGCCGCGGCGAGGGCCACGACGATCGGTATCAAAAGATGCATGAAGAGCGCCGGAGCGACGGCGAACCCCTGGTATTCCCCGAGCACGTCGAGCGCAAAAAGCGACAGTAATATCACGAACAGGACGGAGAGCACCCGCGGAGCCCAATGAGCGATCTTTGTTGCCATGCCTCCATTATAGGTCCTCTGTGCGGAAGCGGAAGGATTCGAACCTTCGAGGGGATTTCTCCCCTAACATCTTAGCAGGATGCTGCCTTCAGCCACTCGGCCACGCTTCCATTTCTCACTGGTTGAGTGTAAACGATTGGCGCGGTTTTCTCAAGTAAGGCGGTCGTGTGCGGCCTTGTATTAATCGCCATTTTTTGCTATAATGTGTGGGAGTTTGAAGTCTCCAATTTACATCATTTTTCATATTCACCATGGCAAAAGACACCCTCAAAAAAATCTCGATAAAAGCAGGTCCGGTCCAGCGCCCTCCGATCGTCGTCGTGATGGGGCACGTCGACCATGGCAAGACCACGCTCCTCGATCACATCCGCAATGCGAACATTGCCGCGCGCGAGGCGGGCGGCATCACGCAGGCAACCGCCGCGTACGAGATCGAACACGCCGTGTCCGGATCGGCGGAGAAGCGGAAGGTCACGTTCATCGACACACCCGGCCACGAGGCGTTCACTGCCATGCGTTCGCGCGGCGCGCAGATCGCCGATCTCGCCATACTCGTGATCGCCGCGGACGAAGGTATGAAACCGCAGACGAAGGAAGCGCTCCAGATAATTCAGGACAGCAAGACGCCGTTCATCGTCGCGATCAACAAGATCGACAAGACGGGCGGCAACGTGGATAAGGCGCGCAACGACCTGATGGCCGCAGGCGTGCTCCTCGAAGGCTACGGCGGACAGGTCAGCTATTGCGGCATCTCCGCAAAGACGGGCGAAGGGGTGGACGACCTTCTTGATCTCGTACTGCTCGCCGCCGATCTGGAGAATCTCCAGTACGACGCATCGGCGCCCGCGAGCGGGTTCATTTTGGAAGCGAAGCGGGACCCGAAGCGCGGCATAGAGGCCGCGGTCATTGTGACAAACGGCACCCTGCGCCGCGGCAACACAATCGTTACGCGGAACGCATCCGCGAACGTTACGCCGAGCGTCTCGGGGAAAGTGAAAATACTCGAGAACTTCCTCGGCAAAACGGTGCAGGAGCTCGTGCCCTCCGCGCCGGCGGTCATCATCGGTTTCGAAAGCATTCCGGCGGTGGGCGAGGTGTTCACGGCGGGGGACGAGAGCGTTCTTATGGAAGTAAAGATGGCGGCGGGTGCGCCGCAGGCCTTGCACACGGCCGCGAACCGTTTCGCGCAGTCGAAGCCGAACACGCTGAACCTCATATTGAAGGCGGGGGATGCGGGGTCGCTCGAGGCGCTTTCGGTGGTGCTGCGCGGCGTCGATCAGAAGGGCGGCAAGGAAATCAATATAATAGAGGAGGGCGTGGGCGACATCACCGACGGCGATGTGCGCCATGCGCAGGCGACCAAGGCGACGATCATCGGCTTCAAGAACCGCGTCGAGAAGGGAGCCAAAGTACTTGCGGATGCGCAGGAGATCCCGATCATCACTTCGGAGATCGTGTACGACCTTGCGACCGCGGTGGAGGAATACTTCACGGGCGCGCGCGGTCCGGCGATCGCGGCGGAGCTCGAGGTGCTCGCGTTGTTCAATCAGGAGAAATTACGCAAACAGCTTGTGGGCGGGCGCGTGGACAACGGCACGTTCCGCGACGGCGTGGCGTGCGACATCGTGCGCGGACCCTTGGGCACGACGCCGCTCGGCCACGGCAAGGTGCTCGGCTTGCGCGAGAAGAAGACGGAGATTGTGAGCGCGGAGAAGGGGAAGGAGATCGGCGTGCTCATCGATTCGCAGGTCGCGATACAGGTCGGCGACCGGCTGGTGGTAAGGAAATAACCGGCGCGCCATCATGAGATTCTATCGTTCGGAGCGGGTGCAAAGCCTGATCCATGACCAGCTCGGGCAGATCATTACCCGCGAGCTCGAGTTCGACGGCGCGTTCGTCACGATCATGGGCGTCGACGTGGACAAGAAGCTCGAGTTCGCGAAAGTGCGCGTGAGTGTCATTCCCGCCGAAAAGACCGTTGCGGCCTTGAAGGAACTTGCGCGCAACGCGGGACGCCTTCAGCACATGCTGCTGAGGAAGATCAACATCAAGCCGATGCCGCGCATCGCGTTCGAGGCGGACCATGGTCCGGAGAACGCGGCGCAGGTGGAGAAGGTCTTCTTGGAACACGGAAAGGAAATAGAGTAAGATAGGGAGGCAGCTGGCCACGTGGCGAAGTAGTAACGCAGCGGTCTGCAAAACCGCGATGCACGGGTGCAAATCCCGTCGTGGCCTCCACCAACAAGAAGATGCGGCGCTCCCGCCTCTTATGCCGCCCCGTCCTTTTTCTCTTCCTTGTTCTTCAGATCGAGATACTTGCTGGCTTCCTGGGGAAGCTGGAGGTTTATGATGACGAAGATGACCGCCGACGAGAGGAGCACGAGATTATGGATGACGTCGAGGGCTACGATGTCACTGCCGTTGACTATGGAAAAATAATCCACAAGGAAGGCAAACGAGAAAAGGCCCGCGGCGATCATCATCCAACGGTGATACCACTTGAAGAAGGACCCGACAAGCGAGCGCGACGCTTTCTCGTACATTGCGAGGAACACTATGCCGAGCAGTACCCCCAGAAGATCGACGACCTGATCGAGTAACATGAATTGATTGGTATTGTTTGAACTGGCCTTTTGTTTTATTATAGCACTGAATCGACGGGGGTGTTGTCCACAGGAGAAAAAGCAGGTTGCCCGGGTGGCGGAACGGTTATACGCAGAGGACTTAAAATCCTTGACCCGAAAGGGTTTGTGGGTTCGAATCCCACCCCGGGCACTAAACAAAAAGAGGCGATTACGCCTCTTTTTGTTTAGTTGCTTGAGGAAGGGATTCGAACGCCGGAACCTATTTTCTCAGCAGAGAAAATAGGCGAGGCGGTGCCCAGAGCCCCTGCGAGCG
>JARLIC010000099.1 GCA_031291905.1 Minisyncoccota bacterium
AGCACCTGACCGCGCTCCACATCCTCCTTCTTGAGGCCGCGGAGCAAGGCACCGACGTTGTCGCCTGCCTGCGCCGAGTCGAGAAGCTTGTTGAACATTTCGAGGCCCGTGATGACGGTCTTCGCCGTAGGGCGCAAACCGACGATTTCAACCTCGTCGTTCACTTTGATGGTACCGCGCTCCACGCGTCCCGTGACGACCGTACCGCGGCCTTCGATCGAGAAGATATCCTCGATAGGCATAAGGAACGGCTTGTCGAGCTCGCGGACCGGGTCCGGGAAGTAATCGTCCATCGCTTTAATGAGGTCGACGATCGGCTTCGCCTCCGGGCTGTCCTTATCGGTCGACTGCAATGCCTTCAACGCGGAACCGCGGATGACCGGCGCGTTCTCGCCGTCGAACTGGTACTTGGTGAGCAACTCGCGGACCTCGGACTCAACGAGATCGATGAGCTCCGGATCGTCCACCATATCGCACTTGTTGAGGAACACGATGATCCTCGGCACACCGACCTGGTGAGCGAGCAGGATGTGCTCGCGGGTCTGCGGCATCGGTCCGTCGGTCGCGGCTACCACGAGGATCGCACCGTCCATCTGGGCGGCACCGGTGATCATGTTCTTGATGTAGTCGGCGTGTCCCGGCGCGTCGATGTGCGCGTAGTGGCGCTTCTCCGAGGAATATTCGGAGTGGTGAAGGGCGATCGTGATACCACGGGCCTTCTCTTCGGGAGCGTTGTCGATCTGGTCGACTTTCTCCTCTTTTTTCGCCAAACCCATCATGAACAACACGTGGGTGATCGCCGCGGTCAGGGTCGTTTTTCCGTGATCGACGTGCCCGATCGTGCCGACGTTCATGTGCGTCTTGGAACGATCAAACTTTTCTTTTTCTGCCATGGTTTTTTATAGAATTAAAATTTGTTTGCTTTCTTTTGCGACGGCCAATCCCGTCGGCCATTTTTTGTTCCCCCTTCTCGAACAAAAACAGCTTCAAGAGCTGTATAAACCTAAACCAATCGACCGGTTTAGAGAAAGGGTTTACTTGGATATCTTACGCTAGAACCAGTAAGGTTGTCAAATTGCCTTTGATTTTCTATATCCCAAAGGCCTCTCGCGGCTGAATTCCCTTCGCCAGCCGTTTATCGATGTCACTCAGGCGTCCATCCACACCGTCTAATCGCCCATCCACATTGTTCAAGCGTCCATCTATATCGTCCAACCGCTTAAAAACCACCTCAAATTCGTAATCGATTTCGGTAAATCGCTCCTCGGTGCGTGCCTCAAATGCCTCTAGTCTCCTATCTAACGCTCCAAAGCCCTCCAGGAGCAAATTGAATTTTGTTTCTAACCTCTCAAACATAACGCCGATCTTCCCAATTTCAGAATCAATCCGCGCAAAACCTGCGCGCATTTCTTTCTCAA
>JARLIC010000100.1 GCA_031291905.1 Minisyncoccota bacterium
CCAAAACCCCAAAACCCCAAAACCCCAAAACCCCACGGTGGGAGTAGGTTCAACAATGCGCACACCGATAACGAGTCCCCGCAATGCAAGCCAGGCCGGAAGAGTCATCTTATCACACACACACAACGGTTCGGACTGGGTTATAAGGCTTAATAGCCGCCGAACTCGTCCTTGCTGCGACGCATGACCTCGTCGAGGATTTTGGGCGAGTGGGGCTGCATGTAGGAGTACACGCCGAACTGCGCGCCCGCCTTCGCCTTCAGTCGCATCTCCCTGATTCCCTGGCAGTACTTAGTGATCCATGGGTGCTCCAGCACCTGCACCAGCGGCAGACGCTTCGATTTCTCCTTAATCATCAGTTCTAGGAGGGGGATAGCGAGTCGGGAGGTACTGCTAACGAAGTCGATAGCCTCCTTGGAAACCTTGGCCCAGCCCTTGTGACTGAAGTCCGGCGGCTCGTATATCGTCTGACTATCACCCAACATTATCTACGAGGCGAGAATACCGCACGATCTCCTTCTCCTCGTCGTCGTCGAACGGCAGTGTCCCGCTCAGCAGCAGATAGGACACTACACCCAGACTCCAGATGTCGACGCTCTTGTCGTAGGGCTGCTGGAGGAGGACCTCGGGGGCCACGTAGGAGAGGGTGCCGAAGGGCTCGCTGCATTTCTCGTTCGGTCCGACCATCTTCGATAAGCCAAAGTCCACGATTTTGATGTCGCTGTCCTCGGACTCGTCGACCATGAGCACGTTTTCGGGCTTGAGGTCCCTATGCGCGATGCCGTAGCTGTGCAGGTAGTAGATGGCCGTGGCCAGCGAGTGCACGATGCTGCATGCTCGCGCCTCAGAGATCTTGAACCCCCGCTTCTCCAGGTAGGTGAACAGGTCGCCGCCCCGCAAGAGTTCCATCACGATGTAAATGTAGTCCGCGTTCTCAAATATATCGAGAAGACGAATGATGTTGGGGTGCTGGCAAAGCTTGAGTATCTCGATTTCGCGTTTGACGAGCTCGACGTCCTGGGTCGACATGTTGGCCTTCTTCATGATCTTGACTGCCACCTTCTTCAGCGTCTTCCTATGCACCCCAAGACGCACCACGCCGAACTTCCCGACCCCCAGAACTTCCTACCCCGTCGTTCTCTTCTCTCGCTCTACCTTGAGCTCATAGAAGTCATAGAGGTTGGAGTAGCCGATGGCCTCCTTCAGCGCCTTCATCCACGCCGTTTTCTCATCCTTCTTCAGTGCGTAGAAGGTTTTCTTGTTGTGCATGAAGTAGAGGCTGAACGGGTACAGTCTTCTTGTCGAAGATGTCCTCGAGCTCGTCCTTAATGAAGGTGCCTACGAGGGAGTGCATCTGCTTGGCCTGCGTGTCCTCCTTATTCTTGTAGCCTACACGCAATTCATCCTTATGGGACGTACAGTATAGCTCCTTGTTCAGCAATATGTACCAATATCTCTTTAGTTTGGTGGACTTGGTCTTCAGATAGAGATATCCGGAGTACTCGCTGGTCTCCTTTGCCTTGAGACACGTCGTGCACTGCGTGTTGTCCCCGTCGCACGGGTTCCCGCACTCACAGTATATCAGTCCGCCTGCCGACTCCTTGGAAGTGTCTCGCAGGTACAGCGAGGGCGACTTCAGCAGCTCCGACTTCTCCTCCTTCGTCTTCTGTTGCACAGACAGGTTAACCTTGATAGCGTTGGGCAGTCTGATGACCTCGGTGTTCATGTTGGGAGAAAGAAGGACGTCCCGGGCCTTCGACGCATCGATCCACGGGACATACTGCGACTTCAGGGTCTTGCTTGCCTCAATCTTGTGCTCCTCCGCAACCACGTCCTTCTTCTCCTCCTTTGAGTCATCCGCGTGCTCCTTATGATGGTCCTTGGTTTCCTCGGGACTGGCACCGAACTTGGTCAGGACCGAGCTGGTGCGCAGCCCGCTCTTCCGCAGCGCCTCCGGACTTCTCTTGATCATGGGAGAGACTGGGGCGAACTTGGAGAGCATCTTGGGGAAGGGGAGGAACTTGGTGACCGGCGGACTGTGCGCCTTGCTCTCCGACTTCTTGATTCTCCGTGCGTACAGCATGAGCTGATTGTACAGCGGGATCTGTTTCCTCATGAGCATGAATATCTAGCGAAGGTTGAGACCATGTGGTGAAGTACGCAAAGGAACATCTCGCAGGAAACGTTCTCGGTTATCTGTGTGAACTCCTCTATATTGATCTTCTCCTTGTCCTTCATGCAGTGAGAGATGAACTTGGCAAGCTCCTCCTGACTCTGGATGCGGTCCAGATACACTTCGCTAAACAGCGCAGTTAAAACTTCGAAGAGAAGTACAAGCCGCCGCCGTTCTTGGTGAAGGCGCCCTCCTTACGACCCTCGTCCTTCTTGTCGGCCAGGATCTGACAGAGAGGGACGTATGAGAGCAGAACGCGGATGTCCTCGCGGGACACGGACTTGTCGTTGTCGAAGTCGTAGATCTCGAAGACGAGACGAACGTTATCCTCAAACTTCTGGCTCAGGAGCTTGCATGCCGCGGCGATGAACTCGTCCTTCCCCGAGTACCCGTCCTTGTTCGTGTCAAATATTGTGAAGAATCGCTCGCCGATTATGCCCGGCAGGTTGAGAAACTAAGAGAATCGCGGGACGAGTTTACATCAATGAGGACGACCCGAGGGATGCCCTTGTCAGGGGCGTCTGAGCGGAGGATGAGGTTCTGATAGAGGCCATTCAGATAGGGCAGCGTAACCAGCTCCTTGGTTTCCACAGTTTCGAATGTGTCGATCAGCTCTATCTTGTCCACCTGCTCGACGATCGAGCAAGTGTTCACTTCCTCGGCGCTAGGACTGCCTTGCTCCTTTAACTCTTTCTTCATTTTCTTATAATAAGGATTACTAAAAGTGCATGTGGATGCTATAGGGCCCATAATAGTGATCTGCATGCGCAAAAAACATATAAACTAAGGAGCGAGCGCATTGGACAATATATATACATGCATTCTTGAAGCCTACCTTTCTCATTGTACTCCGTTTTCTCGCATCGGTGTTGCTTCAGGCTGCC
>JARLIC010000011.1 GCA_031291905.1 Minisyncoccota bacterium
CCCGCCGATAGTCCACAGCGTCATCGCAGTTGGCCGCAATGAGACGCAATTTAGAATAGCAGTTATAATATTTAACTATTCGATCTGCGAAGATAATAAATAACAGCATTGAAAATATAAATAATAATTGAAAAATCGTTGAGCCCGTCGCGATGCAAGAGAACAAGCAGGCCAAGGACGAAACCGAAAAGGAAGCGAAGCGCAAAGAGTAGCTCCGTCCTGCTAAGTTTGTAGATCTGGCCCAGGAAAAGCGGAGGACACGGCCGTCATCCTCGTTCCCAACTTTGTCGCCCTGTAAGTTCAAACTTCCCACTATATCTAGCGACCCTCCTAACTCCATCTGGCACCTCAAGCCTATGTTTCAGGACTACGCCGATGTCGAGAAGGCCACCGGGGCAAGCTTTCCGTACAAGTACATCGTGTACGGCGGAAACCACAGCGACCTTGTGGGAAAATTGGTCCAGCCGCGCGGCTTCTCCAAGGTCCGACCCCTGCATAATTTCGTGTAGGTACCGTTCAAGGATGAAGATCCTATCGACGACATTGACTTCATCTGGCGGCCAACCAATTTTTCTCCCAGAGTTAGTCCCGCTCTGCCACTGTCTTCTGTAGTTCTATCTGAAGATCGACAGGACGAACTCGGCAAGGGAATCCAAGCCGCAGATCGTGATCAACCACCTGGAGAACATCAAGGGAATCTGCACCAAGACCGGCCTCATCAAGTCTCTCCGTCGCTTCTACAAGAGCACGCCGGAGGCCATGGCATCCAACTACACTGTCCACGAGACCACGCCCTCGACGTTCGTGATACAGCCGAATTGCCAGGATGCGGAGTACCAAGGATTCGTGCAGCACTTCCGCGACCTGGAGAAGCACGTGTACAAGCGGGAGAAGGTGCCGGCGAAACACTGTGTGGACAACCTGTGGCTGATCAAGCCTGCCGCCATGAACCAGGGTCGCGGCATCGAGATCTTCAAGAACGACCTGGCGGGGATGAAGAAGTTCATTGAGTCGAAGCAGCAGAACTCTTACTGGGTGGTCCAGAAGTATATCGAGCGACCGCTGCTATACAATGGGCGAAAGTTCGATATTCGCATGTGGGCGGTGATGACCTGGAAGGGCGAACTGTTCTATTACCGGTACGGCTACGTGAGGACATCGTCGGACTTTTACTCGCTGGACTCAAAGCTGAACTACGTGCATCTCACCAACAACTGTCTGCAACAGTTCGGGGATAAGTACGGGACATTTGAGGAGGGCAACACGCTGCCGCTGTGTGTTCTGGATCAGTACATAAAAAAGGCGTACCCCAAATATGACGTCGACGTCGACAAGCACATCATCCCCCGAATCAAGGACCTCATGATCGACTCCTTCCTCTCCGTCAAGGACGAACTCAACCCCTCCAAGCGACGCAACTGCTTCGAGCTCCTCGGCTACGATTTCCTAATCGACGAGGACTTCCGCGTCTGGCTCATTGAGGTTAACACGAATCCGTACCTGGGACTGCCGAACAAGTTCATCGACGGTCTCCTGCCAAAGATGCTGAATGATCTGTGCGAGATCGTGCTGGACCCATACGTGAAGTCCGCGAACCCGCTGCCGAAGCACGAGGTGGAGAACCAATTCGAGCTGCTTTACGACGAGAAGAAGAAGGTGAACCAGCGCCGCAGCTATGCCGAGTCGGTCTACCCCCTACACGACCTCGAGCCGCCCGACAATGAGACCGTCCCTGTATTTTCACATCCATCACGTCTCACCCGTAGAAGCCGATCGTGTCTGTGAAGAAGAAGGCCAGGTCGCCTGCAGAACGGAGTCCGAAGAAGCCGCGGCCCAAGAAACGAGGTACCTTCCCAGTTCTCACATGGAGTAGATCAAACGAGCGCGGATAAGCCGCGGGCGGGGAACAGGAGCGCCGAGCGGTCCGCCAAGCAAGAGCAGCGAAAGGAGGGGAAATCGAAGGTGCCGCCGCCGCCCCCGGTGCAGAAGCGGAGGCTGGTTGACGAGGCGAAGGTGCTGATTGAGAGCGACAATGAGGCACAGTTTGCGGTCTATGCGAGAAGGCTGGAGGGCTGCTTCGGCAACTTTGATCTGCTGCCTGAGCCTGATATTGAGGACGCGGTTGACTCTCTCGGAATGATAGTGGGCAGCAGGATCAGGAACAATCTTTACACCTCGCCGGTCTTCGCGGTTCTCAGCAAAATGGCGCTGGACTTCAAGAAGGAGATGCCCACGAATATCCGCAAGCTGCTGGTATCACCAATCCTCGTGCACATCTTCGTAGATCGACATGATTCTGCGTGTGTCAGGCGACCCCTGCAACCGTCGGGCCCTCATGCAGTCAGACATCGTCCACGGCCTTATCCAGGTGGCACTGAGCACCTGCAAGGAGGAGGGCAAGGCTACTGTTGCGGGCTCAGAGTCTGCCTCAAACCTCAATGAAGAGAAAGGATGTGCGCGCGACGTGGTGCAAAGTCTGTACAATCTCGCAAGCTTTGACCGGCCGAGGTTCTATATCCCCGGGGAAACTGTCAGACAGTCGCGGGACCGTCTGAGATTCCTGCTGTGGGGCGGACTATACGCACTCTATTATCTGCTCCCGCATGCCAAGGTCAAGGAGGTCGCAGAGTTCTGTGAGGCCAGCAGGATCAAAGACATGGAGCTGCGAGACTTCGAGGACATGATCAAGTCGGTCCGGCTGCACGTACAGAGTCTGGAATCGTCCTCTTCGGCCGCTGTGGTGCACAAGCTGCTCCCTCCCGCACCTGCAGCCGAAGCTCAGCCCGCAGCGTCCACCGCCTCTCCCGAGGAGGAGAACAGGGACGGGGAGGACCACTTCCCGGGCGCGGGGACCGCCAAGGCCATTGATGCATGCGGCCCGCAGGACGTCTGTTTCCCAGAGTAATTCACACCCGTTGCTACGATAACATAGGGCACTCAAAGCGGCAATCGCCAAGGATACGCTCGCCGGACTCGAGGAAGAGCTGCAGCGGCGCAAGGACGAAATTAGCAAGAAGCAGCAGGAGTTCGTGCAGCAGAGACACTCGCAGAAGGAGGAGGAGAACAAGCGGCGGGAGGAGGAGGAGCGCACGAAACGCGAGAAAAAGGAGCAGGCCTTCCAGGAGTACATCCGACGCATAGAGCAGCGCAAGAAGGAGAAGGCTGAGCAGATCAAGCGCGAACAGGAGGAGAAGGAAAACCGCATGAAGGAGGAAGAGGCCAAGAAAAAGAGTCTCTTCGAGATGCTAAAGAAGAAGGAGGAGGAGCGGAGGGCGAAGCGCTGCCAGGAGATGAAGAAGAAGGCCGAGATCGAGCGGAAGGAGGTCGAGGAGATGGAGCGTCGCAACAAGGAGCACATGGAGAAACAACAGAGGGCTTTGGACGAGTGGCACAAGCGGAAGATAGAGAGCACCAAGAGGATCCGCGTCAGCGCCCTCACCGAGTCCAAGCCGCTTGCCGTACCTGCTCGCTTCGATTACCCGTAGCCTGACACGAGGAGAACTGCCGCGCCCGTGAATTCCCTCTACATCTTCAACAGCACCGCAAAACTGAACAATTCCCTCGACGAGGCTAAGACCCACAAGAGTCTGGCTGGTGGGAAAATGAAGAAGGTCGAGACTCGGAGGACGTCGGAGGAGAGCCGGAAGGGTCGATCGCTGAAGTTCAAGAAGCTGGGCAAAGAGCGGCTGAGCGGTACATTCGCACATGAGATCGGAATAGTGGATGAAGAAGACTCGGACGCAGGGTACAGGGCGGAGAACCGGGGAGAGTACATAAAGCAGCTGCTGCACACGCTGTCCCATCAGACGATAAACGAGGAGGACGAGATGGCCAGACGGAAACCGGCGAAGAAGCAGAAGAAGGAGCTGCTGACCGAGATGGACTACCGCATCATGTCGATCTACAAGGCCCCGCTGCCCACCTCCAAGCCTCTCAAGCGGAAGAAGAACTCGTTCAACCTCGGCCCTGTGAACGAATAATGCATACTATTATCATATTTCGTTACGCGCCTATTATACTACGCATACCGGCCTGTCTGTGCCGCGTATATGCTTCTTCCATCATACATTCATTTTGCAGGCGCCGAGAGGGCAGATGACTTTTGCGCCAGGAATTTCAGAGGGGGGGCGATGCTTCATCCGGAACGGAAGGGGCTCCCCTCGAGGATAAACCGTTGGCGTATCCTATCGGCCTATCCGGGC
>JARLIC010000101.1 GCA_031291905.1 Minisyncoccota bacterium
CGACCAGAATCAAAGTATCAAAAATGAACCAATCCATCAAAAAATATATCATTGGTGCCGTGATCGTCGGCGCCTTCGCCGCATATGCCATATTCGGGAACAATAACGGCACCGGTACCACACCCGTGCTTCCTTTATCGTCCACCACCCCGTCACCGTCGTCCACCACGCAGGTTGCCGGCAATACCACGACCTCCGCCACGACGACGTCCGCAAGCAACCCGCCCTCCGGTACTCCGCCGGCATCCACGGTTGCCGCGAACGGCGCTTATAAAGACGGCACCTATACCGGCACCGTTGCCGACGCATTTTATGGCAATCTCCAGGTGGTCGCGGTGATCCGGAATGGCAAGCTCGCCGACATGCAGTTCCCGGTATATCCGTCGGATAGCAATCATTCGCGCCAGATAAGCAATTCGGCCCTTCCGGTGCTGAAGCAGGAAGCAATCACGGCGCAGAGCGCGAACGTGGATGTCGTCTCCGGCGCGACGCAGCTGAGCCAGGCATTCCAGCAATCGCTCGCATCCGCCCTTGGGCAGGCGTAACGAATCAACTTCATCCTTTATTATGAGACAGACGCGCATACTTATGGGAATGCCGATCACGGTTGAGATCGCCGGACGCGATGCAGCCGCAAACGACGACGACGCGGCGCAGGAAGCCGCGATCGGACGCGTGTTCGATTATTTTACGCATATCGACGAAAAGTTCAGCACTTACAAGGACACAAGCGAGATCACTGCGATCAATAAAGGAACCCTCGCCCCGGATGACCGGAGCGAGGAGATGCGGCTCGTCTTCACGCTCGCCGAGGAGACAAAAAAAGCGACCGGCGGTTATTTCGATATCCGAAAACCGGACGGAAGCTACGACCCTTCGGGGCTCGTGAAGGGATGGGCTATTTGGAACGCGGCGCACCTGCTCGAGAAGGAAGGCTATCGTAATTTTTATGTCGACGCGGGCGGCGACATCCAGCCGTACGGCACGAATAGCGACGGGAAACCGTGGGTGGTGGGGATCAAGAATCCGTGGAACGAATCGGAAAATGTGAAGGTCGTCCACCTGGGCAGCCACGAGGGCGTGGCGACCTCCGGCACCTACATCCGCGGCGAGCACATTTACGATCCGCACACGGGCGGCCCGGCGAACCTCATCGCAAGCCTCACGGTGATCGGTCCGAATGTTTACGAGGCCGATCGCTTTGCCACCGCGGCGTTCGCCATGGGCAAAGACGGCATACGCTTCATCGAATCGCTTCCCGGATTCGAAGGATATATGATAGACAATGACAAGATGGCAACCATGACGACCGGATTTCAAAAATATGAACTTCATCGATAACTTCTTAAACCGCATCACGATGTACCGCCTGGTGCTGTACTACCTGATCGCGCTCCTCGGATTGGCCGCGGTCTTCGGCGCGTTCGGCATCCTCCCCTATCATCCCGCCGACATCGCCTTCACCGCGCTCTTCCTCGTGCTCGTCGCATGGACCGCGAACGGCCTTCTGGCAGTGGCATTCAAGGCGCATCCGAACGTCGAATCGGCATATATCACCGCGCTCATCCTTGCGCTCATCATCGACCCGGGATCGTATACCAGCGCGTCGTTCGTCATGTTCCTCATTGCGGCCGGCGTGCTCGCAATGGCGTCGAAATATATCCTCTCGCTCGGCAAGAAGCATCTCTTCAACCCCGCCGCGATCGCAGTCGTCATCACCGCGCTCGTGATGGGTCAGTCGGCAAGCTGGTGGATCGGCGGCAATCTTCCGCTCATGGCATTCGTGATCGCGGGCGGATTCCTCATTGTCCGGAAGATCCAAAGGTTCGATCTCGCGCTCATATTCCTCGCGGCGGCGTTCGTAAGCGACATCCTCACCCACCCGACGGTCGATCCGTTCACCACCATACAAAAAGCCGTGCTCCACACGCCGCTCTTCTTCTTCGCCGCGGTCATGATCACGGAGCCGCTGACCACGCCGCCCACGCGCATGTGGCGCATCGAATATGCCGCGCTCGTCGGACTCATCTTCTCGCCCGCGGTCCACTTCGGTCCGCTCTATTCCACGCCGGAACTCGCGCTCGTGATCGGCAACCTGTTCTCGTACGCGGTGAGCCCCAAAGGAAAACAGGTCCTCATGCTCGTGAAGAAAGAGGAGGCGGGCGCGGGCATCTATGATCTTTCCTTCGCGCCCGAAGCGGGCAAGCCGCTCTCGTTCCTGCCGGGACAATATCTCGAATGGACGCTCGCCCACCCGAAGGCCGACAGCCGCGGCAACCGGCGCTATTTCACCATCGCGTCATCGCCCACCGAAAAGGAGGTGATACTTGGGGCGAAGTTCTATCGTCCTTCGAGCAGCTTCAAGAGCGCCATGCTCGACATGGTCCCCGGCGACACGATCGTCGCCGGCCAGCTCGCCGGCGATTTCACCATGCCGCGCAACCACCGGCAGAAGCTCGCATTCATCGCGGGCGGGATCGGCATCACACCGTTCCGCAGCATGGTCAAATATCTCACCGATACCGCGGCGGTAAATGGCGGAAAAAACCGGCGCGACGTCGTCCTTCTCTATTCCAATCGCACTGCGGCGGAGATCGCGTACCGCGACGTCTTCGACGATGCGGCAAAAAAGATAGGAATGAAAACGGTGTATGCCGTCACCCAACCCGAGGATGGCTCGGCGGGAACAAGGATCACTCCGGAACTCATCCGCCGCGAGATCCCCGACTACCGTGAACGCATGTTCTATATTTCCGGCACGCACGCCATGACAACCTCGTTCCAAAGGACCCTTGCGGAAATGGGCGTCCCGCGCACGCATATCAAGATCGATTTCTTCCCCGGATTCGCATAGGGGGCGAAGGGCTATTACTGCTCCCTATCGGTAAACACCACGAGCCGGCCGGAGTAGCTTTTTTGAGCGGCATTCCAAGAACCCTCGCAGGTGATGAGGTTGAGATGGGCCTTTCCGTCGTTCGAACCGAACACGTCCGCCGCGTCCGCGTTCTGGCCATACACCTTTACGGCGACCACCGCGTACGTGGTGGTCGCACCTTTTTCGTCCACCACGTACACCTTATCCCCGGTCTGCAATTTATAAAGATCGTCGAAGACCGCCGGGATATTGTCCTTCCATCCCTCGTGTCCGGCGATTACGGCGCTGCCACTCTCCCCGGGGCGCGGACCAAGGTCGAACCATGCCGCATCGGCGGGTCCTTTCGGCACGTCCATTGTGCCCTGCGGCGTGACGCCGACATCCTCAATACCGGCGTCGACACCAATCTTCGGGATCTCAAGACGGACCGGAAGCGCCGCCGCGGTCATACGCGGCAGATCCTGCGCCGCGGGAGCGGCAACAGTCGATTGTGTCCGATTAGAACAGAGATCTTTTATAAGGATCGCCGCCAAAAGGACGCCGACCCCCACCACAAGGACGATCACCGTCCATCGCAACGGGAAGTTCGATCGCGTAGCGATCTTCATAGGCTCGGCTATTCCGCGCCTCGGCGCTTTTCAATTTTTTCGACAACAAGGAGAGTGAACTGGCATGTTGCGAGAGCGCCTGCCACAACGGCAGCAAGGACCCACGGAGAGGTCTGCGGAGGGAATCCCGTGTTCGGCAGCCCGGGCGCCGCGACGAGGACCGTGGCAAATGCATATCCGATCGCGGTGAATCCGTTTGCGGTACCTTCGGCCGTAGCGGTGTTCATCGTCGATGCCGTGATGTTCGTGTTACAGGTATAGATCCACGACTCGCCGGGCGCGAGCAGGCCGTCGTGATTCGTATCGCCCGAGACGTAAGAGACCGGCGCGCACTTGTTGTCGGTGACGCCCACGTTATGCAGCGCGACCACACCCGGGTTCGTCACGGTATAGGTGTACGTGACATTGCCGCCGCCCGCCGGGAACGGCGTCAAACGGCTCGGGACCTTCACGACGTTGATGAGCGGAGGCGTGCTGTTCGAGCCGACGACCACGGTGGCGAGCGCGGTGGCGATCGATGCCTGATGATATGTGTCGTCGCTGTAACCGGTAGCAACCGCGGTATTCGTGGTCGTGGTCGAAAGCGTGGTGATACAGCTATATTTCCAATTCTCGTGCGGATCGAGCTTGCTGTTGCCGTTCACGTCGCCCGAGACGTAAGACACCGGCGTGCACTTGTCATCGGTCACCGAAACGTTGTCCAGCGCCTGCTGTCCGCCGACATTCCAGACCGTATAGTTGTAGACGACCTGACCGGTCCCCGTCGGAAGCGCAAGCGGCGTCGGCACTTTCACGATGCCGATCAAAGGAATGATCCTGCCCCCGCCGGTGCTGGCCCCGGCACCCACGCCGACCGACGGTACGGTCGGTATCGCGACCGCGGTGTTCACCACGGTGCAGATCGCATCCTGGCCCGCCGAAAGCACGGCATTGCCGTTCACGTCACAGCCGGAACCGCTGAAGGTCTGCACGTACGAGGAATTCGGAGCCTCGCTCACGGAATAAGTTCCCGCCGGGAGCGAATACGCGGTCCCGAGCCCCGCAACTCCGGGGAAAGGACCTCCACCGACCTCGGTGCTCGAAGCATCCTTCACGTGTATCGTGAATGCGGATGCGGTTGCCGTACCGCCGACCACAAGTTTGACCACATGAAGGGTCGCCGGTGCCGTGCAGCTCGGCTGGATGATCTGGTTGCTGTCCAACGTCACCTGCGAGATGAGCGAGAACGCCCTCCCTTCAAGGACCGCGCCCGTCCCGAGCGAGATGAGGCCGGAGTTCGCAATGATCGTACCTACCATATGCGCGCCGGTGCCGATGGTCATAGAAGCGGACACTTCCCAGAACACATTGCACGAGGTCGCGCCATTCTCCAGGACCATTGTCCCCGAGTGGCCGGTGGTATTACTGGACGAGCTCCGGAATATATAGACTCCGGGGCCATTGAGCGTGAGCGTGCCGTTCAATGTGGATGCGCCCACCGTATAGACGCCGGGCGTGACCGTATTGGTTCCCGCAAGATCGAGAGCCACGGGGGTCCCTTGAGTGCCCGCATCGAGGGCGCCGTATGCCGCAGTGGCGGCGGTCTGGATACCCGAAGCCGGAGCGATCATCGCTCCCCCTACCTGCGACACACCGAGGTTGGTGATACTGCTCATTGCATCGGCACCGACATCACCCCAGATGTGCGTCGTCCCGACGTTGGAATTATTCGTCACCCCCGCTTTGCCGAACACCGCATAGCTGGCGGCAGTCCCGAGGTCCGGCGCCGTTGCCGCATGCGCGGCGACCGGTGCCAGAATGCCGAGCGCCAAAAAAACGACGCTTGCGGCCATCACTGAACTCCTATTAAGCTGTTTCATGTTTTTATTTTGTTAAGGCGGCGAATTGTCTGTTTATTTTTTATCGTCGAACGCGCGTCATTGCCGGGCCATCATCCCGGACTTCTCTTTGTGGAAAAGGGGCGACCAAATCCCCTTCCCTATGGTTATATCCAGTATAGCACACTACGTCATTTCCACCCGCAGGTGGCAATATTACGCGATAGGCCCTATACTACGAGCCATAACCGGGCCACGGGCCCCGTTCAACCATGCAAACAATATCCGGCAAATTCATGCGGGGCGTGAGCGGAAGCGACGACATCCTGGACGACGGGATCCCCCAAGTGGCGCTCATCGGCCGCTCGAACGTCGGCAAATCAAGCCTCATCAATTCGTTCACCGGCGAGAAGGCCCTGGCGCGCACAAGCGACAGGCCCGGGCTCACGCAGGAGATAAATCTTTATTCCATCAACAACAGGTTCTATCTGCTCGACATGCCGGGATACGGGTTCGCGCACGTTCCCGAAAAGATCCGCGACCATCTGCAGAAGATGAACTGGTGGTATCTTTTCGAATCGCCTTACGAACAGCTGAAGACCGTGCTCGTGCTGGATGCCAACACGGGTCCGTCGAAGAACGACCTGGAGATGATCTCGCTTCTGAGGGAATACCAAAAGCACATCGTCATCGTGGCGAACAAGATAGACAAGATCAAAAAGACCGAATACGACGAAAAGCTGCAAAAAATATACGATCTGGCGCACGGCCTGCCCGTCGTCCTTTATTCCTCGGTGAAGAAGATAGGCGCGGAGGAATTGATGGAGAGGATATTGGAACAATAAAAAAGACCCGCCTTCACTCCGAAGCCGGGTCTTTGCCGAACGCCTATTTCCCGATGAACTTTTCCTTAAGGATATTCATGACCGCACCGAGCGCCGCGATATAGACCAGCGCGTAGGCGATCCATCCGATGAACGGAACCAGGAACACGAGGTCGATGACCACCGCTCCAAGAAGGATGTGGTACCAGCGCAGGTCCGTCTTCCCTTTCCGCAAAAGCATCGCGGCGAAGAGCGCGGTGAAAGGCGCGGTGAGCGTGAGGAATGCGAGATAGGCGAAGAGCGCGACAAACCCCGGGATCGCGCCGATGACCGTGATGAAGGAGATGACCACGCCGACAGGAACGACGACGAGGAATATGAATCCGCCGAGGAGCGACATGCCGTAGTGTGTGCGTGCACGATCAAGTACGGCGAGCGAATCCTTACGGAAGATATACCAGAGGAGATACGCCGCCACAAGGATCATCGCAAGTTTGATGAGCCACCAGAATGTGAACACGCCGACCATGACGGCTCTGAACGAACCATCGTCCTTCTGAGCGACCTGGATCTGGTGGAAGACCGGGGTCCCCGCAATGACCGCTCCCTTGTCGATCGTCGCCACTGCGGGTGCGCTGTATTCGAATTTGCCTTTGATCACCGCATGAGGCCCGACGGCCACTTTGGTCGAGTGACCAACCGTCAGATTGCCGTTCACGGTGCCGTCAAAATAGACATTGCCACCGGTTATCGCGAGGTTCCCCGCATCGGTGCCGGAGAAATCGACGCTGCTGCCGGCGAGATACGAATCCTTCGCGATCGTCGTCCCGGGGATCACCGTGAGCGTGCCGGCCGCCGCGGCGAGTTCACCCGTCAGAACGCCGCCCACCGTGACATTGCCGCCCGCAACCCGCATGTCCTGCGCGGTCACACCGACCATGGTGAGCGTGCCGCCCGCCGCCATGATGTCGCCGTTCACTTTTGCGGAAGAAACGACGGTGCTGCCGACGGCAAGAAGATCGCCGTTGATCGTGCCCGACGTTACGACCGTCGCCCCGGCCGCATACGCGTTACCCTGCGCCGCGGTCGTCCCCACGACCGATACGCTCTGCCCGGCATTCATCGATGCCGCCATGGAAACGGCGGGAAAGAGCCCCGCAACCGCCAACATGCACCCCAATGCAAGGTATTTTTTCATAGTTTTATTATACCATACGGAAGGCCCTGCAACAGAAAAGCCCCGCGCTTGCTGTATGCGGGGCTTTTTATTGCGGGCGGTGTGGAACGCTGTTCGAATAAAACTATCGGATTCCCTCGTAGAAGCTGTTTCTTAAATAACACTCCACACCCAATTTGCTTGCATCAAAATGAGGCAGTGGTAGGTTTTTAGGATCAACCCATATCCACCCTTCGCATTTATCCGGCTCCATAAGTTTTAAATCGCCGGAAAAAGTATCGGCCACAAGAACGATTGAAATATAATGCTTTCCTTCTTCGCGGTATGTTTCAAGATTATTGGTAACCGCAATAACCTTAGGATCCTTAATGTCCAAATCGGTCTCTTCTTTTATTTCCCGGATAGCGCACGCTTCGAATGTTTCTCCTAAGTCCAGATGGCCACCCGGAATAGAATATTTCTGTGCGTGACTTCCCTTTCGTTTACCCACTAAAATCTTTCCCTCGCCATTAACAATGATAATCCCCAAACCTACTTTCGGTCTTTCTTCCATACAAAGATTATATCATTAAATTACTTAGCGGAGAGGGAGGGATTCGGCCGCGACTCTCGCGCTCGCCGTCGCTCACGCGAGGTCTGGCCACCGCCTCGTTCTTTTTCTCTGCTGAGAAAAAGAACTCCGGCGTTCGAATCCGCTCTTTCCGGAGTGACAAGAAAAGGACCCATAAGGGTCCTTTTCTTGTCATGCGGAG
>JARLIC010000102.1 GCA_031291905.1 Minisyncoccota bacterium
CTCCTCCGCATCGGCCACTGAGGACAAGCCAATGTATCCAGGAGTTGGAGGCGCAACTCCGCGTGGCACAACTCAACCAAGCAGCGTCGTCGGCATCCGCGGTGAGAGCACCACCCGCGGCGGGAGATGAGGATGGCGCGAGTGACTCTTCTTCCGCGGAGAGTGACGACGAGGAGCCTCTTCCACAACCGCGCGGCGCGGGCAACATTCTGCCACCGCGAAGAGGGCCACTCAGTCAAGTGTTACCCGCGGAGCCGCAAGAGGCATCACCACCGCTGCAACAGTGGAGCCGCTTGACGGTCGAGCGACCGCGCGTACTCCAGCGCGAAGTCATGTCAGGCTCGGGCGCGGCGTACGCACTCCGTCAGTTCGTCTACGCGGTGGAGAATGCAGGGCGTCAAGCATATGGCCGCGCGGCGACATCGGCGCAACTGCTGAGTATCGCCGAGTCCGCGTTGGATGAGCGAATGTACAAGTGGTGGTCGGGCGCGCGCGGGAAGATCGAGGTGGCAGGCCGCACCGCGGAGTGGGAACATTTCAAGCGACTGGCGCGGAAACACTTCATTCCGGCGACTGTCGCGGAGGATGCGGTGACGCAGATGATGCAGATGAAGCAAGGCCCGCAGGAGACCATGGTGGCGTACACACTCCGCGTACAGGAAACCTGGGAGGAGACGCGCGAGTCGAGAAGTGAACTCCCGGAGAATACGGTGATGAATATCACGATGAAGGGAATGGACGCGCGACGATTCCCATACACGCGGATGGTGACCATGCGGCGATTTCTCGCGGGGAAATTCTCCAACTTCGACAGCTTCTGCAACTTCCTGGTGGAACACGCCTCCTACGAACCATGGAAGGACGCGGAGATGGCCAAGGAAGAGAACACTGCGAATGCGGACTCAGTCTCGCTACCGCAGGCAGACTCAGGCAAGGAGATCATGGAGGAGGAGGAGGGAAGCACCGCGAATTCGGACTCAGAGTCATCCTCAACTCCGGATGAGGAGAGGGCGGCACAGGAAGCGAGTCAGGAATCGGAGGACGCGCAGATGGGACCGCCCGGGGAACAAGGAGGGAGTATGTAACGCTTTGTTGTGCATGCTCGCGCATGCGTTGACGTGCAACTCTACGCACTTTAACTTAGACGCAGCTTAGAC
>JARLIC010000103.1 GCA_031291905.1 Minisyncoccota bacterium
AAGGTGACGGTTCGCCTCACCATCTATGACAAGGATCCCGAGACCGGCAACAAGTCGATCAAGGACATCAAGGAGCAGGAAGTCTTCTTCGGCGACATTCCTCTGATGACGCCGAACGGAACCTTCATCGTGAACGGTACCGAGCGTGTGATCGTCTCCCAGTTGCACCGCTCGCCTGGCGTCTTCTTTGAGACCGCCAACAACCGCACGTACTTCCTCGGCAAGATCATTCCCTACCGCGGCTCGTGGGTTGAGTTCGAGTACGACCAGAAGAACACGCTTTATGTGCGCATCGACCGCAAACGCAAGTTCCTGGGAACCATCTTCCTCCGCGCCCTCGGCCTGCGATCAGACGAAGAAATCCTGAAGACCTTCTACACCGTCGACCGCATTCACATTGCCGACGGCAAGCTGCAATGGGAAGTGTCTCAGGACGTGAAGGTCAACACCCACCTGGTGGGTGGCAAGCCGGCACACGCGGTGCTGCATCGCGGCGAAGAGATTGCGCACTCCGGCCGCAAGATTACGCCGCATACGCTGAAGGCCATTCGCGCCGCCGCGATCGACAGGATTGAGGTTGAGGCCGCCGAACTCGATGGTGCTCTCACCGCCGCTGACGTCGTGGATACTTCCACCGGCGAAGTAATCGTTGAAGCCAACGTGGAGTTGACCGCTGATCGCCTTCACAAGGTCTTGTCGAGCGGCGTCACCACCTTCGAGGTCTTCTTCCCCGATCGCGACGACGTGGGTAACATCATCACCAACACCCTCAAGCGCGACTCGGTGCACAAGCCGGAAGAGGCCCTGATCGAGATCTACCGCAAGCTGCGTCCGGGCGATCCGCCCACGCTGGATACCGCGACCGCACTGTTTGAAGGCATGTTCTTCGACGCCCGCAAGTACGACTTCTCGCGCGTGGGCCGCCTGAAGTTCAACATCAAGCTCTATGAGAATCAGGATGCCACGCACCTTGACCGCCGTACGCTGACGCCGGAGGATTTCTACGGAACCATCCGCTACCTGCTCAAGCTGCGCAAGAACATCGGCATGGTCGATGACATCGACCATCTCGGCAACCGCCGTGTGCGTGCCGTCGGCGAGCTGATGGAGAACCAGTTCCG
>JARLIC010000104.1 GCA_031291905.1 Minisyncoccota bacterium
CGGCAATGGAATGCACGCCGACTCGATTCCCATCAACGCAACAATGCCGGCATATCCGCCGGCGCTGATCACATTGGTGATGAATTCAAACAGCAACGCTAGTATTTTTTCGCTCATGAGCGTTCTCAGTATATAGGCCCGAGATGCACTGTTTACGCTACTTTCGCACCATTGAAACTGAAAAGATAAATGCACACGTATGCAATCTCATTTTGTTACGATGAAGGTGAACACAACGAAAGTTAGAGGTGCTTCCCTTGTCAGAATTCCCTCCCGTTCCCCTCACTCTTGAAGGTTCCGCGCTCCTCCATCAGTTCTTCCGCTTCGATTGGAAAGCCTGGCGGTCCCTGGATGCCGACGAAAGCAAACTCATCGTCGCCAGCGCCATCGAAACTCTCACAGGTCTCGAGCGCGCCAACTCCAACGCACCCATCCAGACAGCTCTCTTCTCCGAACTCGGCCACAAGGGCGACCTGATCCTCGTCCACTTCCGCGACTCGCTCGAAGCGCTCAACCAGGTCGAACTCGATCTTGCGCAGACCGAACTCTACGACTACCTCACGCCCGTGCACTCCTACGTCTCGGTTGTCGAACTCGGCCTCTACGAGTCCAGCCGCAAGACCTACGAAGCCGCCAGCAAATTTGACCAGCACACCCCGGAGTGGGACGCCGAAGTTGCCTCCTCGCTTGAGCGCGGCGCATCCGCCATGGCCCCACGTCTCTACCCCTCCGTGCCCGAAGCAAAATACCTCTGTTTCTATCCCATGGACCGCAAGCGCGGCGAACAGGTCAACTGGTACACCGTCCCCTTCGCCGAACGCCAGCGCATGATGCACGAGCACGGCCTCATCGGTCGCCGCTACGGCGACCGCGTCAAACAGATCATCTCCGGCTCCATCGGCATGGACGATTGGGAGTGGGGCGTCGACCTCTTCGCCGAAGATCCGGTCGTCTTCAAGAAGTTGATCTACGAAATGCGCTTCGACGAAGTCAGCGCCGTCTACGCCCTCTTCGGCCAGTTCTACATCGGCGTTCGCCTGCCGATAGAGAAGCTCGACAGTTGGTTGCATGGAAAGCTGTAACAATCATCTGGCAGATTGAAGTTTTGAAAGGGCACGGCTTCAGCCGTGCCGCAAAAGCAATCAAATAGAGAGGGCTTTAGCCCCTGAGGGATGCTTTCCTGTGAGAATGGGTATGAAGGAACGCGAAAGATGAGAAACCTGTTCGATCAATACAAGGAACCCGAAAATCGACTAACTCATGCGCTAATGACCGTCCTCCATGAGGAC
>JARLIC010000012.1 GCA_031291905.1 Minisyncoccota bacterium
ATCTCCCGCATCCCCCGCGATACTTACGCCGAACGCTTCCCGGAATGCCCGCGCACCCGAAGGAAACGCCCCGGCAAGCGGAGCACGCCACACGATCGCTGCGGCCACGATCGCGATCGCAGCCACCGGAAGTACGACGAAGAAAAGCAATTTCTGGCGGTTCATCCGGCAAGCCTATCACGGCACCCATAAAGAAAACCTGAAGATAAAATGAAGCGCGCGATTTTTGCCGCGGAAGTTGCTATAATACGGATATGTTCCTGGACTTCATAAAAGGGATCACGTTGGACCGCGCATTGCTCGTGCTCGGCGCACTCGTCGTCGTGCTCGGCGCGACCGCCTGGGTCGTCGTCTTCTACGGCGGCGGCACTTATATCTTGAGCTCTCCTTTGCCCACAAGTTCGGCGACCGGCACGTCGAACGCGAGCTCGACCGCGCTCGCGGGCGGCAATGCCTCGTCGACCGCAAGCTCCACACCCGGTACGGCCTCATCGACCGCACTGCAGGAATATGCGAGCACGTACGCCACGCCGCCCATGGCATGGATGGAGGGCTACGATACGATCGCCATCACGGGTGCCACGCTCTCCGGCTCGGAGCTCACGCTCACCGTCAGCGTCGGTATGGGCGCCATCGCCGAATGCGTACCGCTGAACATACGGCTGGTGACCGACGAACAAGGCGACCTTGCGGGGCCGCTCAACCCCTCGTTCAACTTCGGCGAGAACGACACCTGCATCGGCACGCCGGGAGCGACCTATCCCGATCAGGAGATCGTCTTTAATGTGGACCCGGGCTCCATGCCGTTCAGCTTCACCACGGGCGGCAGCTCGAACAGATATTTCGAACTCTCGACGACGGACTCGGGCGGGATCACGATAACTCCCCCGCCGACGAGCGGATAGAAAGGCCGTTTCATTTATTTAAAAAATCATCCAATCAACCAACAAAAAAACCATGAACGAAACAAAAGAAAAACAGTCCTTCCTCGCATCCTCCATCGTGATCGGCGCAAGCATGATCATCGTCGCGCTCATCGTCGGCTATGTCATCGATTATGTGAAGACATACGACAATGCCGTGATCACGGTGACCGGCGTGGCAACAAAGCAGGTGAAGTCTGACGCCGTCAAATGGCAGAGCGAACTTTCGGCGCAGACGGGGCCGTCGGCCGCCGACCTTCAGAAGGGGTCCCTCGATATGCAGAACGACCTGAGCGCGGTCCTCGCCTACTTCACCTCGAACGGCGTGGCGACCTCGGACATCACCATCGATCCGCTGAGCATCGATCCGCTGTACCAGACCCCGAACGGCATCCAGAGCGGGAAGTTCGGCTACATCGGCGGAACGCTCTCGAACTACGCCCTCACGCAGGACATCCACATAGAATCCGGCAACGTCGACGACGTGACGAAGCTCGCGCAGGACGCCCCGCAGTATTTCGCGGGCAAAGGGATCGTGTTCTCGACCAACAACCCCGAATATTATCTGAAAACCGACACGCTTGATGCGCTCCGCAGCCAGATGCTCGGCAGCGCCCTTGCGGACGCGAAGTCGCGCGCGCAGGTCATCACGGAAGGCGTCGGCGCCCGCGTCGGCAACCTCCGCTCATCGAGCGTCGGCGTCACACAGATCACGCCGGTCAATTCCACCGAAGCCTCCGACGCCGGCGCGTACGACACGACCTCCGTCGAGAAGCTCCTCACCTACCTCGTACACACGACGTTCACGCTGAAGTAGCTTTTCCCCGATAGCCGCCGCAGGAGCGCGTTCCCCTGCGGCTATTGAAACCATGGACGATGTTTGATAGGATAGTAGGCGTATTCCGCGATAGCTCAATGGTAGAGCGTCTCGCTGTTAACGAGAGGGTTCCAGGTTCGAGTCCTGGTCGCGGAGCACGGAATACAACAAAATCCGACCATATGGTCGGATTTTGTTTTGTAATATTAAATCCCAAACTGTCCCTCAAATTACTTTGGAAACTTGCCGAAAAGTACAAATGATGATTATCACAATAGCACCGAAATAGAAAAACCCTATATAAGGATGATTTGAAAATTCCGCCTCAAATAAAAACTGATAGATAGCCACCGAAAGTTGAGTGAGAGCAAAGCCTATTAAAATCAATGAATACCTTGCGGTAGATTTATCGAAGTTATCTGCCGTCTTCCTGTTGCGTAATGATGCTTTAATCTGTAATGCGATCAATTTATGCATCATGCGTGACCCGGCAAGACCGGTCGAGGATTCATGAAGACCGTCCAGTTCATTTAGGAGGTCCTTATCCTCTATTAAGTACTCGCTATTTTTTTCTTTTTTCATGCCGCTATTATAGACCGCTCGGATGGCAATGGTAAAGTGGCGGGAATCCACGCATGTCATGAAATAATAGTCCGCGCCATCGGGTAATACCTTACGCATTGCCATTGACCTTGCTGGGCACGGGTCGAGTGTGCAACATGGTCTTATGCAATGACTTTGCCTGCATCTGCGCCACCGAAACGATTTTGCAACCCCTTTTTGATACACGGATCCCGCCGAGGCAGACCATTGCCTCGATGCGAATGGCTCCGCGACGATTTTAACGATTGTACGGTAAGAAAGGAATTTTTCAAGCGCAAAGCGCCATTTTTGTTTTGTGGTGCATTGAACCCACAACCAACCGCGACCGACGACGGAATCCGTGGCGCCCGTGACGCAATCGCGGCAAGCACAAAAAAAGGAAAGTCGAAAGAACGAAAATAAAAGAATTAAAAAACATAAATCATGAGTTACAAAAAAAATATCATCAGAGCGGCCGGGACGCTTTCGATAATGGCGAGCCTGCTTCTCAGCCCGCTGTCGTTGTCGTTCGCCCAGGCCGCTACGGGCTGGCCTTCCGTGAACGGATTGTCGGCCCCGGTCACGCTTCTGGTCAACGAAGCAGGTTCGTGGACAGTGAAAGCCTCCGACCCGAACAGCGAGGCGCTCTCCTATTCCGCCGACTGGGGTGACGCTTCGACCACCACACCGCCGGTCTTCACCCAGGACCCGACGCTTATGCATGCGTATGCAGCGCCGGGAACTTATGCGGTCAAGTTCACCGTAGAGAACGCCGACGGACATGTTTCCCATACGTCGGCCACGGTGGTCGTGCAGAATCCGAAGGGATCGCTCGCGATCAGTAATGTGGCGGCGACCTCGACCGGCCCCACGAGTGAAAGGATAACGTGGGATACCAACACGCGCGCCAACAGCAGTCTGTGGCTCGGCACCTCGACGCCGGTCAATACGTCCGGCACTCCCGAGATCGTCCGCCAGGCACGGGTGTTCCATCACAGCATCACCCTGAATAATCTTCTCCCCGGCACGACGTACTTTGCGGTAGCCGGATCGAGGGATTCCAACAGGAACTCCGCGATGTCGAGCGAGATCTCGTTCGCGACCTTGCCCGTCGGTGGTCCGACCATCGCCTCGGTGAACGGTCCGTCCTCGCTTGATGCGGGCACCGAAGGAACCTGGACGCTTGCGGCCTCTGATCCCACGAACGGGACCCTGACCTATGCGGTCAATTGGGGTGACACCGTGGCCGGGCTTCGCGCCATGGCCATGCCGATCATCCAGACCTCGACGTTCAGCCATACGTACGCCAGTGCGGGAACGTATGACATCACGTTCACGGCCACCGATGCGGCGGGCCTGAGCACCACGGCTACGACATCGGTGACGGTGACGCCGGCCGCGGCCGCTCCGCTGACCGCGCCTACGAACGTGACCGGTACCTCGACGACCGAGGACTCCATCACGCTTTCGTGGGATGCCTCGACCGGAGGAGTTGCGCCGATAACCTACTCGGTGCTCCAGGACGGCAACGTGGTCGGCACGACGACCGACACGACCTTCACGGACACGGGCCTCTCGGCTTCGACCTCGTATGATTACGTGATCGAAGCGACCGACAGCGCGACGCCCATCTCGAGCGTTATGGATTCCGCCACGACGACGGTGACCACGCTCCCCGCGAGCGCTCCGACCATCGCCTCGGTGAACGGTCCGTCCTCGCTTGATGCGGGCACCGAAGGAACCTGGACGCTTGCGGCCTCTGATCCCACGAACGGGACCCTGACCTATGCGGTCAATTGGGGTGACACCGTGGCCGGGCTTCGTGCCATGGCCATGCCGATCATCCAGACCTCGACGTTCAGCCACACCTACGCGGCCGCCGGAACGTATGACATTACGTTCACGGCCACCAATGACGCGGGCCTGAGCACGACGGCTACGACATCGGTAACGGTAAGTGAAACCGCCCCCGCGCCGCTCACGGCGCCGGCTGATGTGACGAGCACTTCGACCACCGAAACGAGCACGGTCCTCGGCTGGACCGCTTCGACCGGAGGCGTTGCGCCGATCACCTACTCCGTAATGAGGGATGGTTCCTCGGTCGGGACAACGACCGACACGACCTTCACGGACACGGGCCTCTCGGCTTCGACGACGTATAGCTACGTAATCGAAGCAACCGACAGCACGACGCCGACCTCGAGCGTTATGGATTCGGCCGCAACGACGGTGACGACGGCAGCCGCCGCGGAAGCGGTCTTCACGCTCGCGGACATCGCCACCCACAACACGACAGCCGATTGCTGGACCGCGATCAACGGGTCGGTATATAACCTGACCTCGTTCATTGCTTCGCATCCCGGCGGAGTCGCCACTATCACCAGTATTTGCGGGATAGACGGCTCTGCGGCATTCAACGCGATGCACGGCAGCGATACGATCGCCCAAGCGGCGCTCGCTCCGCTTCAGATCGGAATATTGGGAGCATAAGCAAGACGGAGGAAGACTTGCTCTCAATAACAAAACACCCCGTTTCAAAGCGGGGTGTTTTTTGTTTCATGGGCTCTATCTCGTCCCGTAGTTTCAAAAGGGCCTCCGTATCTTTTAAATCCGAGTTTTCTCTGTTATATTTTCAGCAGAACATCACCATCCCCTCACCGGGAGAGAAAGGATCACCATGGAAGCTCCGCACGCGGGATCAAGTCTGAAGGACCTGAATGAGAAGCTCAAATATCACTTCCAACTGAAGTATCGCGACTCCAACGGGGGTCAATTATGCAAGGAGTGCGGCAAAAAGATACTGTTCGTCACTTGCCATGTTTCCATTCACGAAACCCCTCCGGGCGGCGCGTGTGAGGGGTTCGGCACGGTCAGGCAATTTCCCCTCCCTTATTGCCCGCACTGCGAGGGAGTTCCCAAATCCACAAGCACCTGCGTACATGTGGGCACCGGATCCGTCGGAAATATCCTTGGCGAGATCCCGAAGGACGTCGGGCAATTGGAACACATCTGATCCGATGGCATGCAATGGAGCCGAGCGCAAAGCCCGGCTCTTTTTTTATTGAACTCGCAACTACGCATTATTAAAAAGGCCCCGCATGGACGGGGCAAATGCTTTGCGTTGTCCATGCGGGGCGGCTACCACGTATAGCCCAATTGGGCCGAGCCACAGTATGACTTCTCATTCACGGTGAAGGGAGTATATATCCCCCAGTGTCCATGAATGCGCGTCGCGGTCGTCACGATGAAAGTCGGCAGATACAGGTTTCCCGACGTTGCCGGGAACTGCATGGCCTCGATATACCCCGCAAGCGGCGAGAACCGTTTCGTCGCATGATAGCCGACGAGGGCTCCGACCTGGAAAACAGGGACCGAGGGCGTTGGTTTTGCGGGATTGATGGCGAAACTTCTTCCTGTGCCGATGAATGATTTTACGAAAAATTTCGTTTTCCTCGGTGCAACGATCGCGAAGTTTGCGGTCAAGGCATCGCTCTTTGCGCCGCTCGCCCGGTTCACGGAAATACCGTCGCTCACAAAAAGCTGCATCTGGAAATTCCGCTGCTGGGCAAAGAGCGGGGAGGCCGAGATGGCCGCCACGCATATCCACAACAACTTCTTCATATTGATTGCTCCTCTCTGCCCGCATAATAGGACTCACACCGCTCCATGTCAAACAATCCGGATCCCATTCTTCCGGAATAAGTGGATTACCGTGGATCTTAGTTCCCTTTCAGATAGGACAGCATTGTATCGGCGCCCGAAACCTCGAATGGATCGGTGGAACAATTGTCGGACATTCCCGGCTCGCTGAAAAGTTTTTTGATCGTGCCGTCCTCAACGAACATGGAATAGCGCCAGCTGCGTTCGCCGAAGCCGAGATTCTCCTTCTTCACGAGCATGCCCATGCCGCGCGCGAACTCCGCATTGCCGTCGGGAAGCATCTTCACCCGCTCGACGGCAAGCGCATGCGCCCACTGCTCCATCACAAACGCATCGTTCACCGCAATGCAATATATCTCGTCGACGCCGCACGCTTTGATCTCGTCATAGTGCGCCTCGTAACCGGGCAAGTGCGTTGAGGAGCACGTCGGCGTATAGGCGCCGGGCAATGCGAATACGACAATCTTCTTCCCTGAAAACAATTCCTTGGTGGTGACTTCCTGCCAATGCCCATCGCTGCCGCCGCACACCGGCGCGTCGCCCACGCGGGTCTTGAAGACTACCCCCGGCACCGACGATCCTTCGTTAAGTGGTTGTTGGTTCATGGGATCATTTTATCATAGAAACGTCATTTACCGCACCGCGTCGGCGAATACCACCAACCTTTGGGTATACTCCAATTGGGATTGATTCCACGTGCCTTCGCACGTGACAAAATTGAGGTGAGCGCCACCATCGGAGGACGTGAAGACGTCGGCAGTATCCGCGGCCGGATCGTAACTGCGGCTTTCGCGGACCATGAAGGTGGAGGTCGCCCCTCTGTCGTTCACCACATAGAACGTATCCCCCGCGACAAGCGCACCGAGGTCACCGAACACGCCCTTGATGGTCACCACGCTTTTGCGCACCTGCGCCACATGCCCGATGACGATGGCCACACCCTTCTCCCCCGGAAGCGCGCTTCCCGTATACCATCCGACATCGAACACGTTGTTCGGCGTTTCCATGGTGCCGCTCGCCGTGAGGCCGTCATATTGAAAACCCGCATCGACGCCGAGCTTCGGGATCACGAGGCGCACGGGAAGCCCTGTGGCCGGCACGGAGGTGGTGGATATCGCGGAGAGCGTCGTCGTCGCAAATGTTTCCACGGAAAGCATCTGTGCGGCGACTTGCGTCGCCTGCGTTGCGGCCGTAAGCGCCTCCTGCCGCTGTGCGGTCGACAACATAACATTACCCTGCACCGACGCAAGGAGCGTTACCACCATCTGAAGCAATGCCGCGAGTGTTGAGGTCATTCTACCTATGTATAGTACCACGCCGTTCCATCGGGATTTATATTTCACGATGCGACGAATTGCATTATACTGCCGGTATGAAGAACGCCACCGGATCCAAGACCGCATTATTGATCGCGATCGCCGTATTGATCGTGGCAGGTGGTGCGTTGGCATACGGACTCCTCCACCGGCAGGGAGCGAATACGCCGACGTATATCATGAGGACCGGGAACAGGACGTCGACGCTTATGACCGCAAGCACTGATTATCCCGAAATTTCGGGACTGTCGGATAGAAAGATCCAAGATAAGGTGAATGAGGGAATACGAGAAGTTGCTGCCCTTCCCGCCGAACCCGATCGCCGGTCCGAATTCCAGAGCCGGGCGACGATCTCCGAAATGACGTCTCGATATCTCAGCATACTGTTCGACGTGTATGAATATACCGCGGGCGAAGCACACCCGAATCGCTACGGCGAAACACTCACCTACGACCTCGAGACCGGGAACGCACTCTTCTTGCGCGACTTTTTCAAGCCGGACAGCGATTATCTCTCCGTGCTCTCGCAAAAAACCCGGAACGACCTTGCGGATCAAATGAAAATAGAGGAGACAAACGACATGCTCGATGCGGGCACCGCCCCCAACGAAAGCAATTTCTCCAGGTTCGTACTTACCGATAAGGGACTCCTCTTTTTCTTCGGCAACTATTCGGTGGCGTCCTATGCGGCGGGAGAATTCCAATCCTTGATCCCCTATGGCGACCTGAGCGATATCCTCGATCCGGAATTCGCGAGCCGGATCGGGACCTTTGCGCCCAGCCCTCTTTTGTAGTGGCTGCTTGAAAATCCCTCCGTTGCGCATAGAATGGAGATATGTCGATGGATCGTTTTGGCGAACGGCGTGGCGGCTCCCCGGAGGAGCTGGAGTTTGCGGCGGTTTTGGAACGGGCCCACGAAAAGGCCTCGACGATGCTTGCCGCCAAGGCGGTGGATATGAACGCGTTCAGGAATATCTACGGCGACGCGGAGGTCCGGGGCGACGAGGCGAAGGTCGCCGATTACGAACGCAAATTCGCCGCGGCGGACACGACCGAACAGAAGCGGCGCGACAAGAAGCTGGCAACCGTCGTGGAGGCCATCTTCTTCGATCAGGCCGGCCGCAACGGCTGGCTCGGCGCGGAGGCGCAGGTATTGCCCTCCAGTAAATATGACGATTACGTGAACGGTGTCGACTGCATCACCGAATACAAAAAGGGAGGCGCGGCGGCCTATCTTGCCATGGCGATCGACGCCACGTGGAGCTCCCATCCCGGATGGAAATTCAACAGGATAAGAGAGGACCTCGTGCGCGGCAAATTGGGGAATATAAAATATCTTGAAGCGGACGGAAAGCCTCAGCGGAAGCGGGAGGTCCCGAGAGTGGTGGTGGGAGCCTCGGAGCAGACGCTCCGCGAGGTCGTCGCATTCTGGACCGAGGGCAACGACGAGGCGCTGAAAGACCATCCGATACAGGTATTGTTCCTGCAGGAAATAGTCGACCAGCTCGAAGGCTTCAAAACGTTCTCTCAAAAGCGGAACCATACGAAAAACGTAGCCGTCTTCGATGAGTACCTCGCGATCCTGAAGCCGATCCTCGAGGAAAAGAAGCGTACGGTCGGCACGGCGGAACAGTTCGGGAACGATACCGTGCAAAGCGGGATCAAGGCGAGCCTCTTCGGGCTGAATTACGAACGGCCGGCGGCATAATTTTTAAACCCATGTTCAATTACGAAGAACCCATATCCATCGACAGGGCAATGAAGGAGGGCGAACCGGAAGACCCCGTGATCACACTGTCGCGCCTGAAGGAGCGATTGAGGGACATCAATGATCGCATCGGGACGGATCACCCGACGCCGGACGACAATGCGGACATCGAACTGCTTACGCAAAAGATCGCCGAATTGGAAGAGATCGTGAGTTACAAAAAAGCCGCATAACATTTCCATGAATAAAGGAGCGAACGAAAGGAGCGCCGTATGGCGGTTTCTGCGATATATCACCAACAACGAAGAGAAATCCCGCCACGAGGAGATCTTCGATATGATCTTCTGGATCATTGAGACGATCGCACTCGTCCTCGGTATTTGGATCCTTTATACGAGGAACGTCGTGGAGTGGATGCCCTTCCTTGTCATCGAATACTGCTGGGCAATGGACAACCTGCGGCACAACCGGCCGTGACCGGCGGGCCGTTTGACGGATAAAATGAAAATTGATACCCTTTCCGCAGAAAGAACGGAAGGATCCGAGGGTATCAATGGACAACGACGCGCAGGAACGGAAGATCTTCATCTGGATCGACGAAGTGGAGAAGCTTCATGTCTCCCTCTCCCATCAATCGAAAGAGGAATTGCGCAAGGCTTTCGATTGGAGCCCCGACGAACGGCTGCTCTTCGAGCTGCCGTTCAAGCTCGAAGGGGCGGAGGGACTTGCGGGAGAAGCTCCGCGCAACTATTACGGAGCCATCGAGGGGCTCCTCAAACTGCAGGGAATCGCGTCGACGCTCGAGATACTCCTCGCGCAAATGGTACAGGCGGGCGTCGACATCGCCAGATATCTTCCGGTGAACAACCGGACGATCCACTAGCGGAACCTTCAATGCACGACATGTTTCCCGGCGTTACCGAGCAATTCGGTAACGCCTTTTATTTTGATCCCTTGACCGCCCGGCGCGATATGACGTATAACAGCAATGCAGTTCATTGAAAATTCCCATTCGGAAAGGAGCGGCCCAATGACCGATCATGACCACGGCACAAGGCGGTGTAAGTTATGCGGTGCCGTCCTCTCGCAATACAACAAAGGCAACGTTTGCACCCATCACACACAGGCGGCATTTCCCGTCACTTACAAGGAACCACAAATGAAGGCCGGGCTGAAGGAGGCCTTCAAGGAGGGTCTTCCCGGCTTCCGGGCAACGCGGATCGTGAATGCGACCGGATCGGTCTTCGCCGTCGATCCCCGGGGCATACGCTCGGGGCTGGTAAGCAAAAACGCCATAGTCGCCCGGCAAGTGGCAACCTATCTGATCAGGGAGGACGTCGGACAATCGTTCCCTTGGATAGGAAGATTCCTTGGCAGGCACCACTCGACGGTCATACATTGCTGCGAGGTGATGGAACGCGCCATCAAGACCGATGAGGCTCTTGCGGAGAAGATCGAGGCCGTCCGGCATCTTTATCCGGACATGCCCGGGGATACGCTGTTGACGCTTGGGCGGCTGCGGATCTCCACAGCCAGGGTGCTCGACACGGTCGCAAGCCTGTTCGATATCCGGCCGGAAATGATCCTCAAAAAATGGAACTCCCATCTCGTCGTACTCCCGAGACAGATCGCAACCTATCTCCTTCATGAGACCACCGAACGGTCGCTTCCGGAGATAGCGCGCATCTTCAGGCAGAACCATACGACCTGCCTCTATGGCTATCGGAAGATCAAAAACGCCATGGAAGGAGACGAAAAGCTCCGGGACATCGTTCTGAGAGCGCAGACCCTCTGCCTTCAGGACAACGGATCCGAAGAATAAGGGTCCGCGTGCCACGGCTCGCATCATACAGACCACATGGGTTCGCCCGGTGGTCTTTTTTATCGGTTTCTGCTATGCTATAAGCAATAAATTAAGCGTTCAGACATCAAATTTCATGGCAAAAAGAAACTCGGGGCTGAAGCGGCAGGTATCGCATTCCCACAAGACCAAGAAGCGTCTTGAAGCGAAGAAGGTCATGCTCGCCGCCAAAGCAAGCAAACGGCGCAAATAGGAAGCCTCCACCCGCCAAAACGGGTATAATGTTCTTATGAAGAAGATATTCGTCATCGCCTGCGCGGCGGCTTTCGTCGGCGCACTCATATCGGCTGCCGCCACCCTCGGCGGCAGGATCCCCTCCGCCTCCGCAGCGGATACGGCCGTGGCGTCTTCGACGAGCTCCCTTCAGGCACAGATCGACGCGAACAACGCGCAGATCGACACGCTCAACAAACAGATCGCGACCTACCAGGCCGAACTCCAGCAGGTCGGCGCCGACAAGAAGACCCTTCAGGCGGCCATCAACGCGCTCGACCTCCAGCGCAACAAGATACAGGCGCAGGTCACCACCACCCAGCACCAGATCACCATCACCCAGCTCCAGATACAGCAGCTCGGTGGACAGATCACGGACACCCAACAGACGATCGCCACGGAACAGGCGGCGCTCGGCGCGGAGTTTCGCAGCCTGCAGAAGGCCGACGACCAGCCGATCTTCATGCGGGTGCTCGCATCGGGGAGCATCGTCCAGGCATGGAGCGACGTCAACGCGACCCTGCAGGCGCAGGATGCCATAAACAGTAAAATGCTGCTGCTCCAGCAACAGGAGGGCGAGCTTGCCGACTCGAAGGCGGCTTCACAGCAGAAGCAGCAGACCCTCACCGCCCAACAGCAGTCGCTTGCGGCCCAACAGCAGTCGCTCACCGCGACCGTGCAATCGAAGAGCCAGCTTCTTGCCGAAACAAAGTCTCAGGAGGCGGCCTACCAGAAACTGCTCGCCGCCGCGCAGGCGGAGCTCGCAAGCTTCTCCACCTTCGCGCAGAACGCCGGCGGCTCCAAGCTTCTTTCAAATCAGACCGTCTGCGACTCGTGGGGCTGCTATTACAACCAGCGCGACGCACTCTGGGGCAACCTTGCGCTGAACGGCACACAATACAAACTCGCGAGTGACGGCTGCCTCGTCTCCGCCGTGGCCATGGTGATCACGCATTACGGATACCGCGACGTGACGCCGGTCACCATCAACTCGAATCCGAACAACTTCGCCGTGTACTATCCCGCGTATCTCATGTACACCGTGAGTTTCGACGGCACGACCGCCACCCGGAAGACGGCCGCCATCGACGCGACGCTCGCCACCGGCAATCCGGTGATCGTCGGCATCAAGGCCTATGGCGGCACGCATTACGTCGTCCTTGTAAGCGGCTCGAAGGGCAATTACCTTATGCGCGATCCGTACATTGCGAACGCAAAGGATGTCAGCTTCACCGCAAGTTATTCCATAAAGAACATCTTCGCGATCTCGAAGGTCACAATCGGAAGCTGACGTATTCCTTTGCACGCGACAAAAAAAACAGCGGCCTCACGCCGCTGTTTTTGTTCTCCCGTTCCCCTTTTTATCGATCGGCTAGAATCCGAAGAGATGGGAGAAGAACCCGCCGATCGCACCGAAGAATCCGCCAAAGCCGCCATGGGATGCGGGCTTATCGCTCTCCGTCGACGAAGAGTTCTTGTCCTTGGCACCCTGATCGATGACCGATGCTGCGGTCACGGAAGTATTATTGACCGTTCCCTGCACGACCACACTGTCGCCGACCGCGAGATTCGCGATGGTCGAGGTCGCGCCACCTTTCACAATGGTCGCCTTCGATGCATCGACCGAATAAGTGATATTGCTGGCGTTCGTCACGGTGAGCGCCGTGCCGCTGATCGCGGTGATATTGCCGCCGATGACCGGCTCACCGTTGCCCTGGATCAAAGACGTCGACGTCGGAAACGTCGAGCTTGCGTCGCGGCCAGAATCTTTGCCCGAGCCCTTGCCGGCCGCCATGCCATCGCGGATGATGGTGGCGGTGACGTTCGTCCCGACCACGGTTCCCTCGACCATCACCGTATCGCCCGTTGCGATACCGGAGATCGTCGATGTTGCGCCATTCTTATAGACCGTCGCCGCCGACGCATTCACCGTATAGACGGTGGTGGTCGCCGTGCCCATACGGGCCTTGGTGCTCGTACCGTTCGCCCACTCCCCCCTCATCGATCTGCTCGTCACGGTGAGCGTGGTGCCGTTCACCGCACTCACGGTCCCCGATACGCCCGGTACCATGTCGGCACGCATGCCACCCTCGTTACCTCCTTTCATCATTGTGGAAGGACCCTGCGCGAACACCGGTACGGCGATCGCCAGGCTCGCGACGATGCCCGCCACCGCCATCCACGGGAGATATCCTGATTTCTTCATTTTGTTGTTTTTGTTATGTTTGTTTACACCGGAAAAGCCGCTCCGACCGACGCTCCGGCCCGGCTTTCGCCTGTGGATATTATACGCCCGCCGGGCAAAAAAGGGTTCTTTTGGAATATAACGGGGTATAATGAGACCCATGGAAAACCGTTATCATTACGACCTTCCGGAATCGCTGATCGCACGACAGCCCGCCGAGCCGCGCGATGCGGCGCGGCTTTTCGTGTACGATACGGCGCATGACGAAGTGGCGTTCGACGTGTTCTCGAATCTCGGCGCACACCTTCCCGCCCGTAGCCTACTCGTTCTGAACGACACGAAGGTCGTGCCCGCGCGCGCGGAGCTCAAAAAGGAGACCGGCGGAAAGATCGAGGTCCTTTTCCTGGTGAATGAATGGCGGCAGGACGGCAGTCCGATTCCCGCACTTGTCGATCGCAAGGTCGCCGTGGGTGCGCGGCTTTTTTTCGGCGACCGGAGATCCTTCACTGTCGTGCGGCAGAACGAGAACATTTTTTATCTCGAACCGAACTTCCCACCCGACGAACTTTTCAGGCTCCTCGATAAGAAAGGTGTCACACCGCTCCCGAAATATATAAAACATTCGGGCCTCAGCGAAGCGACGCTTCGAAAGGAATATCAGGCCGTGTTCGGGAAGAACCCCGCGTCGGTCGCCGCGCCCACCGCGTCCCTCCATTTCACCGAACGCCTGCTCGCGAAGCTTGAGGCGCAGGGCATCGAACGCACGTTCGTGACCCTGAATGTCGGGCTCGGCACGTTCGCACCGGTCTCGGCGGAAAGTCTCGCAAGCGGCACGCTCCACACCGAATATCTCTCGATCCCCGCGCCTGCACGCGCGACGATAAAGGCGCACAAACTCGCGGGCGTACCCGTCGTTGCGGCGGGCACCACGGTGGTGCGCACGCTCGAAGCGGAAGCGGCGGCCATCCTTTCAAAGGCGGGCCATAGCGATATCACCGGACCGACAAAGATATTCATCCGCCCTCCTTACGAATTCAGGATCGCCGACGCCGTGATCACGAACTTCCATCTGCCCGATACCTCGCTCATGATGCTCGTGCAGGCGTTCCTTTTGCACAAAGGCGCGACGAAGCGGAACCTCGTCGACCTTTACCGCATTGCGATCGAGGCAAAGTTCCGCTTCTATTCCTTCGGCGACGCGATGCTCATAAAATGATGCCCGTAGCCACACGGGCGGAAATAAGTTGCAATATCCCCCGCTTTTTGCTAAGTTGGGAGCAGTAAAAGGAGGAACACGATGGCGATTACGGAAGCGATCCCGATCCCTACCACGGAAGCCCTTATCTGCAGGTGGAAGACCCTCGCCGCGCGTGCCGCGGAAGGCACCGATAAGATGCAATTCTACTTGACCCTGGGCACGAGCCTGATGACGAGGATGCTGAAGCCCCCTTCCGGCGCCGAGGCGTCCGGCTATGTGAAGAGCGCCCAGTCACGGCGCACCGACATGGTGGAATGCCAGATCGCCCACGACCTGAACGAGCATGTTCCGACCGATCAACGCGCCGGCGCGCTCGCGGCGATCGTCAAGACCTTCCTTCAGGAAGCCAAGATATTCTGACCTCGTTCCGACCTCAACGGCCCGCATCCATCGCGGGCCTTTTATTTTCCAAACTCCCGCAGGTCCCGATGATTTGAAAACCCCGCGTTTTAGGCTTAGAATGACCCTATGACCAACCTTGACCCGATCCGTCACTCGCTCGCCCATCTTCTTGCCGCCGCGGTGCTCAAAGAATTCCCCGACGCCAAGCTCGGTATCGGCCCCACCGTCGAGAACGGTTTTTATTACGACTTCCTTCTCCCCCGCGCCGTCACGCCGGACGACCTGAAGACGTTCGAAAAGACGATGCGCACGCTCATCAACAAGAAGCTGCCATTCACCGGCCGCGCGGTGTCCGTCGACGAGGCGAAGAAGCTTTCTGCCGCGCAGCCGTTCAAGCTTGAACTTATCAATGATTTTTCCGCAGAGGACAAAGAATTGACCGTCTATGAAACGGGCGACGTCGTCGGGGCTGGCGCCCCGCCCATCTTCGTGGACCTCTGCCGCGGCGGCCACGTGGAAAACACCTCGGAGATCCCCGCCGACGCGTTCAAGCTCGACAAGATCGCGGGCGCCTACTGGCGCGGGGACGAGAAGAACCAGCAGCTCCAGCGCATCTACGGGGTCGCGTTCGAGAGCAAGGAAGCGCTGAAGGCCTATGAACTATTGATGGAAGAGGCGAA
>JARLIC010000105.1 GCA_031291905.1 Minisyncoccota bacterium
TCCTCGGAACCTCTTGAGATGAAACCCGCCCCCACTGCCGCGGAAGAATAAAAAGAAAAATTGCGGATAGCAAAAAGCGGCCCCGAATGGGCCGCTTTTTAGTGCAATGCGAAGTATATGACGACCGCGATCGCAATGACCGCAACCACGACGACAAGAATGATCCCCAGGGGGTTATGATTCGATACTTCGACCTCCTTTGAGGCCTCAATGGCGGCTCTTTCCGCAGGACTCTCCGCCGCCTGCGCCATCTGCGCGGCCACTTCGGGCGCGGCCACCGCACCCGGCGCCTCGCGCTCTACCTGCAATCCCGCGACCGAGACGCTCTGGAATTGCGGCAGCCCCCCGCCGCTCCGCGCCATCGACTCAAGATCGGATTGCATGGTGCGCACCTTCACCTCCGCGGGCGGCGGCGGTACACCGATGGCGTTCTGCTGTCCCGAATTCGTATCCATACCGTTATTCTAGCACGAAATCCCTTCGACAAAAACGAAAAAGGTCCTTGTTGAGGACCTTCAGCGTAGCGACCCGGTCCGAAACAAGGACCTTTGAGTTATGCTTCCATCTGCTTCAGCGACAAGCCGATCTTGCCATTGTCCACTTTGATGATCTTCGCGCGGACGAAATCACCGAGCTTCACCACGTCTTCAACGTTCTTCACAAACCCCTGCTTGAGTTCGGAAACATGGATCATGCCGTCGTTGCCGCCACCGAGGTCGACGATCGCCCCGAACTCCAGTATGCGTACGATCGGGCCTTCCACGATCTCGCCCACTTTGTACTCCTTCGTCATGCCCATGATCTCCGCTACCGCCTTCTCGACGTTCTCGAGCTTGGCACCGGAGACGAACACACCGCCGTCCTCTTCGATGTCGATGCCGGTAAGCTCGTACTTCGCGATGAGGCCGTTGATCATCTTGCCGCCCGGACCGATCACGGTGCCGATCTTGGTCGGGTCGATCCTGAATTGGCGGATCTTCGGCACGAATGCCGAAAGTGTGTCGCGATGCGTCGGCAAGATGCCCACGATCGTCTTCAGGATGTGGACGCGCGCCGCCTTTGCCTGCTCGAATGCCTTCGCCAAAATCTCCATCGTGAGTCCGTCAACTTTGACGTCCATCTGCATGCCGGTCACGCCGTCATTCGTACCCGCGATCTTGAGGTCCATGTCGCCATAGTGATCCTCCGGACCCTGAATGTCGGTGAGTATTTTGTAGTTGGTCACGTCGGACGTTCCGTCATCCTTCGTCGCGGTCATCAGGCCCATTGCAATGCCGGCCGCCGGTTTCTTGATCGGCACGCCCGCGTCCATGAGTGAGAGCGATGCGGCGCAGATGGTCGCCTGCGAGGACGAACCGTTCGACGACATGATCTCGGAAACGACGCGGATCGTATACGGAAACTCCTCCTTCGATGGGATCAAGCGCTCGAGCGATTTGCGCGCGAGATTGCCGTGACCGATGTCGCGGCGGCCCGGCCCGCGGAAGTTGCCCGTCTCGCCCACCGAGAACGGCGGGAAGTTGTAATGCAGCATGAAGCGGCGCTTGCCGTTCGTCTCCATGGTCTCGATGAGCTGCTCCGCGCCCGGCGCGGCGAGCGTCGTGATTGCGAGCGCCTGCGTGTTGCCGCGGACAAACAATGCCGAACCGTGCGTGCGGGTAAACAATCCCACTTCGCCGTCGAGCGCGCGCACCTCGTCGAGCTTGCGGCCGTCCGGGCGGCGGTCCTTTTCCAGAACGTTCTTATGAACGGTCCGGTCCACCATCTCCTCGAAGAGCGATTCCACTCCTTTCCAGTTTATCTTCTCCTTCGTCGCCTCGAATTTTTCCTTGATGTGCAGGTTGAGCTCGTGGTTCAATTCACCGACCGCGGTCGTATGCTCCACTTTGGTCGGCTTGTAGATCGCGTCCTCGAGCTTGTCGGACAGGAATGCCATCACTTCGGCTTTGATGTCCTCGTCGGGCATTGCAACCGCAACCTCCGCCTTCGGCTTGCCGATCTCTTTCCGGATGCTCTCCTGGAACGCGATCAGTTTGTTGATCTCCTGCTGCGCAAGCGTGAATCCCTCGACCACATCCTTCTCCTGTGCATCGAGACCGCCGAGCTCGATCATGTTGATCCTATCCCTTGAACCGGAAACGAACGCATCATAGACCGGCTCGTGCGCGGTCACATAGGAATTGTCGGGGTTGATCCGGTAATACGGTGCCGTGTTGTTGTTCGACGCGGCGAGATCGCTCGAAGCCGACGGGAACTGCGCCACGCGCACGCCCGCCACCGGGCCGTTCCACGGGATATCGGAGATGAAGAGCGCGGTCGAAACGCCGAGCAATCCCACAAACTCCGGATCGTTCTCCTCGTCGATCTGCAGCACCGTCACCACCACCTGAATGTCGCGGCGCATTTTGTCGTTGAAGAGCGGGCGGATCGTGCGGTCCACCAAGCGGCCCGCGAGCACGGCCTCTTCCGATGCGCGGCCTTCGCGGCGCACGTAGCGGCTGCCGATGATCTTGCCTGCGGCATAGAACTTCTCCTCGTAATCAACCTTGAGCGGGAGGTAGTCCAGCTCGACGTCCCTGCGGCCCATCACCGCCGTCGCCAAGACGACCGTTTCGCCGTACTTTGCGAGCACCGCCGCGTTCGCCTGCTCGGCAAGCGCCGAAACCTCTATCGTCAATGTCTTCCCCGCGATCTCAACCGAGAACTGTTTTTTCTGTAGCATTGTTTTTGAAAGTGCGAACCCGGAGAGCCTTTGTCATCCTGAGCTTTATGAAAGATCGTTCGCCGTTCGGCTCCGGATCTCGCGCAAAGCTCGGAATGACATCCCCTTTATCGCGCTTCGATTAATTGATTGGTTTATTTTTTCTTCTCTTCCTTCTTCGCTTCTTTGCTTCTTACCTTCTTAGCCTGGATCGCATGATGACCCGCGGGATCGCCTCAATGTTGATGAAGGTATCCGCAGCCTCCACGATCTTCGACGACGCACTCCTTCTGAACGAGGCAACCTCGACCACTTTGCCTCCTCCCCATTTCAGATAATTGACCAAAGGAATGAAGTCTCCGTCGCCCGTCACAAGGATGACCACGTCGAGGGACGGCATCATGCGGATGGCGTCCACCGCCATACCGACATCCCAGTCGCCCTTCTTCATGCCACCCGCGAAGATCTGCAGGTCCTTCATGCGCAGCTCGAGGCCCGCCTTCTCGAGCGCCTCGAAGAAGCTGGACTCGGAGGAACCCGTGCCGTTGCCGCCGTTCATGTCCGACGCCGGGACCGGCGCCGCCGATACCGCGGCGATCTGGTCCTTTTCCGGCATGCGCGCGGCATGCTGGGGCGGCCTTCCGGCCGTGTGCGCATGCTGCGGCTCCACGCCTTCGCTCTTCACCACATACGCGAGCGCACGGATCAACTGACGTCCGCCGACGAGGTATTTGATGAGCTCCGCATAGTTGACCCTCCCCTGGTAAAGATTTTTTGCTGAGTGGTACAGATTGGACACATCAACAAAAATCCCAACACGCTGGTTGGAATTATTGGCCGGCTTCATTACTTTTTGAGCTCAAGCTTCTTGATCAACTTTTCGTAGGACGAAGGCTCGCTCTTCTTGAGGTACGCGAGGAGCTTCCTGCGACGCGAGACCATCTTCAGAAGGCCGCGGCGCGAATGGTTGTCCTTAGGATTCTTCTTCAAGTGGGTCGCGAGCTCGTCCACCTGGCGCGAAAGCATCGCGATCTGGACCTGGGCGGAACCCGTGTCCTTCTCGGCTGTCTTATGTTCCCCAATGATGCGGGATTTGACTCGTTTAGTAAGCATTGAAGCTATATTACATCATATCGCTACGAAAAGCAAGCTTACGCCCCGATTTATCGGATATGCGTTCCGCGCTCCTTTATTGTGCGACAGATAGGGGTATAATAGCCATAAGATGGCAAAATCCGAAACGGAGATCGAAAAGTGGGTCCGTAACTACCTGAACTATCTCACGATCGAAAAGAACCGGTCGCGAAAGACCCGCGAGAACTACGCGCACTCGCTCGGGAAGTTCCTGCAGTTCGCGAAGATCAAGTCCCCCGCCGACATCACGCTCGACCTTGTGAGCGACTTCCGGAACGCGCTCGACGAGCGCGGGCTCAAGAAGGTCACGCAGGGATACTACGTGATCGCCATCCGCAATTTCCTCAAATTCCTGGGCAAGCGCGACATCAAATCGCTCGCGGCGGAAAAGATCGAACTGCCGAAGCCCGGTTCACGACAGATCGAAGTCATCCGTCCCGAGGACCTTGCGAGGCTCCTCGCCGCACCGAAGGGCGACAGCCTCCGCGACCTCCGCGACAAAGCGGTCCTTGAAATGTTCTTCAGCACCGGACTCCGCCTTGCGGAACTGTGCAGCCTGAGCCGTTACATCGACCTCAAGCGCGGCGAAACGTCGGTGCGCGGCAAGGGCGACAAACTGCGCGTCGTCTTCATCTCCGACTCCGCGCGCGACGCCGTAAAGGCCTACCTCGCCAAGCGCACCGACGCCGAGGACAAGCTGTTCGTGAGCATCGACAAGAGCGGCAAGGTGATCGGCCCCGTCACCCACCGGTCCGTGCAACGCATCGTCGAGCGCCGCGCCATCGAGGCCGGCATCCCCGA
>JARLIC010000013.1 GCA_031291905.1 Minisyncoccota bacterium
CATCGTATGGTCCGATTACGGCCTGCCGAAGCTCGCCGAGAAGGACCTGAAGGACCGGTTGGTGATAATAAGCTCGTATTCCGGCGGTACGGAGGAGGTCGTCGATGCGCTTGCGGCGGCGAAGGCGAAGAAGCTTTCCTATGCCGTCGTTGCGGCGCGCGGCAAACTGATCTCGCTCGCCGAGCGCAACAAGGTGCCGTACGTGAAGATCCCGGACCAGGGCATCCAGCCGCGCATGGCGACGCCGCTCATATTGAGGGCGACGCTCGCGCTCATGGGCGAAAGGACATTGCTCGCCGAGACGAAGCTTCTCGCGACCGCGCTTCATCCGCTCCGCGAGGAGTATCGCGGCAAGGAACTTGCACGAAAGATCTACGGTAACATTCCCGTTATTTACACGGCGCTCACGAACGAGGCGATCGCGTACAACTGGAAGATCAAATTCAATGAGACCGGAAAGATCCCGGCGTTCTATAACGTCGTGCCGGAGCTCAACCACAACGAGATGACGGGCTTCGACGTGAAAACGAAGACGACGCCCCTCTCGCGCAATTTCCATTTTATCTTCCTGAAGGACGGTGACGACGACCGCCGCATCACGAAGCGCATGAACGTGCTCGAGAAGCTGTATCGCGACCGCGGATTCAAGACCGAGGTGGTGCTCATGCAGGGCAAGACGCGTATCGGAAAGATATTCAACGCGCTCAACCTCGCCGATTGGACCGCGTACCATACCGCAAAGTTCTATGGCGTGGATCCGGAGCAGGTGCCGATGGTGGAGGAGTTCAAGAAGATGATCGCGCGCGGGACATAATGGCGTTTTAGAAGATTAAGTTTTCATTAAAAGTTGTTTGACTTCGATTTATGAGGCGGTATTATGAATAACGAAAGTGGCGTCTTGCAACCGCAAGGCGATATCCGGTTTGGCACAAAGACAATCACTTCGGTGGTTGTTTTTGTTTCCCCTCATTGTTTCTTGAGGTTTTCTTTATGTACTTTTCTTATGATTGATATAAAAATGAAATACCAAAACAGGATATTACCGATGATCCTTCAGATCGCATTCTCGAGGGGCTCTCGGAGCCGCGTAGGCGGCGAGAGGGGAGACGCGAACCCAGCAGGGTTCGACGTTGTACCCGAGAGAAGCGATCTGAAGGATCATCGGTTATAATACCTCTATGCAGTCCATAAAAATCCCCGTTCTTCTCGAGTGGACTCTGCACGCGCAGGCCAAGATGCGGCATTACGGCCTTTCTCCCGCCCGCGTACGGCGCGTGCTTCATATGCCGCGGCGCATCGAGGAGGGAATCGCACCCGACACAAAAGCGATGATGCAGCCGGCTTCGCTCAAGACAAAGGACACCTGGGCTCAGGAGATATGGGTGATGGTGCAGGATGGTCCGAAGGAGCGCAGGGTGATCAGCGCATGGCGCTACCCCGGGGTCACCAAACCGCGAGGTCCGGAGGCGCTTGCCGCGCTACGGCGGGAATATGCCGAGTTTGCGGCCGATGCAAAATAAAGGCAAGATCATTGTAGTAACAACGGACGACCCAATAACGTATCCATCCATTCATAACCACCAATATGATCATCACCAGCCCTTCATTCTCCGACGGCGATCCTATCCCAAAAAAATTCACGTGCGACGGCGGGAGCATCAACCCCGAACTTCAGATCCAGAATGTCCCCGAAGGGGCCGGGAGCCTTGCGCTCATCGTGCATGATCCCGACGCGCCGCGCGAGGGCGGATTCACCCATTGGGTGGTATGGAACATCGATCCCCGGACGGTATTGATAAAGGAGGAAAGCGTTCCGCCCGGTGCGATCGAGGGCGTGAACGGTCTCGGCCATGTCGGATATGTGCCGCCCTGTCCGCCGCCGGGGCACGGCAGCCATCGTTATCATTTCCAACTTTATGCGCTCGATGCCATGTTGGACATTCCCGAAGGTGCCACGGAAGCGGAACTTGTGGACGCGATGCAGGGGCATCTGCGGGGGGAGGCGGAACTTGTGGGATCGTATACGAGAGCGGAATGAATTGAAGAAGAAGGCGTTATGTGGTAAAATAAAGGAACATATGAAGAATAACGGATCGGTGACCATTCTGCGTTGGGGGTTGGCGTTCGTGTTCTTTTACGCGGCCATCGCGTCCGTGACGCGTCCGGAACGTTGGGTCATCTATGTGCCGTCATTCGTCTCTTCCGTCGTTGCCCCTCAGTCGTTCCTGGTGGCGTTCTCGCTCTATGAACTCGTGCTTGCGGGATTCCTCTTTTCAGGAAGGAAATTGTTCTGGTCGTCCCTTTTTGCCGTCATCACGCTTGCCGCCGTCGTGGTCGTCGATTTTTCACTGATGGCGCTCGTTTTCACCGATATCGGCCTCGCCTTCGCCGCGCTCGCGCTTTTTGATTTTGCCCGCAACAACCGCACCGTGAACGCTCCGAACGGTGAGAACCTATCAGCGTGATGGATTATCAGAACAAAAAGGATATCCCGTTCTTTTCCGCGTTTGCAAAGGCAATAAACGACTCCCGGGAATACGATCTTGCCGTTCTTGCGAACGAGCACGCCCAAAAGACCGACCGTGAACTTATCGAGGCGTTCCTTGCGGGCAGCGAGGACTGTTTTGCGGTGCTTGTCGAGAGGCATCTTTCGATGACCTACAAATTCACGTATCGTTACTTGAACAACGCGGACGATACGAGCGACGTGGTGCAGGAGGTCTTCATCAAGGCATGGAAGCATCTCAAGCAGTTCGACCCGGACCGGAGCTTCAAGACGTGGCTTTTCACCATTGCGAAGAATACGGCACTCGATTTCATCAAAAGGAAGAAGCCGGTGTTGTTCTCGAAGATCGAGGAGGGCGACGGCGACCTTGATGCGTTCCTTGCCCCCTACATCGAAGACGCCGACCTTCCCGACGAGATCCTGGAGCGAAAGGACCTGAAGGAGGAGCTTGAGGGCGTGCTTGGAGAGCTTCCGCCCGCATACCGCACCGTGCTTGCCATGCGCTATACGGACCATCTCAAATTCAGGGAGATCGCGGAAATGCTTCAGGAGCCCATTGATACGGTAAAAAGCAAGCACCGGCGAGGGCTCCTTCTTCTCCGTAAGGCCCTTGGCGACCTGCGGGAAAGTCGCACCTAAACCCCCGATTGTCTCGTATAATAGGACAAATGGCACCGATGAAAACCATGAAGAATGTCGAAAAGGCCTTTTTGGGATTCGAAGCGCCGGAACCTCCGGTAGGTTTGGCGCGGACGATCATGGTCCGCATTGAGCGCCGCGAACGCCGGGTGCTTATCGCGAAGACGGCGGCTTCGGCATGCGCGTTCGGAGCGTCGCTCCTGGTCATCGGCGTGGGGCTTTCCTATTTCCGCACGAGCATTGCGGAGACGGGATTCCTTCAGCTCGCATCGCTTCTCTTCTCGGATTTTTCCGCGATCGTCGCAAATCTTCCCGATTTCGCCCTTTCGATGCTCGAGGCGTTCCCGGTGTTCTCGGCGGCGGCCATGCTTGCCGGTGCGGGATTCGCCATCTGGTCATGTGCGGCGATCATCGACGAGATCTCCGCGATCGAATATCGTAAATTCTCATTTCTCAGATAACTTCCATGAGCCATTTTTTGGATTCCAAAAAGACGCGCACCGCATTGTGGATCATCGGCGGCCTCGTGGTATTGCTTCTTATGTTCGGCGGCGGCATGGCGGTGGGATATCAGCGCGGGATCTTCTCGTCGCACTTCGGTGAGGATTATTACATGAATTTCCGCGGCGGAAGCGTCTCCGGCGGAGGTGTCATGATGCTCGGCGGTCCTCCGCCCATAAACCAGCACGGGACGGCGGGTACGGTGATGGATGTCGATGCTTCGAATACGCGGATACTTGCGATCGATCAGGACGGGGACGAGGAATCGATCGCGGTGGATGGGAATACGATGATAAGGAAAGTGAACGAGACTGTTTCCCTTATGAGCATCAACCCGGGCGATCAGATCGTCGTCATAGGCGAGCCGAACGGCAGTGGCCAGATCCTGGCACGGTTTGTCCGCATATTTACGGGAAGTTCGTCGCTCCCGCAAATGCCGCCGCAGGGCCAATAACGGTCCTCGATAATCAACCACATAACCCCAACCATAATGTTTGGAAAGTTCAGACAGTACGTTCGCGCGCATAAAATAATCTCGATCGTCGTCGTGCTCGCGTTGGCGGGAGGTGGATATTATTGGTACCGGTCCGCGACCGCTACCACGACCGTCACCAAATACGTGGTGGAGGATGCGGCGGAGGGATCGGTGGTGGTCTCCGTTTCGGGGACCGGCCAGGTGCAGGCGGGAACCACGATTGACGTGACGCCGAAGGTCTCGGAAGAAGTGACCTCCGTTGCGGTGAAGGTGGGCGACAAGGTGTCGGCGGGACAGCTTCTCGTGCAGCTCGATTCCACGAATGAACAGCGGACGGTGAACTCCGCCAAGCTTTCACTCCAATCGGCCCAGCTTGCCTTGGCGCAGCTCCAACAGGTGACGACCTCGACGCTTCTTTCGGACCAGAACGCGGTGCGGCAGGATACGACGAGCCTTGCGACCGCCTCGACCACGCTCATACAGGATTACGGGAACGGTTTCGACGGGCTGGGAAGCGTGTTCGTGAATCTGCAGACCGTCATGGCGGGACTCCAGGATTTTGTGATGGGGAACGACATCAGTAAGACCCAGAACGATCCCGATGCGTACGTCGGCCTCATGCCCGACTATCTGCAGGCGGGAGTGACCCCTTATAAGAACGAGGTCCAGGCCTCGTATGCCGCCGCGGACGCCGCGTACGAGAAGAGCCTCGCCGATTATCATGCGGCATCCCGCAGCTCGGACCAGCAGTCGCTCGATGCGCTCTTTTCCGAGACCGGGAACACCGCGAACACGGTGGGCGCCGCGGTGAAATCCAGCAAGGATTTCATCACGTACATCGTGAACAGCTATCCCGCGTCGAGCAGTACCAAGCCTCTTCCGACGATCACAACCACGTTGCAGAACAACTTCAATACTTATACCAACACCATGACGAGCGTCGCGTCCACGGTACAGGGCACCATCACGGGCATCGTGAGCGATCGCAACAGCATTGTGAACGCGCAGGCATCCCTTGCGCAGGCACAGGAAAACCTTTCGGAGTTGACGGCCGGTCCGACCGATACCCAGCTCTTGTCGGCGCAGATCAACCTTCAGAGTGCAGAGAATTCCCTGACGACGGCGCAGCAGGACCTGGGTTACACTTCGGTGCGCGCGCCGATCACGGGGACGGTGTCGGCGATTGGCGCCACGGTCGGCCAGACCGCCGGTTCCTCGGCGGTGACCATCGTGAGCGACAGCGAAGTGGCGGTGGTTACGTTGAACGAGGAGGATGCATCAAAGGTTCTGGTGGGCGATCCGGCGACGCTCACATTCGATGCCATCACCGATCTTTCCCTTGCGGGCAAGGTCGTAGAGGTGGACCCCGTAGGAACGGTGAGTGCGGGAGTGGTGAGCTATAACGTACAGGTCGGTTTCTCCCAGCCCGCCAATACGACAAGTAGCCTTCTCGTAAAACCCGGCATGAGCGTGACGGCGGACATCGTCACGGAATCCGCGCAGAACGTGATCGCCGTGGCGAACGCCGCCATCGTCACCCAGGGAAGTTCGACCTATATTCTCGTGCCTTCGGTGCAGCTTTCCACGAGCAGCCTTCAGGCGAGCGCGGGGACCGGTATCGAACTTACGGACGCGCCGAAACGCGTCGCGGTAACGACGGGACTCTCGAACGATACTCTTACCGAAGTGACCTCCGGGATCAATGTCGGCGATCAGATCATCGTGAAGACGGTGAAGTCGACGGGAGCCTCAAAGACCACTACGACTTCCACCAAGACCACGAGCGTGACAAGTCTTTTAACCGGCGGTTCGCGAGGGGGAGGGGGCACGCCGCCGAGCGGAGGAGGGGGTATGCCTTAATTGCCACATGAAGAACATCATTGAGTGCAAGAACATTAAAAAAGCATACGGAGAGGGCGTGGCCGAGGTGGTCGTTCTGAAGGGGATCACGTTCTCGATCCAGGAAGGAGAATTTGTCGCGATCATGGGGCCTTCCGGTTCGGGAAAATCCACTCTCATGCACATCCTCGGCGCGCTCGACACGCCGACGAGTGGCGAATATTTCCTTGATGGCAAGGATGTGTCCAAGCTTTCCGATGAGGAGCTGGCCGACATCCGTCGCGAGAAGATCGGATTCGTCTTTCAGGCGTTCAACCTCCTTCCACGCACTTCGGTCCTGCGCAACGTGACCCTGCCCCTCATATACGCGAACATGCCCAAGGATGAGCGCGAGGTCATCGCAAAGAAAGCGCTTACCGATGCGGCGTTTCCGGAAGCGTTCTGGTCGTATCATTCGAACCAGATCTCGGGAGGCATGATGCAGCGTGTCGCCATCGCCCGTTCGCTTGTGAACGATCCGGCGCTCGTCCTCGCCGACGAACCGACGGGAAACCTCGATTCAAAGACCGGCGAGATCGTTCTGCACACGTTCCAGTCGCTCAACATGCAGCACGGCAAGACGATCGTGCTCATCACGCATGAACCGTACGTGGCGGAGCATGCGGACCGGATCATTCATATCCTCGACGGCAACATTGTGACCGACGAGAAGAACAAGCACAAACGGCTTGCCCGAAACGAAAAAGACATACCCCATGACCACACGTGATCTTTTTGAAGAGACCTATAATGCGGTAACCGTCAATAAAGTGCGGTCCGGTCTTACGATGCTCGGTATCGTGATCGGCATTGCGTCGGTGATCGCGCTTGTCGCTGTCGGGCAGGGTTCACAGAGCTCGATCCAGTCGAGCGTCGAATCGTTGGGCGCAAACCTCATCATGGTTACACCGGGCGTCCAGCGGACGTTCGGGTCCAATGTGAGGGGTGCCGCAGGGACTTCGGAAACGCTCACCCCGGATGACGCGGCTGCCATTGGATCGTCGGTGGATAACGTCGCCGCGGTGGCGCAGGAAGTGAGTGGAAGGTATCAGGTGATCTACAAATCAAACAACTCCAACACGAGCGTGATGGGCACCAATGCGGCATACGAAGAGGTCCGCAATGTGTCGATGGACACCGGAAGCTTTGTCACCGATACCGATGTCGCCAATTCGAATCGCATCGCCGTGATCGGCCCCACCGTTCTTCAGAACCTTTTCGCTCCGAGCTCCGATGCGAGCGCCACGCCGGAAATGGCGATCGGCAACACCATAAAGATCAAGGGTATCCAATTCACTGTTGTCGGGGTCACTGCATCGAAGGGGACCAGCGGGTTCAGCAATCAGGATGATGTGATCTATGTGCCACTCAGCGTTGCGCAGCATTATCTGTTGGGTAGCACCAAATACCTTACCGAGGTCGATGTGGAGGCCTCGATTCAGGATTCCATGACCCAGGTACAGGAGGATATCACCAACTTGTTGCTTGAACGCCATAATATCACGGACACTACCAAGCAGGATTTTACCGTGACCAACCAAGCGAGTATTGTTTCGACCGCATCGAGCGTAACGGATACGTTCACCACGCTTCTCGCCGCGATCGCCGCGATCTCCCTCGTGGTAGGCGGCATCGGCATCATGAATATGATGCTTACGACCGTTACCGAGCGCACGCGCGAGATCGGTCTCCGCAAGGCCATTGGCGCAAAAAAAAGGGATATTACACTTCAATTCCTGGCCGAATCGGTGATGCTCACCTTTACCGGGGGATTCATAGGGATCGTGGTGGGCTGGCTTGCCGCCCTCGCCATATCCTTTTTTGCAGGGATCGCAACAAGCATTTCTATTCCGTATATCCTGCTTGCGTTCTTTGTGTCCGCGGCCATCGGCATCATGTTCGGCTATTATCCCGCGCGCCGCGCGGCGGGGCTGAATCCGATCGAGGCGCTTCGGTACGAGTAGCCTGCCGTTTTATAAAAGGTCAACCGGATCAAACAAAAACAATTTATTAAAAAACAATGATACATATAAAGAAATATAAAGTGCATATCATTTGGGGAGCAGGGGTGGTGCTTGCGTTGTTGGTGGGTATCTTTTTGGGCAGAGCCACCGGAGGCATGCGATCGTTGCCGGGCGGGTACGCGATGGGCGGCGCCGGATTGTCGGCGAGGGGAACATCTTCCACAAGAACGGGCGGCGCGGGCGGAGGTTTTGTCACGGGTGAAGTGACCTCGATCGACGGTTCGAACATCACGCTCCAACTTCCCAACGGCAATTCCGAGGTGGTGCTCTACTCGAGCTCGACGCCGGTGACCGAACCGACGACGGTCACGGTCTCGAAGCTTACCGTGGGGACCAGGATCATGGTCGGCGGCTCGGCGAACGCCGATGGCAGCATGACCGCGCAGACGATCCAGATAGCGAGCGGTAATAATGCGGGCAGGGGTGCACCGAGCTCGACTTATCCACAGCGATAATGTACGGCCGGTAGCGCGGGGATATAATGGAGTGGGGAGTTTCCGTTTTCCGGGTTGGCAGTTTCGTCGTAGCGGTTAATGATGTTTTTTAAAATGCCAAAGAAAAATCTCAAAAAAGCGGTTCGGGCATCCGATAAAAAGAAGAAGCCGACGCGGCCCACCGTTAAGACTGCGTCCGCACGGGTACGAAAGAAGCAATCGCTTCTGCGTGCCGTGCGGCGCGCGACGATCCGCGTTGCGGCCGGTGTGCGGCGGCCTCGTCAGCTCGTGCGTCACGAGAACAATCCCGTCATCGAACCCCGGGGCGGTAACTATTGGGAAATGAAGGCGACCTTCAATCCCGGCGCGGTATATGCCGACGGGCGGGTGCATCTTTTGTATCGCGCGATCGGCGGCGACGATGTTTCGGTGCTTGGCTATGCGTCGAGCGCCGACGGGACGACGTTCGACGAACGGTTGAAGGAGCCTGCGTATGCGCCCATCACCGGCAAAAAGAGCGGACATAAAAAGGCCGGGATGCCTTCCGCGGAAGCCGCATATTGCTCCGGCGGGGGTTGGAGCGGCGGTTGCGAGGATCCGCGGCTCACGCTCATTGACGGCAGGATATACCTTACCTATACCGCATTCGACGGGTGGGGTTCGATCCGCATCGCGCTTTCCTCGATCGATCTTGGGGATTTTCTGGACAAGCGCTGGAAGCGATGGAAACGGCCGATTCTCATTTCGCCGCCGGGCGAGATGCATAAAAGCTGGGTGTTGTTCCCGGAGAAGATCAACGGGAAGTTCGCGATACTTCACGGCGTGACGCCGTCCATCCTGATCGAATATGTCGACTCTCTCGATTTTGACGAAAGTTTTTTCATAAAGAGCAGCCGGCCTTCGAATGACAGGGTCACACTGAGGAAAGGGGTCTGGGACAGCCGCGTGAGGGGAGTCGGGCCTCCGCCGATCAGAACCAATGAAGGGTGGCTGTTGCTCTATCATGCGATCGACGAGCGTGATCCCGGGCGCTACAAGCTTGGGGCCATGCTTTTGGACCTGAATGATCCGGCAAAGATCCTCTATCGTTCCTCCGCGCCAATCCTCGAACCCGATTTTGATTACGAGAACAACGGCTTCAAGGCGGGCGTGGTCTATTCCTGCGGCGCGGTCGTAAAGGACGGCGAGCTTTACGTATATTACGGCGGCGCCGATACAGTGACGTGCGTCGCAATGGCGGATCTCGCGACGTTCCTGCAGGAACTCAAGCGATTCGGTGCGCCAAGACTTGAACCTAAGACACCCGCCTCGCGGCCGGAACGCAATGGCAAGCGTTAGGCGATCGCCGGAGAATCCGATCCTTATGCCGGATACCGCGTCGTCGTGGCAGTCCGAAGCGGTGTACAATCCGTCGGTCGTCGAATACGGCGGCCGGGTGCATCTTCTCTTCCGGGCGGCAGGCGCGAAGCGGACGGTGGACGGCCGCGAGGTCGAGATTTCTTCCATCGGCCATGTATCCGGAAGGGATGGAGTGAGATTCGTGGGCGCGCGCGACCGGCTCGTGGAGCCCGTCGAGCCGTGGGAGCGGTTTGGTTGCGAGGACCCGCGCGTCACCGAGTTCGAGGGACGATTCTATATCTTCTATACCGCGGTTTCCGAATTTTCCGCGGACGGCATCAAGGTCGCTGTCGCGATCACCAAGGATTTCAAGACGATCGAGGAACGTCACCTTGTGACGCCCTTCAATGCGAAGGCGATGGTGCTCTTTCCCGAGCGGATCGGCGGCAAGATCGTCGCGCTTGTGACCGTCAACACCGACCGGCCGCCGGCGACGATCTGCGTAGCGCGATTCGATCGTATCGAGGACATGTGGTCGAAGGAATACTGGGACGGATGGTATGCGCACGCCGGCGAACACGCGATCGCGATCGAGCGGAACAACAGCAAGGATCAGATCGAGGTGGGATCGTCGCCACTCAAAACAAAGGACGGTTGGCTGTTCTTTTATTCCTACATCTATAATTATTTCTCACCGCCGCCCATCTTCGGTATCCAGGCGGCGCTTCTCGATCTTAAGGATCCGCAGAGGATCGCGGGCGAGGTGAAGCGGCCGTTGATGGTGCCGGAGGACGAATACGAGTTCTACGGAAGGGTTCCGCGGATCGTGTTTCCGGCGGGCGCGCTCATCAAGGGCGCCGACGTGCGTTTGTATTACGGGGCCGCGGACACGACCTGCTGCATGGCGGTCTTCAAAAAACGGGAGCTTTTGGAACAGCTCGTTTTCACCGCACGCCGGCAGCTGGCGCGTTCGGACAAAAATCCGATCATTGCGCCGATCGCGGGGAACGCATGGGAATCGCAGGCGACGTTCAATCCCGCGGCGATCGTGGCGGGCGGCAAGGTCCATATTCTCTACCGCGCGATGGGGAGAGACAATACTTCCGTGATCGGTTACGCCTCCTCACGTGACGGCGTCACGATCGACGAGCGCCTGCCGCAGCCGGCCTATGTCCCGCGCGAGGACTTCGAGAGCAAGAAGGACCCCGGCGGCAATTCCGGCTGCGAGGATCCGCGCATCACGAAGATCGGTGACACGATCTATATGTGCTATACCGCGTATGACGGCAAGGAGCCGCCGCGGGTGGCCCTCACCTCGATTGCCGAGAAGGATTTTCTTGTCCACAAGTGGGATTGGGCGGAGCCCGTCCTCATATCGCCGCCGGGTGCGGACGACAAGGATGCCGCACTCTTCCCGAAGAAGATAGGCGGGAAGTATGTCTTTTTGCACCGGCTCGGCTCGGAAATATGGATCGACCGAACGGACGATCTCAAGTTCAGGGACGGTAAATTTCTCGGCGGTACTATATTGATGCGTCCGCGGGACACCGCATGGGATTCGAAGCGCATCGGTATCGCGGGCCCGCCGATCGAGACGATATACGGATGGCTGTTGCTCTATCACGGCATTTCCAAGCGCACCGGCCATTACAACGTGCGCGCGGCCCTGCTCGCCAAAAGCGATCCGTCGAAGATATTGTATCGGACGCACGACCCGCTTCTTGAGCCCATGATGCCTTATGAAAAGGATGGAGTGGTCCCGAACGTGGTGTTTCCGTGCGGCGCGGTGGTGCGCGCCGGCAAGCTGTTTGTGTATTACGGTGGGGCGGACAAGTTTGTGGGCGTGGCGACCATCGATATCGATATGCTCATCGAAGGGCTCGTGAAGGAGGCGGGGATAGGCGCGGAATAAAAAAGCCCGCATGCGAAATCGCTTTCGTATGCGGGGTTTTGTTTTATGGATTCAATCCATCGGGACCGATCTTGCATCGATCAGAAAGAGCGTTCCTTTGCCGCACTGATTGAGGGATCCGCTTTTCCCGTCGTAGCGGATCAATTTGGCGCCGTCGGATCCGCGGACGCCAAGCAGCGTGTAGGGCCCCCTCGTAGCTTCCAGGGTGCAGTGGGAGTAGAGGGCATTGTGCCCGTTCTCCTTATCGACGCCTTCCAGATTGGCGACCTTCACCCACCCGAAGTTCATATAGCCGAGCGGCGTGCCGGTGTCGTAACGGAGCGATTCGGCGAATTCCATGGCGTCCGTCGCGCGTGCGCGGTCAAGTTCATTGACGCGTGAGGCTATCGCTTCCGACTCCTTGGCGTTTACGGCGAAGATGGTGCCGTTGCCGCATTCGGTGCCGAATCCTTTCGACCTTCCCGGGTTGCGGTAGGTGATCGCCACCAGCCCTTCGGGAAGGGGGGAGGCGCCGACGGAGAACGATCCGCCGTAGTAGTCGACGACGCATTGCTGCCCGTTCGAGAACCGGTTGTCGCCCGTCCTTACCGATCGGGCGTTGATGACGGTCACCCATGCCATGGTGCCGTCCGGGGCTGAAATGGTCGTTTCGTGCACCGTCCCTACGGAGTTTATCGGCCTGGTAAGACAGACGCCGATGACGATGCCGGCAATCGGAACAGCGAGCATGATGGCGAGCGGTCTTGTTTTCAATTCTTTTTCCTCCTGTTGACGTTATAGCGCCGTTCGCGGGCGGGGTCAATCCCGCTATGGAGGCATTTGACATCGTGGTCCGCTGGGGTAAAATAGTTAGGTAACCTAATAGTTAATTTCCCCAAATATCAATGGCCATGCCCAAAAAACGCGCGTATGCGAATATGGAGGAGCTCGTATCGCACATGTTCATCATGGGGCGCCTTATGCGCGACAAGATGCATGGGCATACCGGCGTCGGGCAGTGTTCGATGCTCGAGTTCGCGACCCTGAAGTACGTGAAGGATGCGGGACAGCCGCATATGCGGGATGTGGCGAAGAACTTCCATGTCACGCCGCCCTCGGCGACGCTCCTGATAGAGCCCTTGGTGACGGCAAAGTTTCTTGCCCGCGTGCTGGATCCCAAGGACCGCCGTTCGGTGCGCGTAAGCCTCACGCCGCGGGGAAGGAAGGTCCTTGAAAAAGGGGATGCGAAGAAGATCGGCGAGATAAGGAGGGTATTCGGCGTCCTTACTCCCGTCGAGCGCACGCAGTTCGTTTCCATACTCAAAAAAATCATAAAGAACAATCTATAACCCATGAAGGCATTTTTCATAAAGAACTATATTGCGGTCGCGGTCGTCGCGGTGGTGCTCGTCGGCGGTGCCGCCTATTGGTACGTGAGTTCGAGCGCGGCGCCATCATTCGGGGCGGTCACGGTCGCGAAGGGCGATGTGATCGAATCCGTCGATGAACCCGGGAACGTGCTTACGGAGCACAGTGCGGATCTTTCCTTCCAGGAAAGCGGGCAGATCGCGCGGGTGGGCGTGAGCGAGGGGAGCGTGGTGGGCGCGGGAACGGTGCTTGCCTCGCTTGACGCGTCCCAGCTTTCGGCGGCGCGGCAGCAGGCGGATGCGGCGGTATCCACCGCGCAGGCGCAGCTTGACCAGCTCACGAGCGGCACGCGGCCGGAACAATTGCAGATAAACCAGAGCGCCGTTGCGAGCGCGCGGACGTCCCTCGGCATCGCGGTGGGCAATGCATACAGTGCGGCCGACGATGCGATCGAGAACCAGGCCGACAATCTTTTCTCGAGCCCGAAGACGAACAACCCGACGTTCCTGGTCCCCAATTCCGATTCGCAGACGCAGAACAACCTGCAAAGCCAGCGCGTGGTCATCGGCGCGGCGCTGACGAATTGGTACAAAGCGCTTTCCGCATCGGGCTCCGATCCGGCCGCCCTTTCGGGCACCGCCGACGGCGTACTTCAGCAGATCCAATCATATCTGAACACCGTCTCGCTCGCGGTGAATGGCGCACCCGCAAGTGCCTCGCTTTCGCCGTCGACCCTCGCCGCCTATAAGGGTTATGTTTCCGCCGCGCGCACGGAGACGCAGGGTTCCATCACCGCGCTCTCGGGCACCGAATCGGCGCTTACGACTGCGGAGAACCAGCTTTCGCTCGCACAGGCGGGTGCGACGCCGCAGGCCGTCAAGGCCCAGCAGGCGGTGGTCGCGCAGGCCGAGGCCGCTGCGGCGGCGGCGCAGGTGGCGCTCGATCACTCGTCCCTCGTCGCCCCGTTCGCGGGCACCGTACAGAACCTTACCGCACAGGCGGGACAGGTGGTGTCGGCCGGGGCGCCGGTCATGACGCTGGTGAACAGCGGAGGGATCAAGATCGAGACCTATGTCTCGCAGTCCGATGTCGCCAAGATAAAGACCGGCGACAAAGCGAACGTCACGCTCGATGCGTTCGGTACGGGCACGGTATTCCCGGCGACCGTCACCACCATCGATGCGGCGCAGTCGGAAGTGAACGGCGCATCGGCGTATCTTGTGACGCTTCACTTTACGGATCCCGACAGCCGCATCAAGGACGGCATGACCGCGAACGTGCATATCATCGCCGCGGAGCACGATGGCGTGGTCGCGGTGCCGAGCAACCTTGTGATTAACGACGGCGACAGTCATTTCATACTCGTGGAGAGCGCCGGCGGTGCCGAAAAGCGTCCTGTCACGATCGGTGTGGTGGGCGACAATGGCACCACCGAGATCGTATCGGGGTTGAACGTCGGGGAACAAATCGTGCGCTTTTAAATAACCACCACCAATCACTATGGCTGAAGAAAAAAAGAAGGAAAATCAAAGGAGTCTCATGATCTGGGCGCTTGTGGCGCTCGCGGTAGTCGGCGTGATCGGGGCCGGGCTGTATCTCTATGTGGGAGGGAAGACGGTCTATATCGACCAGTCGCAGATCGTCGCGCCGCTCATCAATCTCTCCCCGGTGAACTCGGGCCAGCTCGAGCAGGTGTTCGTAAGTGTGGGCGACAGCGTGACCGCGGACGAACCGGTCGCGCGCGTGGGCAACGAGATCGTGAAGGCGAAGACCGACGGCCAGATCGTGTCGGTGAACCAGAACATCGGGCAGTATCTCAACACGATGACCGGCGCGGCGACGGTCGCCACGATGATCGATCCGACCCAGCTCCGGGTGGTCGGCAATCTTGATGAGAACAAAGGACTTTCGGATATAAAAGTGGGCGACACGGCGACGTTCACCGTGGATGCGTTCGGTTCGAAGACCTATAAGGGCGTGGTGGACGAGGTGAGCCCGACCGCGGAGGCCGATAGCGTGGTGTTCAATATTTCGAGCCAGCGCCCCACGAACCAGTTCGCCGTGAAGGTGCGGTTCGATCCCGCCGCGTACCCCGAGCTCAAGAACGGAATGTCCGCAAGGGTCTGGGTCTATAAACAATAGTTCGTCATCAGATTCCGGATGGACCAACAGGAAACCAAAAAGGACAATTGGCGCTGGTGGGTGCTCTTCACCGTCATCTTCGGGACCTTTCTTGGCCGTCTTGATCAGACGGTCGTCAATTTGGCGCTGCCGAAGATCATCAGCGGCTTCAGCGTGAGCGTGAGCGACGCCGCGTGGATTTCGACCGCGTACATCCTCGCGAACGCGGTCTTCGTGCCGATCTGGGGGAAGCTCGGCGACACGGCGGGGCGCAAGAAGATCTACATCATCGGTTTCACCGGCTTCATCGTCGCATCCGGGCTGTGCGCCCTCGCGTGGAACCTTTCCTCGATGATCGTGTTCCGCGTCATCCAGGGCTTTGCGGTCTCCGCCGACTATCCGACGGCAATGGCCATCCTCGCCGTCACGTTCAAGGACATGAAGGAGCGCGCCCAGGCGCTTGGCATCTGGTCGTCGGCGTTCGCCGCCGCGTCGGTGTTCGGTCCGCTGATCGGAGGTCCGCTCATAGACAACTTCGATTGGCGATCGGTATTTATCATCAATATCCCGCTCGGCATCATCGGGCTTTTCCTTGCGCTCAACTTCATCGACGAATCGGTGGGCGAGAAGCGCGCCGCCTCGTTCGATTGGTGGGGTTCCATCACGCTCGCGGTCGCACTGTTCGGCCTTAC
>JARLIC010000014.1 GCA_031291905.1 Minisyncoccota bacterium
CGATCCATCGTAAAGCGTGACTTCGACGTCAACCACCTGATAGCCGGCGAGAATACCTTTCTCCACCGCTTCTTTGACGCCTTTCTCCGTAGGATTGATGAACTCCTTCGGGATCGAACCGCCTTTGATCTCGTCGAGGAACACGAATCCCGCGCCGCGCTCCAAAGGACGGACGCGCACTTTTGCGTGACCGTACTGACCGCGACCGCCGGACTGCTTGATGTATTTACCTTCGCCGTCCGCTTCACCCTGAATCGTTTCCTTGTACGCGACCTGCGGCCGGCCGACGTTCGCGTCAACATTGAACTCGCGCTTCATACGATCAACGATAATTTCCAAGTGCAATTCACCCATACCGCTGATGATCGTCTCGCCCGTGTCCGGATCGCCCGCCACGCGGAACGTCGGATCCTCTTCCGCCAAACGATGCAATGCGGTGCCCATCTTTTCCTGGTCGGCTTTCGTCTTCGGCTCGATTCGCAAACCGATGACCGGCTCCGGGAACGTGATCTTCTCGAGAATGACGGTGTGCTCCGGATCGCAAAGCGTATCCCCTGTTGTGGTCTGTTTCAAACCGACGATGGCGGCAATTTCACCGGAATAGATTTCCTCCACTTCTTCGCGATCATTTGCGTGCATGCGGACGATGCGTCCGATACGCTCGGTGACGCCCTTCGATGAGTTGTATACATAAGAACCGCGCTTCAGCACGCCCGCGTAGCAGCGGAAGAATGCGAGGTTGCCCACGAACGGGTCGGTCGCGATCTTGAACGCGAGGCCCACAAAGTTCTCTTCGTCGGTAAGCTTGACCGCCACCTGGTCGCCGCTCTTTTCGTCATGCGCCATGATCGGCGGCATGTCCGCCGGCGACGGCAAATATTCGATGACCGCGTCGAGCATGAACTGCACGCCCTTGTTCTTCAAAGCCGAACCGCACATCACCGGGATGATCGTGTTCGCGATGACCGCTTTGCGCAACGTCTTGCGCAGATCGTCGAGCGAGATCTCCTTGCCGTCGAGATAATCGGACATCACCGCGTCGTCGTTCTCCGCGATCTTCTCGATGAGATCGTGGCGATGCTTCTCGACGTCCGCCTTCATGTTCTCCGGGACCGGCACCTCGTTGATCTTCTCGCCGTGCTCGCCTTCGAACGCGTAAGCTTTGTTCTCGAGCAGATCGACGACACCTTTGAAATCCATTTCCGTGCCGATCGGCAGCTGGATGGGAATGGCGTTCGGGGTCAGGCGGTCGATGATGGACTTGAAGCTCTTCTCGAAGCTCGCGCCCGTGCGGTCAAGCTTGTTGATGAAGCACACGCGCGGCACTTTGTATTCGTCCGCGTAGCGCCAGTTGGTCTCGGACTGCGGCTCCACGCCGGCAACGCCGTCGAATACGACGACCGCGCCGTCGAGCACGCGGAGCGACCGCTTCACCTCCACGGTGAAGTCGATGTGTCCCGGGGTGTCGATAAGGTTGATGCGGTGCTCGTACTGCTTATCGTGGTTGCGATATGTCGGCGTCCAGAACGCGGTCGTTGCGGCGCTCGTGATCGTGATGCCGCGCTCGCGCTCCTGCTCCATCCAGTCCATGATCGTATCGCCCGTGTGCACCTCGCCGATCTTGTGCGCGACGCCGGTATAGAAAAGCACGCGTTCGGAGACGGTCGTTTTGCCGGCGTCGATGTGCGCGATGATGCCGATGTTGCGGGTTTTTTCGATGGAATAGAGGCGGGGCATGTTGGGAGAAATATTAGAGATTAGTTAAATGAGACTTAGGGAAGAAGGCAGGAAGCGAAGAAGGATCAAGGGAAGAAAAATTCCGGAGATAATATCATCATAACCTTCTTTCCTTATATCCTTCTTCCCTTCATCCCTATCTGGCGAAGTGCGCGAACGCGCGGTTCGCCTCCGCCATACGATGCATATCGAGCTTCTTCTTGATCGCGTTGCCTTCGTTCTTCGACGCGGCGATGATCTCGTCGGCAAGCTTGTCGGCCATGCCTTTCCCCTTCTTGGCGCGCGCGGCGCCGATGATCCAGCGGAGGGCAAGCACAAAGCGGCGCTCGGGACGGACCTCGCGCGGCACCTGGTAGTTCGCACCGCCAACGCGCTTCGAAGCGACCTCCAAAAGCGGCATCGTGTTCTCGAGCGCGCGCTCGAACACCACGAGCGGCTCCTCTTTGGTGATCTCTTTTATCTTGTCGAATGCGGTGTAGACCAGCTTTTCGGCGGTCGACTTCTTACCGTCCTTCATCACGTAGTTGATGAAGCGGCCGAGCTCAACGCGTCCATGGACGACATCGGGCTGATAGAACTTCTTGTAGACTCTCTTTTTTCTCATGTATTTATTCTTTATCTTCCTTCTTTCCTTCTTCCCTTCTTTGCTTCTTGCCTTCTTTACTTCGGCCTCTTCGCACCGTACTTCGAACGCTGCTGTTTGCGCTTTTCGACGCCGCCCGCATCAAGCACGCCGCGAACGACGTGATAGCGAACGCCCGGCAGGTCGGGCACGCGGCCGCCGCGGACCATGACGATGGAGTGTTCCTGCAAGTTGTGGCCTTCACCCGGAATGTACGCGGTGATCTCCATGCCGTTCGAAAGGCGCACGCGGGCCACCTTACGCAAGGCCGAGTTCGGCTTCTTCGGGGTCTGGGTGAACACCTTTACGCACACGCCGCGTTTGAACGGCGACACGGAATCCACCGGACGGTTCTTGAGCGAATTGAAATAGTACGACAACGCAGGCGCTTTCGCCTTCGTCTTCAAGGGGTGCCTCCCCTTCTTAATTAATTGTCTGATAGTAGGCATTATGATATTGATCCGCGTCTTCCGGGGCTTTTCCCTCAAAAAAACATTCGACCGGACAAACGCCCATCGAATAGAGAGATTGTAAGGCGTAATCGTCCGCCTGTCAAATAGAAGCGGCACCAAGTAAGAAATTGGGCCTCCTCGTATTACGAGAAGGCCCTGCAACGATACCTACGGAGGGGGCATAGCACCGGGAGGTTAGCGGTGCCCCCAACGCCCCCTCCGTATCACCCCGAGAGGAACAGGCCATGCGGGAGCGGCCCGCATCCCGGCTGTTCAACTCAGAATCGGGGTGATCCGCCATGCCGCCCGGTGAGGAAAAAGCGGTGGCGGATGTCGAACGCTGGTTATATCCTGCACTTATAGAACCCCCATGTCAAGGAACGACTTCCCTGCCCACATAATTGACAAAATATCATAATATATGTCATATTTGCACATAGGTTTTGCATCGGGAGGAAAATATCATGGACAGGCTCTTCAAAACGTCCGCCGGGGTCATTGACGGATTCTACACCCTCATAGTCGTTGCGGTAATGCTCTATGGCGCAGCGCTATTTCTCAACGTGATGATCGCACCGCTCTCACCCACCGTCACTATGATCGTCATCCTGGCGTTGACCTGCTCCACGTTCGGCAAATGGACCACGGGCGCCCTCGCGCTCACCGGGATCGCGGTCTATGTGGCATCGTGGCCCGCAAGCGCATGGGGAACGTGGCTGGAGACGTCGATCGGAACGATCGGCTTCCTTATCTGGGGAACGGCAGTATACCTGTCATGCTCCAGAATACTGAAGAGGCACAGCATGACACAAGAATAGATAGCTCGGCCCATCCATCGGAGAACAGGAATCTGTTCGCGCCGATGGATGGGCTTTTTATTTGGTGCGCCCCATAGGATGCACAGGCCGCCAAAGCCTACGATGTCGCCATCATGTCGAAGCAGTCGGAATACTGCGACGCCGGCGATCCTCGGATCTTCAAGGTCACGAAGATCATGCACGACAACAATCTGGGGCTCGACCGGGTGATCGGTGAGACCCAGGACGGCAACCTGCTGGCCGAAGTGGTCAAGGCGGGAACACCCATCACGCTCGGGATGAATGTCAGGTATGAGGTGCTCTGCTATCATAGCTATTCGGGCTATGAACAGCACATGGGCGTGTTCGTCCCCATCCAGTAAAGACAACCCGCAAGAATAAAATGGCCGCAATGCAATCGCATTGCGGCCATTGTTACGTAAAGAAGACCCCATGATGAATACACCATCGGGATTCGGCCGCGAGTCACCCTCGCGCCGTCGCGCTCGGGTGCTCTGGCCACCGGCTCGCTTGTTTTCTCTGCTGAGAAAACAAGCTCCGCCGTTCGAATCCCGACGAGTAATGACGAGGTTGGTTTGTTTCCTTCCGTAAAGGTGTGCCGGAGCCGCGAAGGCGGCGAGACCCAAGGCGGCCGGTCAGCAGACCGGAACGCCGTCCTTTACGGAAGGAAACAAACCAACTTGTACCACCATCGGGATTCGAACCCGAGTTCCCGCCGTGAGAGGGCGGTGTCCTGGACCAGGCTAGACGATGATGGCATATTGCCCCGTGGCGCTGTCGAACAGATTATAGCGTGCGATCGACGATTTCGTCCACTATTTTGTCCAGCCGCATCGAATGCGACCCTTTCACGAGCACGAGGTCGTCGGGCTTTATGAAGTCGCGCACGCGCAGCTTTGCGATCTCCGCACTGTCGAAAATGAAGATGTCCGCCTTCTTCATGCCCGCGGCGCGCGCCGCGTCGGCGATGGTCCTCGCACGCGGACCGACCGCAAAGAGTACATCCGCCGTTTTCGCCACGAAGTTCCCCACTCGCGTATGCGCCTCCTCGGTGTACTTCCCTATCTCGAGCATATCGCCGAGCACCGCAATGCGACGCTTCGCCGGAAGATTGTAGAGCGTCTCGAGCGCGAACCGCATGGCGATCGGACTCGCGTTGTACGAATCGTCTATCACGTACGACGACCGTATGCCGCGGACGAGCTGCATCCGCGACGCGGCGGGCGCATAGGCCGCAAGCGCATCCGAGATGGCGATGAGGTTCATACCGAACACGATGCCGACGGACGCCGCCGCGGCCGCGGCATAGGCGTGCGTACGGCCAAACACGTGCGGGATGCGCACCGGCACGACGCCGCTCCCGTATTCGAGCTTGAACGATATCCCGTCCGGCGCACCGTGCTTTATCTTGTTCTCGAACCGGACCATCCGCACCTCGTTGCCCTTTTCAAAACCGTACGTGATCACCCGCGCCCTTGTGCGCGATTGCAGATTGCGCACCACCGCATCGTCGCCGTTCAATATGGCGAAACCGCCCACGGAAAGGAATTCGAGAAGGCGCCCCTTTTCCCGCGCGACCTCCTCAGGTCCCGCGTAGTTTTCGACGTGCACCGGGATATCCCCGATCGCGGTGATGATACTGATATTCGGCCGCGCGATCGTAAGGAGATATTTGATGTCGCCGGGATGGTCGGCGCCGTACTCAAGGATCAGGATCTCCGGATAGTCGGGTATCCTCACGATGACGTGCCACAGCGAGACCGCGATCACCTTGATCCAGAACGTGGCCTTCTTCATACGCAGCGCGCCCCGGGGCGTCCCGTGGGTGATGAGCGCGAGATCCTCCTGCTTCCAGTCGCCAAGGATGGTGAGCGGCACACCGAGGTCGTTATTGGTGTTCCCGGGCGAGACGCGCACGGTCCTCCCTTTCTCGAGCACCGCTTTGACGGCGAGCTTCGCGGAGGTCTTCCCCGCGCTCCCCGTGATGCCGATGATCCCCGGCCGGTAGCGCCAGATCGTCAGGCGCGCGAGCCGGCGTAATATGCTTCGCAGTGCTTTTATTGTCCACATAGGAGGAGTTTGCAGTTAGGAATGACGTTGTCCGTCGTGCGGTCCGGCGCGATGTTGTAATAGTTGATGAGGAACTGCGAGAGTTGTTTGAACGCGGGCACCACGCTCTCCGCGGCGAGCGACGTGACGGGCAGCGAGTTCAGCCTGATGAACGCCACGAAGCGCGGGTTCGAGACGGGACCGAAGCCGATGTACGAATCGTCGAGCAGGTTCAGATAGCCGCCGCCCGCCGGATTCGGCACGTATGCGCTCCCCGTCTTTCCCGCGAGCGCATAGCCGTTGATGTTCGCCACCTGGGCAAGGTCGACGGCATCCACCATCATCTGCGTGACCGTCGACGCGGTGCTCGCGCTGAGCACGCGCCGGATCTGCTGCGGCTTCTGCGCCGCGTTCAGATACGGCCGCATCATCACGCCGCCGTTCGCGATCGCCGAGATCGCGCTCACCAGCTCAATGGGCGTCACGGCGACCCCCTGACCGTACGCGGCAGTATCCCAGTTCACCTGCGGCGCCTTCACGGTAAGCTGACTCAGATTGCCCGACACCTCGCCCGGCAGATCGATCCCCGTCTTCTCGCCGAATCCGAACTTCTGCAGATAGCTCAGATAGTTCGCGTTGCCCGTCTGATTTTCCGCCCAGACCGCGCCCGTGTTGATGGAGTGCTCGATCACCTGTGTCATCGTGGTACCGGCGCCGTACGGACCGTGTGTCGTATAGTCGTAATTCGTGATGTGGGCCTTGTTGATATCCAGATATCCTTTGTCGGTATACGTATCGTCCGGTCCAATCTTCCCCGAGTCGATGCCCGCCGCCATCGTGATGACCTTCATGATCGATCCCGGCTCGTACACCCCCTGGACGTCGGTGTTTATATAGTTCGCGAGCGGCGATGCGCCGTAGTCGTTCGGGTCGAAGCTCGGATCGCCTCCCATCGCAAGGATCTGCCCCGTCGCGGGATCCTCAACGATCACGCTGCCGCCCGTGGCGCCGTTCGCGGCCACAAGGTCGTCCAATATCTTCTCCGCCTCGATCTGCACATTCGGGTCGATGGTGAGCGTGATGTCCGAGGCATCCTGCAGCTGGATATTATAAAAACCCTCGATGCCGTAATGCCCGATCTGCGCGTTGCTCGACGCGCTCGGTCCCACGTATCCGAGCACCTGCGAGGCCGTCTTGCCCAAGGGATAGAACCGCTCCGGCTCGTGGTCGGCAACCACGCCGGTGATATCGAGCGCGGTGATCTTGTCCGCGATGCTTTGGTCGGCCTTCTTTACCAGAAGCTCGTACTGGTCATTCGGTTTGGAGAATAGCTTCACGAGCGTCGCCGCCGGAATATCCACGATCGGCGCCACCGCCGCGGCCGTCGTCGTCGGATTCTTGATCGCGCTCGGCACCGCATAGATCACCGGAGACTGCTGATTGACCGCCGCGGGCAGCGTGCTGCCTTTGTCGTCGGTGAAATAGATCGCGCCGCGGTTCGCCGACGCGTCACCCGACCCGGAAAGCTCCGATTGCGCCCTTGCGAGATAGTATCCTCCCTTCACGAGCTGGATCTGATAAAGATGAAAGACCAAAAAACCGTATGCCAATAAGACTGCGCTGAGTATTATTGAGAAGCGATAGGCCATTGTTGGTTGATCGAGAAGTATTGCGGCTTGCTCTCCTCCACAAGATTGTCCGCCGCCGCGAGTGCGCCAATCTGGCCGCCACCGAGGGTGGCGATGACGTCGTTGTTGAGAATGGTGTTCTTCGCGCCGATGGCATCAAGCTGCGTCTTCGCCGCAGTGATGTTGTGGTTCAGATCTACCGTTTTATTATACTCCACAATTATCCAAAATGTACCCACAAGGACCATCACGGCGAGCACCGCGATGACGAGATTCTGAATATCGAAATATTTTTTAGGTTGTATGAATGTCATTTGAAGAAGGGGTTAGGTAAGAAGGTAAGAAGGATCAAGATATTACAGTTGAATCACCCGAAGTTTTGCCGAACGGCTGCGCGGATTCCCTATTATCTCTTCGCGGCTTGCGGGAACGGGCTTCTTGGTGACGAGCACCGCGCCCTTCTCCCTCGCCATCGTCCGAAATGCATCCTTCACGATGCGGTCCTCGAGCGAATGGAAGGTGATGATCGCCGCCCTGCCGCCGGGCTTCACTATCTCCGGCAGCGATGCGAGCAGTTTTTTGAGGTTCTCCAGTTCGCCGTTCGCGTAGATCCTCAATGCCTGAAAGGTCCTTGTCGCCGCATCGATCCGTCCGTGCTCGTAACCGCGCGACACCGCGCCGCGCACCGTCTCCGCCAGTTCGCCGCTCGTCTCGATGTGTCCCTTCGCCGAACGGTCCCTGTTCTTGCCTCCTTTGCTCTGCCGTTCGCGCTCCTTGATCGCCTTCGCGATCCGCCGCGAGAACCGTTCCCCGCCGAGCTCGTAGATGATGTCCGCAAGCTCCTTTTCGCCCGTCTCGCGCAGGATCGCGCTCACCGGCGTGCGGGAATCGTCGTAGGTCATGAGGAGCGGTTCGTCCTTGTGCGCCTCCTCGAAGCTGAATCCCCTTCCCGATGCGGCGAGCTGCTCCGAGGAGAAGCCGAGATCGATGAGCAATCCATCCGCCTTCGGAAGTTTTTGCGTTTCCAATATCCCGGCGAGCTCCGCGTAATTCCCGTGCACGAGCATCGCATTCTTGAATCCGTTCAATCGCGCCCTGCACTCGGCAAGAAGCGCTTCATCCCAATCGGTCCCGAGCAACAGTCCTTTGTCGGTGATGCGGCCGAGAATTTCCCGGGCGTGTCCGCCACCGTCGACCGTGCCGTCAATGATAAAATCTCCCGGACGCGGATCCAGCAATGCAAGAACTTCATTTAAAAGAACCGGAACATGCTGCTGCACTTCTTCGCGGGCGCTCATCGTCAAATTCCCAGCTCACCGAGTTGTTCGGCGATCGCTTCGGAAGAGCTCTCCGTTTTGGTCTTGTAGGCGGCCCATGTCGCCTTGTCCCAAAGCTCGATACGATTGTAGAGGCCGGCGACCACCACTTCCTTCTTCAGGCCGGCGTACTTCCGCAAATAGTCGGGAACCAATATCCTCCCCTGAGTGTCCACTTCGACGTCGGTCGCCCCCGCAAGCATCAAACGCACGAATGCGCGCGAATTGGCCTGGGCGAGCGGCAGGGCGATCAGCTTTGCAGCCAACGCCTCCCACTCCGGGTTTGCAAACACGAAAAGACAGTTGTCGATCCCGCGGGTGATGATGGCTCCGGCCGTTAATTTATCGCGGAACTTCGCCGGGATCGCCATCCGACCTTTTGTGTCCAGATTGTGCTGGAATTCGCCTAATAGCATGGAATATAAGAAGTTAAGAAGGGTTTAGGGAAGAAGGATTATGGAGGGAGGAGAAAAATGGGGTTTTAAAAGGATTTTTGGGTATTTCCCTTCTTTCCTTTATCCTTCCATCCTTCTTCCCTTCTCCGGAGTTATGCACAGAAAGTGGCAGTTATCCCCAGTTTCCTCCACAACCCACCACTTTCCATTCATTGTATACCACCGTGGCCAAAGGTCAAATATCACCAGTTTTTCCTTCAAAATGCGCCCTAAACATTGATTTTGCTGGGCTTTTTAAAAGTCGTGCGGAATGAAAATCGGAAGATATGCACAGGATGACAAAATGGTTATTCCCCACTTCGGCTATTGCCCATACTTTTACGACATCTTCAGCTTTTCTTTATCCCTCGTTGCCATTATCAATCGACACCGCATAAAGATCATCATTAAAGAAATCCAAGGGGGTAAGAAATTCTTTTGGAGCCTTATCCCGTTTTGGAAAACAAGAAAGGACGCAATGAATGGGGACAAAAAAATCCTCCATGAGGGGGATCTTGAGGTGGAATGACTTTTTTGTGATGCCTGTCTACGGTTTGAAGTATTGAACCGTGGGAGAGCCAAAGCCCTCACAAGCACCAAGCGTATGATACATCTCCAAAATTTCCAATGCAAATAAACTTTATTGTGGGCGTTGCAGGGATCGGACCTGCGACCTCTCCGATGTGAACGGAACGCTCTACCACTGAGCTAAACGCCCGATGCCCCTTATCATAAGATAAGCCGGCACGAAATTCAATAAAGGAAAACAAATTACCGCGAGCGTGTGGTGTGTCTGAGGGGAATGTCGGAGCGGCGTAGGCCGCGAGACCTTAGGCGGCCGGCCAACAGGCCGGAACGCCGTCCCCGAAGACATACCACGCACTCGCGGTATATTTGTTCCTTATTGGATCTCCGCAGTCCCTCCTGCCGCTTCGATCTTCGTCTTGATCTCTTCGGCTTCCTCCTTCTTGACGTTCTCCTTCACCGTCTTCGGCGCGCCGTCGACGAGGTCCTTCGCCTCCTTGAGGCCGAGCGTGGTCACTTCGCGGACCACCTTGATCACATTGAGCTTGCTTGCACCGCTCGTCTTGAGGACGACGTTGAAGCTGGTCTTCTCCTCCGCCGGCGCAGCCGCCGCACCGCCCGCCGCAGCCGGCGCCGCCGCCGAGATGCCGAACTTCTCTTCCATTTTGTGCACGAGGTCGGCCAGTTCGGTCACCTTGAGCGATCCGATCTGGTCCATCAATTCATCGAGATTTGCCATGATAATGATTTTGTTGATTTATTTTCGTCCGCACTTTTCTATCCCGCCGACTCTTTCGACTTCTGGTCGAGGAGGTACATGAACGCCCGCACCGGCCCGGCGATCGTACCCAGAAGCTGGGCAAGAAGCACTTCGCGCGACGGGAGCGTACCGATGGCGATCACCTGGGATGCCTCCATCTCCTCGTTGCCCTTCACGTCGTAGCCGCCGAGGATCTTCTTCGTCCACATGTCCTTTGCGCCGCCCTCCGGGACCTCGAGTCCCGAAAAGAACTTGTACGCCGGACCGGCGACGGTGTCCGTGCCGCCCTCCGCAAAGATCGTGCCGACGGAGATCTTGAACTTGGCAAGGTCGGCCGTGATCCCCTTCTCCTTCATGAGAAGCCCCAGGAGGCGCTTCTTGATGACGAGGAAGTTCGCGCCGGATTTCTTGAGCTCCATGCGGAGCTTGCGGACATCCTCCGCTTTGATCTTCGTGAAATCCGCGAAGATGAGCGATTCGCTCTTGTCGAGCAACGCTTTGGCCTTCTTCAATTCTTCGCCTTTCTGCGCTTTGGTTTTCATATTTTGATTGCGAGAATGTTTTGAATTTTGGACCTGTTCGGTCCTTTGCCGCCTTCTTCTCGACAAAAGAAAAACGGCCTTCCGTGGCCGCCGAATGGTGATCGCCCCGCGGCACGCAACGTGCCGTTCATCGATCGCTCCCTCGATAGGATCATTTACGTGCCTTTATCGGCACTACCTATGGTCTTTGGAATTGAGTGCAGTATAGCGCAAAACCGCCGCCCATGTCAATAAAAAGCCCCCGCGGGTATGCGGGGGCGACGGAACTTCGCTTGTCATTCTTTGGACTTGAACGGAACGCCGGACAACCGCACGTCCGCGATCCTCTTCGCGCACGAAAGGACGATCTCGCGCGCACGTTCGTTCAACGTAAAGAGGTAAGGAAACATTTCCTCCATAAGGAAACGGTCCGCGCGGACCGCCGCTTCCTCGGGCGGCATGGTCGCCTCTATCATGATCACGTA
>JARLIC010000015.1 GCA_031291905.1 Minisyncoccota bacterium
CCGGCAGTTCGTCGTATCGTTTCTCGATCGCTTTGAAGGTTGCGCGTTCGGCGTCGAAGAAGAAGTCGAGGTTGCGAAGGGCGCCGTTGCGGTGTTTGGCGACGCTCAGGTGCACGATGTTGTCGGTCGCCGAGGCGGTGTCGTTCGGGTTGCGTGAATCGCGGTAGATGAACATAACGACGTCGGCGTCCTGTTCGATGGAGCCGGAATCGCGAAGATCGGAGAGGCGCGGCGCCGTGTGTTCGCTGCCTGCGCGCTGTTCGATGCCGCGCGAGAGCTGGGAGAGCGCGAGTACCGGCACTTTCAATTCGCGCGCGAGCGCTTTGAGGCCGCGCGAGATCTCCGTGATCATGTTCACCATGTTGTCGCTCGAGACGCGCGGGCGGATGAGCTGCAAATAATCGACGACGAGCAGGTCGAGCCCGTGCTCCACCTGGAGCCGCCGCGCCATCGAACGCATCTGGAGCACGTTGAGCGATGGGCTGTCGTCGATGAAAAGCTTGATGTCGGAGAGGCGGTCAAGCGCACCCTGGATCATCGCGAATTCGTTGTCGCTTGAGATGCGGCCGGTGAGGATATTCCACAGCGGTACGCCGGATTCGGAGGCGATAATGCGGTCCTGCAATTGTTCGCGCGACATTTCGAGCGAGAAGACGCCGACGGTATGGCCCGCCTTCGCGGCATTGCGCGCCACGTCGAGTGCGAGGGATGTTTTGCCGACGGACGGACGGGCGCCGAGAATGATAAGTTCGGATTTCTGGAGACCGGAGAGCGTTTCGTCGAGTTCGGGGAATCCGGTGGGGACGCCGCGCAGTTTGTTGCCGCCCGCGTGGAGATTGGCGATGCGTTCGTAGGCGGACGCGAGGTCGTCTTTGAGTGAAACGAAATTCTGAGGCAAGGATTTCTGTGAGATCGAAAGGATCTTCTGTTCGACGTCATCGAGCAGGTCGTCGACATTGCCGCCTTTTGTGTTGAATACATTTTCGGCGATCTCCGCCGACGCCTTCACGAGGTCGCGCAATATCTTTTTCTGCTTCACGATGCCGGCGTAATGCTGGACGTGCGACGCGTTCGATACCTGATTGGTGAGTTCGGCGAGGTAGCCCGAACCGCCGACGTCCTTCAGTGTTTCGCGCTCTTTGAGATGGGTGGTGAGGCTGAGAACGTCGATCGGTTGATGCTTTTCATAAAGGGAGAGGATGGCCTCGAAGATCCTTCCGTGCTGAGGCGAATAAAAATCGTCGGGTACCAAAATGTCCGCAACGCGGAAGATCGCGTTCTTGTCGATGAGCACCGCACCAAGCACGGTCTGTTCGGCCTCGATGTTCTGGGGCGGCAATTTCGGCCCTGATTTTTTGGATGATGGCAACGACATTTTTTTAAAGATTTTTTTAATCCGATTATTCCGTCCCTTCAACACGCAAGGGAATAGTCGGATCTAAAAGAACTTTTTAACGATAACGGATCCTTCTTCCGTATCTCTCACTTCATATCCTAAACCTTTCAGTTCTTTTCTCAAGGCGTCGGACTGGATAAACTGTTTATTAGCTCTGGATAGCTTATATTCCTCGAATTTCTCCGCGATTTTGGCATTTAATTCACGAGAAAAGCCTTCTATCGGCTTATTAAATCCCAATCCAAGGAACCCGTCCATTTCCTTCAGCAGTTCCAACCGTTCTTTGAAATGACCATAATCCCCAAAGATGATCTCTCTAAGAGCGGCAAATGCCTTCGAGGTGTTCAGGTCGTCCGCAAGAGCTTCCTCAAACTGCCCTTTTAACCTTTCCAGCGGGGCAATTTCACTTTCTTCTTTGTTGCTTCCCTTTGTGATACGGAGTGCGTCGTCCACGGCCCACGCAAGGTTGTGTATCCCTCCGTATATCCTCTCAAGTTCATTCTTCGCCTGAGTGACCGCTTCCTCCGAATAGTCGAGCGGCGAGCGGTAGTGATGGGTCAGGGTGATCCATCGGAGGACCTCCGGCGGATGCGCCTTGAGAAAATCGCGGATGGTCAGGAAGTTGCCCGCGCTCTTCGACATCTTCTTCCCGTCCATGGTGAGCGCGCCGGTGTGCATCCACAGCTTCACGAACGGCACGAGCCCCGATGCGGATTCCTGCTGGGCGATCTCGGCCTCGTGATGGGGGAACTTGAGGTCCACGCCTCCTCCGTGGATCTCGTATTGCGGACCGAAATAGAACTCCGAGATCGCCGTGTCCTCGATGTGCCATCCCGGCCTGCCGTCGCCGAGGGCCGATGGCCAGCGCGGTTCGAGGTCCGTGAGCGAGGTCTGCGAGAATTTCCAAAGGCAGAAGTCGCCTTTGTTGCGTTTGCCGACCGAGTCGTCGATGCGCGAGACGCCGTCCTCGGCCTGCGCCGCCGTGCGGCCGCTCAGCTTCCCGTAATCGGGGTCTTTCGCGATATCGAAATACCAGCCGTCGCCGTCGATCTTGTACGCGAAGCCCTTGTCGATGAGTCGTTCCACTTGTGCGATGATCTGCGAGATGAAATCGGTGGCGGGAGCATAGGTGGTCACCGCGTTCACGCCGAGCGCTTTCATGTCGGCGAGGAACGTCTCGGTGAAGGACCGCGCCACCGCGGCGGTGTCCTTTCCGTCCGTCATCGCGCGGGCGATGATCTTGTCGTCGACATCGGTGATGTTCTCGAGATATTCGACGTCGTAACCGCGCGCGCGGAGATATTTTGCGAAGAAATCGAAGAAGAGGTACGTGCGCGCGTTGCCGATGTGAAGATAGTCGTAAACAGTGGGGCCGCACACGAACAACCTGATCTTTTTCTGGTCGGGCAGGGGCTCCTTCTCCCGCGAGAGCGTATTATAGAGTTTCAGAACCATCCTTTGCGTTTGAAATAGACGATGAGGGCCGCCATGCCCGCCGCCATGATGGCGATGATGATCCAGAACGAGTAGGGAAGGCCGACGAGGGGCATATCGCGCGTGTTCATACTGAAGACCGCGGCAATGAGCATGAACGGGAAGGTGAGGAACGAGAGCGAGGTGAAGGTCTTCATCACGGAGTTCACTTTGAGGTTCATCAGCTGGTTGTTGGTGTCCTCGAAGTCGCCGATCGCCTCGCGGTAATCGTCGATCTGGTTCACCACCTTCAATTGGTCGCCCATGAGGTCGTTCAGATATATCTCCGCGTTGTCGCCCCAGAACTTCTTTCCCTTGACGAGCAGGGAGTGCAGGACCGGCCCCTGCAGGCGCACGATGATGCGGTATTCCGAGACGTCCCTCTTTAAATAGGTGATCTGCTCGAGGACCTCCTTCTCTTTGTCCTTGAATATCTCCTTTCCCACTTTCTCCACTTTCTCGCGGACGTGGCGGAGCTGGCGCTCCTCGAAGCCGATGAGATGTTCGATGAGCTGGTACGTCACCTCGAGCGACGAATTGCAGGCTGTCATGTCGAACTCCGCCATCGAATCGCTCACGGGGTCGTAGTGGACGGTGACGACGCTGTCCTTGGTGACGATGAAGTCGATTTCCGTGCGCACCGACGACTCGTCCTCCTTGTCATAGAGGGGGAAATAATAGATGAAGTAGAGATAGTCCTTGTACGCCTCCACGCGGCCCCGCGCCGACGGCCCGCGCAGTTCCTCGACGATGACCGGATGGATGCCGAACTCCTTGACGAGCCACGAGAGGTCCTTCTCGGTCGGCTTCTCGATGTTGACCCACCGGACGTTCCTGCCCTTTTTGATCTCCATGGGAATATTGTACCATGAGGCCTCAAGGATATGCACAGGTATCGTCTTTCCGCTATTCTCTTTTCATATCGTTTATGATATGGTTTTTTCAGAACCACCGCAGTAAATCCAGGAGGGGAAAGAATGCAAGAAGGTAAAGCCTTACCGTTGTACAAGGAAGAAGCGGAGCTTCCGGTTCTCAGACTTCTTGACCGAAAGCTGATGGAAAACCCCCAATATCGCCAGGCTGCCCGTGTCGGATATCTTGGCCTCGATTTCCAGCCCGACTGCATCGAGTGCTCCTACTATGAGAAAGGGATCATGGCGGGGATCGCGCTCTGGGATGTATGCCGCAACATCAAGCACCACGACCGCGCGTTTTTGAACAAGGTCCTCGAGTCTCCGGAATCCGAGATGCTGGCGCAAATCCGTCGCCACGTTGCACGATTCTGTGAGATACCCTCGCCGGAGCCCGATGACATCGTCTTTGTCCCCCTCATCGAGGCCCGGCGCGTCCCTTCGTCATTTTCCGCAAGTTTACCGTTCATCATGGTTGGAGAGTCAAGAGGATTTGCCTAGTCCGCGATCGTCAATGCGGCCGAGAACCCCACTCGGCCGCCTTTTTTTACCCGCCGGTATCCGGTTTGGCACTCTCTTGACTTGATTGCCAATACGGCTAAAATGAGAGGGCATGACTGAAAGGACTGCGCAAATATTGGAAGCGGCCATCCAGGAGTTCATCAACACCGGCGAACCGGTGAGCTCGGGCCTGCTTTACGAGCATTATGATTTCGGCATCAAGCCGGCGATGATCCGGCTGGAGCTCGACGAGCTCGAGGAGCGCGGCTTTCTTGAGCAACCACATCATTCGGCGGGACGCGTGCCCACGAACCGCGGCTATGAATACTTCACGGGCCGTCTTCTGGAGAACAGCCTGAAGGAGCACGCGGCAAAGAAGAACGACCTGCACAGGCTCCTCGAGGAGCGGGCATGGCCCGATCTTCTGAGCGAGCTTTCGGCCCAGCTCGGCCTCCTGAGCGTCGCGGCGGACCTCGCGCGCGAGGCGGTCTACAAGGCGGGCCTCGAGCAGCTCATCGATCGCCTGGATTGGCAGGACCAGAACGGGATACGCTCGGTGATCCACGACTTCGAAGGCATGGAAAAGCGCTTGCAGCGCTCGGCGGAGATGATCGGCAAGGGCACGCAGGTGTTCATCGGCAGGAAGAGCCCCGTCACGCAGAGCGAAAGCCTTTCGGTGATAGGCGGCAATTATACGATCGGCGATGCGACCATTTCCATCTTCGCGATCGGTCCCAAGCGGATGGATTACAAAAAGGTCATACGCATACTGAGGAACCTGTAACAATTAATCATTTATAAACCATGGCCGAAGAGAACGAAGAGATCAAAAAGAGCGTCGATGCGGATACCGGCGCCGGTAACGATGCCGCGAACGGCAAGCTTGCCGAGATCGAGAAGCAGCGCGACGAGTATCTTGCGGGATGGCAGCGGACCAAGGCGGATTTTCTCAATTATAAAAAAGAGGAGCTTAGTCATTTGGAGGAAGTGTCGCGGTACGGGAATGCCGACATCATGAAGGACCTGATCTCGGTGATGGACAACTTCGACCTTGCACTGCGGACGCTGGAGAAGGAGGGGTCTGTGGAAAAGGGCATCTACCTTATCCGCACGCAGATCGAGGACCTTTTGAAGAAGCGTGGGTTGGCCAATATCGATATCAAAGAAGGTGACGCGTTCGATCCGATGGTTGCCGAAGCGCTTGCGGAAATCCCATCGGACAAGCCGGAGGGTACCGTGGTGGAAGTGATCGAGCGGGGATATCGTCTGCACGAAAAGGTCCTGCGGCCGGCACGGGTGATAGTAAGCAAGGGGACGTGAAGAAGGAAAGAAGAATGAAGGTAAGAAGGTAAGAAGAGAGAAGGGAAGAATGAGAGTGGAAAAGAAACAACTTTTAATCAAAAAATAATATGGCAAAAATAATCGGTATCGATCTTGGGACCACGAACTCGGCCGTCGCCGTCATGAAGAACGGCGAACTGCAGATCCTCGAGAACAGCGAGGGTAACCGCACCACGCCGTCCATCGTGGCGATCTCGAAGACGAACGAGCGTCTTGTCGGATTGCTCGCAAAACGGCAGTCGGTGACGAATCCGAAGAATACGGTCTTCTCGGTGAAGCGCCTCATTGGCCGCAAGTTCACCGATCCGGAGGTCCAGCGCGACAAGGCATGGCTGCCGTACGAGATCCAGGCGGGTCCGACGGGCGGCGTGGAAGTGAAGATGGGCGACAAGTGGTATTCGCCGGAGGAGATCTCTGCATTCATCCTCGGCAAACTGAAGGCCGACGCGGAAGCGCGGCTCGGCGAGAAGGTGGACGAGGCGGTGATCACCGTGCCGGCATACTTCGACGACTCGCAGAGGCAGGCGACGAAAAACGCGGGCGAGATCGCGGGCCTCAAAGTTGACCGCATCATGAACGAGCCGACGGCGGCGGCGTTCGCGTACGGCGTGAACAAGGAGAAGAACCAGAAGATCGTCGTGTACGATTTCGGCGGCGGCACGTTCGACGTGTCGGTGCTCGAGATGGGCTTCGATCCGGAGACGAAGGAGCAGACGGTGGAGGTCCGCGCGACGGGAGGCGATACGCATCTCGGCGGCGACGACTTCGACAAGAAGATCCAGCAGTATCTCGTCGAGGAATACAAGAAGCAGGAGGGCATCGACATCTCGAAGGACCCGCTCGCGGTGCAGCGTTTGAAGGAGGCTGCGGAGCGTGCGAAGCATGAACTTTCGAGCGCGATGGAGACGGAGATCAACATCCCGTACATCTCTTCCGACGCGAACGGACCGAAGCATTTCCAGATGAAGATGACGCGCGCCAAGCTCGAGTCGCTTGTGCAGGAGTACATCGATCTTTCGATCAAGCTTACGCAGGAGACGGTGACGGCCGCCGCGCCGAAAGGTGCCGGTTACCAGCTTTCGGAAATGGACGAGGTGATCCTCGTCGGCGGCCAGACGCGCATGCCCGCAATGCAGGATGCCGTGAAGAAGCTTTTCGGCAAGGAACCGCATCAGGGCATCAATCCGGATGAGGTGGTGGCGCTCGGTGCCGGAATCCAGGCGGAGATCCTTTCGGCGAAGGCCGAAGGCAGGAAGACGGAGGGCGAGGTGAAGGACATCCTCCTGCTCGACGTGACGCCGCTCTCGCTCAGCATAGAAACGTACGGCGGCGTGGCAACGCCGATGATCCCGAAGAACACGACCGTGCCGACGGCGAAGACCCAGGTGTTCTCGACCGCCGCCGACAACCAGACCTCGGTCGAGGTGCTCGTGCTGCAGGGCGAACGCCCGATGGCGGCGGACAACAAAGTACTTGCGCGCTTCATGCTCGACGGCATCCCGCCGTCCCCGCGCGGCATCCCGCAGGTGGAGGTCACGTTCGACATCGACGCGAACGGCATCCTGAACGTGTCCGCAAAGGACAAGGCGAGCGGCAAGACGCAATCGGTGAAGATCCAGGCGTCGACCAATCTTTCGAAGGATGAGATCGAGAAGCTCAAGAAGGAGGCCGCCGAGCACGCCGCGGAGGATATGAAGAAGAAGGAGCTGATCGACGCGCGCAACCAGGCCGAGTCGCTCATCTATCTCACCGAAAAATCCCTGCGCGACGCGGGCGACAAGGTTGCGGAGGATATAAAGACCGGCATCAACGAGAAGCTCGAGACGCTGAAGAAGGCAAAGGACGGCGAAGACAAGGCGGCGCTCACGGCCGCGATCGATGCGCTTTCGGCGGAGATACAAAAAATAGGGCAGGCGGCGTATAATAAGGACAATGGACCTACGGGAAGTGATAACGGGCAGCCGGCCGACGGTGGCGTCGGAGAGTCAGGGCCAGAACCTGCTCAATCCGTCTAGCATTACGATCGGCGCAAAGCCGCCGCGCTCCGCGACGTACAAGGCGCTCGCGCTCGACATTGTCGCGGTGCTTTCCGCCGCGCTCTTCGGGTACGCGTACTACGCCTATCTTGCGCGCGGCCTCGCCGTATGGCCGCTTCTCGCGGCGCTCACATTCTTCGGCGTACTCGCGGCGCTCCAGGTGTTCCTCGTGAAGAACGCGAAGCGCGCGTTCCCGGCGATCGTCCTCGAGTCGCTCGCGGTCGTCGTATTCTTCTGGCAGGACGATCCGCGGATACTCGTGATCACATGGCTCACGGTACTCGCGTTCCTCTCGTGGGGATATCTTTCCGGAAGGAGCCGGCTTGCGAACAGTATCGAGATACCGTTCTTCGGCGCGAGCGGCACGACGCTCGGAAAGTTCACGACCGGACTCCTCATCTTCATGGTGCTCATCTACGCACCCCAGGTCGGCGGCAATCCGCTCATCGTTTCCCAAAAGAGCTTCAGGACGTTCTTCAACTGGGCGGCGGGCGTGGCGAACGGGTTCTACCCCGGCCTTTCGCTCACCGGCTCCTTCGGGAACTTCTCGGAAAGCTTCACGAAGATGGAACTGCAGAACAATCCCAACTTCAAGAACCTGAGCCAGGATCAGCAGAGCGAGGCGATCACCCAGGCGACCACGCAGTTCGAGCAGACCTTTTTGGAGAACTCTTCGAGCACGGTCGCCACATCCTCGCCCGCAAGTGACGCGTTCTATAATGTCCTGCAGGGGATGATGAACGCATGGCAGGCCCAGTCGGGCGGATGGTTCGTCGTCGGATGGGCCGCGGTGATCTTCATCGCGCTCCGGAGCGTCGGCGTGCTGTTCATCTGGCTTGCGGAGTTCATCACACTCATCTTTTATGAACTGCTCCTTGCGACGGGATTCATGAAGATCAGCGAGGAGGAACATGTGAGGGAGGTGATAGGGTACTGAAAAAGGAAAGTCTCAGGGCCCGGATAGCTAAATTCGAAATATAAACCCATTGTTCAAATGAAGGACTATTACGAGACACTCGGCGTTTCCAGGACCGCTTCGGAAGAAGAGGTCAAAAAGGCGTACCGCAAACTTGCGCATCAATACCATCCCGACAAGGCGGGCGGCAGCGAAGCGAAGTTCAAGGAGATCAACGAGGCGTATCAGGTGCTTTCCGACAAGAACAAGCGCGCGCAGTACGACCGCACCGGCTCGGCGGACCCCGGCCAGCAGTGGGGCGGGTTTGGCGGCGGCAACGTGAACTGGGGCGGCATGGGATTCGATCCGTCGCAGTTCGAACAGCAGTTCGGCGACATGGGTGACTTCGGCGACATCTTCGAGGGCATCTTCGGCGGTATGGGCGGGCGCGAGCACAGGAGGACGTACGAGAAAGGTTCGGATATTGAGGCGCGCGAGGAGGTCACGCTCGAAGAGGCGTTCCGCGGCGTGGCGAAGACCCTGCACTTCAAGGCGTTCACGCAGTGCGCGAAGTGTGGCGGCAACGGTGCCGAGCCGGGGAGCGATTTTGAAAAGTGCGCGACGTGCGGCGGGCAGGGCCAGGTCCGCGAACAGCGGCGCACGTTCTTCGGCAATATTTCACAGGTGAAGACGTGTACGAAGTGCCATGGCACGGGACAGATCCCCCGGAAGCCGTGCAGTACATGCAAGGGCGCCGGACGCACGGAGGCGGC
>JARLIC010000106.1 GCA_031291905.1 Minisyncoccota bacterium
CCAAAACCCCAAAACCCCAAAACCCCAAAACCCCAAGTGCAAGCCCATGCGCATCTATAGAGAGGGAGAGCACATTTACGCTATACAAAGCCAGCAAGGTTGCTGTCGTATCTTTATTTAGTTTTCTCCTTCTTGCCCTTCTTGAGCGGCTTCTCCTCGCCGTGCTTCCCCTTTTCCTTTTCCTTTTCCCCCGCCTTGTGCTTCTTCCCGCCCTTGGTCGCGACGATGGCCCGCTTGTTCGCGTAGTAGAATATCACGACTATCCGAGCATAAATCATGGGGAGCGTACCGAGGGCCATGGCGCCGAGAACGGCCGAGGAACACGTGAGCGCGGTCACTGGGTTCCTCTTGGCCCACCGCATCAATCTTTTCACTCCGCCACGAGTCTGAGGCTTGCCCTTGTCCTCTCGTCTGTAGTCCAGCACCTGCTTCATGACCTCGTTAGCGGCCTGGATCAGTTCGGTCTCCTTGTCGGTTACCTGCCAGCTGAACCCTTTGTTCTTCGTGTCCTCCATGTTTGCGCGCACGTAGTCGGTGTAATTTTCGAGCACGTGTTCTTCCTCCTACGCAAGATCGCATCGGGCTGGAATTACCTCCTCATCCTTGGTCTTGGGCCAGGCGGCGACACATTTAGTGAGCATCATGCTGATGACCTTGAGATGCATATCCTCGTTGACGGAATAGTTGTTGGCGAGCATGGACATGTACTCTTCGTCGTCCATCTCTTTGGTCGCCAGCAGCAGGCACAGCGCCAGTCTGTAGTCCCTCTCTCCCAGCTCCTCCCGTCGGCTACCGGATCATCGTATCGCGCCCATACTTGATCAGATCCAGGGTGGAGAGCTCATCATTTGAATTGGCACCTGACTCGTCCCCCTCAGACTTCGCCTCTGGGTCCATGCCCTCGGCAGCCTTGAGCGCCTCGTCGTCGATGTCCTTGACGACTTCCTTCGACTTGAATATGTTCTATCCAGAATATTCACTCGCGCAAGATACATCCTTAGCCTCCTTGAGCATCGCCGCCTCCTCTGGCCTCACCGTCCAATCGAACCCTGTCTTGTTCATTTCTGCATAATTAATGGTCACGAAGGGCTCGAGCCGAGGATCGATCTCGCTTTCCTCATCGCCTTCGAGCACCATTTTGAGGCCGGAGTCGGTGATTTCCTTCATGCACTTGGCCAGCATGAGCGCCTTGATCTTGTGCCGTCTCTCCTTCGAGACGGTCGCGGATTCCACCTCGAAATTCTTTATCTCATCGGAGTCCTTTTCGAACTTGAGGATGTGGAGGTAGGTGCAGCCGATAAGGCGGCGAAGACGCGGGTCGGACTCGGTTCCGTTGGGCGGAAGCTTCGAGGCGGGGAAGGAGACTGTGGGTTTCGGCGGCTCCACACATGAGGTGAGTCCTGCGAACAGCAGAACTAGCGATAACACGAAGGTCTGTATTCTCATTTTTGGTGTGAACGGATCTTCTTGTTTATATGCTGTGGGAATAGGACAGCGCTGAATAAGGCGGAAGATGGATATAATATATAAAGCCAATATCTTGTGCTGTATCGGCCAGGCAGGAAAGGCACCTTTGTTGTGCTTCTCAGTGCGCAGACTGG
>JARLIC010000107.1 GCA_031291905.1 Minisyncoccota bacterium
ATCAAGGCTTCGATCAAGCCGAAGTTCCGCGCAGGCAAGCTCCTCAAGGAGGCCGTCCTGTAAGCGCAGAAAAAGGATCCTTTTCCTGCAGGTTGTATACACCAAAGCCCCGCCACCATGGCGGGGCTTTGGTGTCTCCGCAGGTATTGTGGCGGCGCGGAGAGAACGTGATATAATGAATGCATGGCAAAATTCGAGATCGTCTGGGAGGCGCCGGAATACGAACACCGGGAAAAGGGCGTATCGTGGTACTGGATCACCATCATTGTGGCGGCGTTCATGATTGCGTTCGCCGTGTGGCAGAAGGATTTCCTGTTCGGGTTCTTCATCGTGGTGGCGGAGATCCTTTTCATAATCTGGGCCGACCGCATGCCGCGGGACATCCCGTTCATGGTGACGGACGAAGCGGTGCATATAGGCCAAAGCAGGATCCATCTCATCCGCGAATTCGAAAGTTGGAGCACCGACCGGAACGACGAAGATTGGGCCGATATCCATTTCTATTTCCGTTCGCGCCTGCGTTCGCCGCTCAAGGTGATCGTGCCGGTGGACCGCGTGGAGGAGGTCCGTGTCGATCTAAAGACGGTGCTCAAGGAGGTCCGGCACGATATGACCCTTGTCGACGCCATTGAAAAATTGTTCCGTTTCTAGTACTCTTATCAGGTTGAAACGAAGGGATGTTCTTTTGCGGGCAATAAATCTGCTTGACCACAAAAGAACATCCCTTTGTACGCCCTCGTCGTTCAACGGATAGGACGCAAGCTTGCGGAGCCTGTAATAGAAGTTCGATTCTTCTCGAGGGCACTGAGAACAAAAACGGGCCGATAGGCCTGTTTTTGTTTGAGGTGCCAAGAGAAAGAAAACCTTAGTATTCTTCTCGAGGGCACCCTGAGAAAAAACGAAGAACAAAAACGGGCCGATAGGCCTGTTTTTGTTTATGCCGGGCGGTGATATTTTTCAAGAACGCGGAGCCTGCCGTCGTGTTCCTTAAGGACATCCTTGACCTCATCAAAATCGTCATGCCATTGGGTCGCCACGGCCGAGAGGTGGGTGTCTACACGGTCGATCGCCTGCATGACCTCATGCTTGAGTTCGTACAATTCGGTCTTGGTGGCCATCCCGCCCATCTCTTTTCGGACCGACTCGAATTCTTGCGCGGTCGCAACGGCGAGTTCCTCTATACTGTTATCCACCTGATCAAACCTTTGATCGACCCCATCGAGCCTCTTATCAATCCCCTCGAACTTTTGATCGACCCCATCGAGCCTCTTGTCAATCCCATCAAACCTTTGGTCCACTCTATCAAACCTCCGATCCATCCCCTCGAATCTTTGATCCATCCCATCGAATTTCTGATCCATTTTATCAAATCGTTGGTCCACCCCCTCAAACCTCCGATCCATTCCCTCGAATTTCTGATCCACCCCATTGAATTTCTGATCAACGCCATCGAATCTTTGATCGACAATCCCAAAAGCCCGCTTTGTGGATCCCTGGAACTCTTCAAGCTGCCGGCCGATCTTTTTGACCTCCGTCAGAATGTCATTTTCCCGTTTCTTCTTCGGTTGCATGATATCACTTTACGCCGCCAAGAAGAAACGTCAACAAGTCTTTAATGCTGTTTTAATCTTTAAATTTTCCGTGGATTTTTGCCCTCAAAACCGGCACTCGAAGTGAATCGGAATATGGAGTAGAATATCCCCATGAACCGGCTTCCCGAAAAGGATTATCGCGCCCTCTTCAAAATATCCATAATTTTGAAGGGGATCATCGCCGTGGGCGAGGTGGCGCTCGGTATTTTGCTGATCTTTGTGAGCTATGACGTCCTGCGTCGCATGGGGGTGATGCTTTTGGGGAGCGAGCTCGCCGAAACATCGCCGGACCTCGTCTGGCAGTATGCCATCAAGGGATTCCACGGGTTCACCGCCACGCCGCAGTCGGTGTGGGTGTTCATTTTCCTTTCGCACGGCATTGTGAAGCTGGTACTCGTGGGGGCGCTCTTGAAGGACAAGCTATGGGCCTATCCATGGTCGGCCGCGGTATTCACCTTCTTTATCGTCTATCAGCTGTATCAGCTCGCGTTCACCCCTTCGGCCGCGCTTTGGCTGATCACGGGCCTCGACGTCATCGTCGTACTGCTCGTGCTCCACGAATATCGCTATCATCTCCGCAGGCGCAAGCATGCGGCCGCCGAAGGGCCCGCAACCTTGATGTAACAAAACAGCCCCTTTCGGGGGCTGTTGTGGGTGTCGATATAATGACGTATACGCGGTCTTTCTATGCGGCTGCGGTCATCACCGCCGCGCCGGCGCCTGCGGCCTCCGCGGCCGCGGCATCGTCGATCTCGCACACGCCGCCCACGCAGGCCAGCTCCTTCTTCACGTCGGTCTCGTCGGTGGCCTCGTAGAGGACGATCTGCGAGAAGTCGATCTGCGGCATCTTTTCCGCCATCTCCTCGTAGCGTTCCTTGGTGATCTCCTCGTACGGTGCAAGGAGATAGGCGTGGTCCTCGCGCGGCAGGAAGGAAAGCCCGCCGATCATATCCCAGTTCTTATAGACCCAGTCCGCGACGTCGATCCATTCGCTGTCGCCGACCGATACGGTGACCGACGGATTGTGCTCGGTATAATTTACCTTCACTTTCTTCCAATATTCGAGCTGATCGATGGCCGAAAGGTCGTTCTTCACCACCGCGCCGTCCGGCGCCTTCACGGGGAACTCGACCACGTAGGTGTTCGCGGTCTCCGCCGACTGGCCGACCTCCGGGAAATACGGGATCTTCTGGTCCTTCAGTACCTGGAAGAGCGCGTCGGTGGTCGCGATGCGCACGCGGCGGATATAGTACTGCGCATGGCGCGGGTGGAGGCCCGAGGACGAGTCGACGGTCTGTGAAAGATTGCCCGACGGCTTCACGCACGTGATGGCCATGGAGGGCGTGATGCCGAGCTTTTTGGCATACTCCTTGTTCATTTCGATGGCATAGTCACGAAGCTTGCGGAGCATCTCCTCGTCGCGCACCGCCGGGCAGTCCCACTGGCCGGTGATCGATACGCCGAGCAGGCGCTCGCGGTCGCAATTCTCTTTCCATTCCTTAGAAAGATAGGGGAAATCGGTAAGGGTTGATTGATAGGTGCCAAGGATGGTCGCAAGGCGCATCTTCCTCATGAGCGATTCTTCGGTATCCTCGACGCGCGCAACGATCTCCGAGAGGTTGCAGAACTCCTTCGGCTGGAGAAGGATCTCGCCGCACGGATTCGTGCCGATCTTGCCGATCTCGTCCCCGAGGAACTTTGTGCGGCGCTCCGGAAGCTGCATGGCGAGGCCGCCGCGGTTGAACATCCCGCGCTCCCCGGTACGGCTCTTTACGAGCGATATCCACTCCTCAAGGAATTGCGTGGAGCTCGGTTTTTCCGTGTAGACCGCGGAGTTGTTCGCCATGGAGCGCTGGGGCTCGGTCATCCAGAACGGGCCCGTCTTTGCGTCGCGCATCTCCGGATCGTCGAGATCGGAGAGGGAGATCATCGCGCTGCGGCGTACGCCGCCCGCCACGACCACTTCGCCGATCTTGCAGCAGATATCATGGGTGTCGAGGTTCGAAAGCCGCCTGCCCTGCTTTGCGAGGATCTTTGCGCGGGCGAAGGTGAGTAGCGAGCGGAGCGGTTCGGGGCCGGAGCTCTTGCCGCCCATCGTCTGGAGCCTCGCTCCCGCGGGGCGGAGCTGTGAAAAATCAAAATCGATGTCCTTGCCGTCGAACCAGGTCTTGAGCCCAAGTGTCAAGGCGTCGCACCAACCCTCCTTGCTGTCGTCGATCACGTGGGAGGCGAGCTTTTTGCCGGTCTGTTTCTCGATCTGTGGGAGCTTCTGGACATACTGGCTTTCCACGGAGAAGCCGACGCCCGTGCCGCACATGGAGATGTACATCATCTCGGCGAAATCCTCGAGCTTCTGCGGCGCGGTGAACGAGCAGTTGAATGCGGCGACGTTCGTGGCGCGTGCAGCCTTGCCCGCGAATTGCAGGAGCCTCATGGAGGGCATCGCTTCCTGCTTCAGGATCCCTTCGCGGACCTCCGCGTACTCGGCATCCGTAAGTTTGCTCCCGATGTTCTCCTTCATAAAGCCCATATAGCGGTCGACGGTCTCGATCCACGTCTCGCGGCGGCCTTCCTCGGGGATCCACTTCGAATACGTGCGGTAATAGACGAATTCGGCAAGCTGATTATGGAAATAGCCCTTGCTTTGCTCGGCGAGCTCCCGGACATGCGCCGGAACCTCCCTTTTCTTCTCGCGGAGCTGGGCCCGCTCGTTGCGATAGAGGATATAGGCCTTCGCGGTCTTCGCATAATCCATAAGGATGAGCTCGGTCTCCACGATATCCTGGATCTCCTCGATGGTCGGGGTGTGTTCCTTCGGATATTTCTTCACGAGCGCGGCGATGACCTGCTCCGCGACCTTCTCGGCGTCCTCGCGCTGCGACGTTTCGCCCGTTGCGGACATCGCCTTCGCGATCGCACTCGTTATTTTTTCCTCGGCGAACGGTACGACGCGTCCGTCCCTCTTTTTTATCGTCGAGAAATGCTGTTTGCCGTTGCTCGTCATTTCTTTGTTATTTTTTTAAAATTTGTGTCGGGTGCTTCACTATTAAACCACCCCAAAAGCATCGGATGCAAGCGGGGGAAAAGGACCTCCTGCACGCACAAAATATTTTTGCATTTATGGCAACTCCGCCCGGTGCCGAATGGGGTTTTTGGGGAGGAAAACGGATGATTTTTGAGATCACGGTCGCCGGTCTTTGTTATTATAATACGATGACCAAAATGTCGTCATATTTTGCAAATAATGGAAAATAAAACACCGATACGATATAAGTCGCATTTTATATGGACAATTTGGGGTTTATCATCATGCACAATCGGAAAAATATCCTGGTGATATCTTACGAAATGCCTGTTTCGTTACTATGCGGCATTGAACAATTCCTTTTTGGCGGGAAAATGGAGGAACGCTCATGTTCATGGTCTTTACCGGTAATGGGAAGGGGAAAACGACGGCCGCCATAGGCCAGGCCATCCGCGCGCTCGGGGACGGGAAAAGAGTGTTTATGACCCAGTTCATCAAAAGCACGGGCTATCCGAGCGGGGAGGACGGTATGCTCCCTCAAATGACCTCCCGGACCGGCGGGCTCATGCACTTCGAGAAGGGCGGCCTTGGTTTTGTGGGTATCCTGGGCGATAAGCTGCCTTTTGAGGAGCATTGCGCGGCGGCGGTGACCACGCTTGCAAGGGCAAAGGAGGCGATGCTCTCCGGGAAGTACGACCTTGTTATCCTTGACGAGGTCAATGTCGCGCTGGACCTCAAGTTGATAGACCTCCCGGCCGCACTGGCGTTCCTGGACGCCGTTCCCGCGTCCGTAGACGTCATTTTTACGGGGCGCTACGCCCACTCGGAGGTCCTTTTCCGCGCCGACCTTGCCACGCGCTGCGAGGAGCTGAGCCATCCCTACCGGGGCGGAGAAAAAGCGAGAAAAGGAGTAGAATACTAGGACAATGTACGAGTATTTCCTGAAGCCGATCCTTTTTCGCTTCGATCCGGAGCACATGCACGATCTTTTCGTGTGGTTGGGCGAAAAACTGGGTATGACCGTACCCGGAAGGGCGATCGTGGGCCTTTTTTGCCGCTACGGCCACCCCTCGCTCCGTACGAACGTGGCAGGGATCGATTTTGAGAACCCTATCGGC
>JARLIC010000108.1 GCA_031291905.1 Minisyncoccota bacterium
CCAAAACCCCAAAACCCCAAAACCCCAAAACCCCATGAGAGTCTTCGTCAGGGCCTGAACCTGATAGTAGGAGACAGCGAATAGTCTCAGTAGTCAAATAAATCACCACAGCGCGGGCCGCAGACGGAATGCGTCATCACCTATTTCATAGATAACCACACAAGCAAAGATATGCGCCGTAATATTACGATGAAAGTACACGAGGCTAGCGAGAATGTGATTAAGAAAAACTAGAGAGTCTAACCAACAGCGTTCCCGCGGTTAGATGTGTGATGCCGCCTCCGAGTACTCCGACCTGTCGATTATATCTTCTATCGTCACGAACGACCCTATCGCCATGATGTTAATGTCCTTGTTCTTAAATTCGCGTGTCAGATAGAGGAGCAGGATCGAGAACGGCACTATCTCCGTCAGCACTAGATAGAGCGTGTAAAACAGCAGACTGAGGAACTCCTTGCTCCGCGGCTCGAGGATGTCGTCGGAGAACGCGATCTGGAAGAAAATCCTGTACACCATCATGACATTGAGCATGAGGAACAGCAGCACCATCCACACCTTCATCGTGTCGTAGGCGTCGGGCAGCGATTTCTTGAACGCGCTGATGTACGTGACCGACGTATAAATGCATATGGCCTCAACGAAGCCCATGAGACAGATCTCATATATCACCAGCTCCTCCCTGTACCCGAACGCCGCCCGAAGCAGATTCATGGCGAGGAAGCACAGCGAGTGCACGAGCACCGTCGCCCACACCACGCTTTTCCACAGCAGGTACCGACTTGAATATCTGGTGAAGATCTCGGAGACGATTTCGAAGGTCCGACCGATTACGGCGAGGATGAGCACGTCCTTGCTGTACATCTCAACGATCTGCACGCAGTCGACAATGTCGTTCTGGTGAGTCACAAACATGGCTCCCGCCAAGGCGACTAGGCGGGAGAGAAGGACGAGGTTGAGGGCGGAGTACAGGAGGATTAGCATGTGGCTCTTGCAGATATCCCACATGACTGAGCACGACTTGATCGTGCAGAGGATGCACAGGACTTCCAGGGCAATGTAGCACACTGGCGCCGCGATGTATGTGTAGCATTCGAGGCCGGGAGAGGCGTGGATCCGATCGCAGAAAGCTTCCATTTATTATGTGAAGAATTGCTATTTTATTCTTCTTTAACAGAAGGAACCCGAGTATGAATGCTGTCACTGCGATCCCGCGATA
>JARLIC010000109.1 GCA_031291905.1 Minisyncoccota bacterium
CCCGGCCCTGCGATCACCATTACCGGCCCTTTGAGCGCGTCCACGGCCTCCCGCTGCTCGGGATTGAGGGATTGATAGCGCTTGTCGAATTCGGCGAATTTCGCCGCGCCGCCGGTGGTTGGTTTGGTAGCCATTGCCACCATTTTACCACCTTTTAGAAAGCTTTTCGCGCCTTTAAAGGCACGCGTTGAACGCGTCCACTTCCGCATTGTACGTGTCCGCCTGCGTCTTCGTCTGTGTGCCGAGCGTGTTGTACTGCCCCACGAGCGTGTTGTACTGCTGGACCTGCGCGTTGTACGCGTCGCCCGATTGGGGCCGCATGGCATCGATCGAGGCCTTCATCTCGGTGAGCTGCTGACCCATCGAAGTGAGCGTCGCTTCCGCGGCGGCGATGGCCGCCTTAAGATTATCGCTCGGCGCGGGCGGGCACGCGCTCACCGGCTTGCCGAAGATCTGTACCGCGATCCATCCGTCCTGCCCCTGGAAGGTCCCCTCGCGCACCGCGACGCCGATCTCCGTGTAATGCGTGCCGAGGATGTTCGCGCGATGGCCGGGCGAGTTCATCCATGCGGTGACGACGCCCGCGTCGCCCGCGAACGTGCCTTCGGCGAGGTTCTCGCCGAGCGCAAGATTGTCGTAACCGACGCTCGCCGCCACCGTCACCGCGCTCTGCCCCGTCGACGAATTGACGTGTGCGAAGTATTGGTTCTGGAACATGTCGTCGAGGCGCAGGGTTGCGATCGCATCGAGCGTCTTGCTCTCCGTGAGCGGCGGCATGTTGCCGTTCTCCGCGCGTTGCGCGTTCGTGTTGGCGATCACACCCGCAATGGTGAGCGTCGAGCTCTTTTTGGGGACCCTCGCCGCGGCGGTGGAGGTCGCTTTGAGCGGCGCGGGATATGCCGAGACGTCCTGCTGGACCTTGGTCGCAAGTGAGTTCTGGAACGACGCGACCCTCGCGAGCGGCGACGAGGTAAGGGCCTGGATGCCCCACACGATGCCGGCGACCACGACCGTGCCTATAATGATGAGCACGAGATTCCGCCTGGCCTTGCGCTTGCGCAGCGCGGCAGCCTGGCCGTTCGCAATGACGATAGCCTTCGCCTCCTCGGAAGGAGGTTCCGGCGGCAGGTCCTGTCCCATTCGTATGGCGTTAGTTCTTTAGATACCTCTGCACCGCCCAAAAGCTGGAGAACATGCCGATCAGCACACCGAAGAGCAGCTGGTAAAGGAACAGCTGGACGATATGCGTGTAGAAATACTGGAAGATGTTGAGCCCGGGGATGAAGTCGCCGCCGAGATAGGGCGACACGAGCCAGAGTACCGGCGCGACGAGCACGAGCGAGATGACCGCCGCGATCGCGCCCCAGAAGACCCCTTCCACAATGTACGGGCCGCGCACCAGGCTGTTCGACGCGCCCACGACGCGCATGACGCCGATCTCGTCGCGGTTCGAATAGATGGCGAGGCGGATCGTGTTGAACACCACGAGTCCGGCGATGAGCGCGAGGAATATGGTGAGTGCCCAGCCGCCCACTTCCATGTCGCGCACGATGGTGGCGAGACGGTTGATGACCACCTGGTTCTCGGTGTAGCTGATCTTGTCGATGTACGGCGCAAGGTTCGCCGAGCTCAGATAATCGTTGATGGCGCCGTACTCGCTCGGATTCTTCGCCTTTATATTGAGCGAAGCCTCGAGCGGGTTCGAATCGAGCGCGTTGATGGCCTGGCTGATCTGCTGATCGCTTGCATGGTTCTGCTGGAATGTGGCAAGCGCCTGGGCCTGCGAAACGTAATCGACGCTCGCGACCTGCGAGAGCCCTTCGAGCGACTGCTGGATGCTGAGGATCTGGTCCTCCGAGGTGTTCGTATTGAAATACACGCTGATGTCGATCTCGTCCTTGATGAGGTTCACCGCGGAGCCCATGACGACGCCGGATATGATGAGGCCGAGGAACACGATGAGCGCGAGCGTCATGATGGCGATGGTCGCCGTCGAGAGCCAGCCGTTGCGCCAGAAGTTCTTGGCGCCGAAATGAAATATCCTTGAAATGATGGTGAACATGTTAATGATTGTTCGTTTGATGGTTTACCTCTTTTTTGGAACTTCAGCGTAGCGACCCGTTCCAAAAAAGAGGTAAATGATCAAACTAAAATATATTTACCTTTCTTTTCATCTCTGATCACGCGGCCTTTGTCCAATGTTATAACCCTGCGTTCAAGATTATTGATCACTTCCCGGTCGTGCGTCGCGAGGACCACGGTGGTGCCGAGCTGGTTGATCTTCTCGAGCAGTTTAATGATCTCGAACGTGTGGAACGGATCGAGATTGCCCGTCGGCTCGTCGGCGATGACGACCTCCGGCCGGTGGATCATCGCGCGCGCGATCGCGACGCGCTGGCGCTCGCCGCCGGAAAGCTCGCTCGGGAAGTTCTTCATCTTGTCGCCGAGGCCCACCATGTCGAGCACCTGCGGCACGAGCTCCATGATCTCGCGCTGGGGCCGCCCCGCCACTTCAAGCGCGAACGCGACGTTCTCGTACGCCGTTTTAGCCGGCAAAAGGCGGAAATCCTGAAAAACGACGCCGATATGGCGCCGGAACGCGGGCAGTTCGCCGTCCTGCAATTTGTTCACCTCGTATTGGCCGAAAAATATCCGTCCTTTGGACGGCCGCTCCTCGCCTATCAGAAGTTTGATGACAGTGGATTTGCCGGCGCCCGATCGGCCCGCAAGGGAAACGAACTCCCCCGGATCGATCTGGATGCTCACATCTTCGAGCGCGACGCCGCGATCGCTGTAATGTTTCGATACTCCCTGAAATACGATCACCAAAGAATCATAGCACACCAAACAGGAAAATTCCAAAAATGATATATAATCATCTCATGCTCACATTCTTTCAAGCCATCGTCCTCGGCCTATCGCAGGGTATCGCGGAACTGTTCCCCATCTCGAGCCTCGGGCACACCATCCTCATCCCCGGCCTCCTCGGCTGGCACATCAACACGAACGCGGAAGGCGTGATCGAATTCCTGGTGGCGACGCATTTTGCGACGGCACTCGTCCTTTTCCTCATCTACCGCAAAGACTGGTTCCTCATCGCGCGCGGCATGAGCGTGTCCCTTCGCGACCGCGATATCGCCCCCTCGAACATTTACGGCAAGCTCGGCTGGCTGCTTGTGGCCGCCACGATCCCTGCGGGCATCGTCGGCCTGCTCTTTAAAGACCAACTGGCGAACCTCTTTATCTCGCCGCGCTCCGCGGCGGCGTTCCTCATTGCGAATGGATTCCTGCTCTTCGGCGCGGAATTGCTGCGCAAGAGGCGCATCGCGGCGGCGGCGGCGAACGAGATAGAGACCGAGAGCGGCGGCGATGCGCGGCTCGCATACATGACGTGGCGGCAATCGGTCGGCGTCGGCTGCATGCAGATGCTCGCGCTCATTCCGGGCCTTTCCCGCACGGGATCGACCATCGCGGGAGGCCTTCTGCAAAAGCTGTCGCACGAGGACGCGCTCCGGTTCTCGTTCCTCCTCGCCACGCCGATCATCGGCGCCGCGGCGCTCCTCGAGCTTCCTCCCCTTCTCGCCTCCGGCGCCGCGGAGATCGGCATCGCGTTCACCGGCGCGGTCGCGGCGGCGATAGGCGCATACTTCTCGGCAAAGTTCCTTGCCCGATATTTCGAGACAAAAACGCTCCTTCCGTTCGCGATCTATTGTGCCGCGATGGGAATATTAGGCCTTGTCCTCCTTCGGTAGGTCTTTTCCGTCCTTTGCGCCGCTCTTGAACCAGGCGAGAATGAATGCCGCAATGGCGAGGATGAACGCGCCCAGGCCGTGTTTGAAGTGGACGGTCGAAAGCGCGGCATCGTAGCCGGGCATGAAGTGCGGCAAAAGATCCGCCGGCGTCATCCAATAATAGAACGCGAGCGCGAGGAACAGGATCCCGAGCACAACGGAGGCAATGACGGTGGTTTTGTTTTTCATGATCCCATTATACCACGGCCGCACACTTACCAAGTGGAGCGGCTTTTTTATTATTCGAAATAATAAGAAATACCGGGTTGCGAACAAAGATCGTTTCGGAGTTGCAGGATGCCGGTGCCTTCTTGAGGGGGATCTCGGAGCCGCGAAGGCGGCGAGAGCTAAGGTGCGCGCCCAGCAGGGCGCGACACCGTCCCTGAAAGAAGGCACCGGCATCCTGCAACTCCGAAACCTATTCTTCCGCAACCCGGTATTTCCTCGCCAGCCTCTGCTGTATCCTGAACAATATGAACATGATTATCGAGACCGCGAATATCCCTCCGACGATGCTCGAAAGGTTCGAGAAGCTGCTCCAGTAGTTGCCGACTCCGTAGCCGATCGCGAGCCACATCCCCGGCTCGATGATGTTCGCCACAAGGTCGTTCACGAAGAACGTCATGAACGGCACCTTCACCAGTCCCGCGAGAAGATTGGTGACCGAGCTCATCGATCCCGCGAAGCGCGTGATGAACACGGTGATGGCGGCATCGGAGCGGAGCTCCTTCTCGAGATTGATGAAGAACTGCGCCTTGCGGATGTGCAGGAGCCGGATGATCGCGTCGCCGTACTTCCGCGTGATCCCGTACCCCGTAAGGTCGCCGAAGGTGTTGAATGCCACGGTGATCCCGAGCGATGCCCAAAAGCTGAAGAAGCCCTGGTTCGCGAACGCGCCGAGCGCAAGAAGCATAATGTTCACGGGAAGCGGCGCACCCACGGCGCCCACGTACACCACGACGGCGAGCGCCGCATAGCGGTACAGCAGGATATACGAAAGCAGGGAGCTTACCATTACGGGGACTGTTTCAAACGGTTCCCTATCGCCGCTTCGAGTGAGGTCATGAAGTCCGCCTCCGCAACCCCTCCGCTTCCCGCATATTGGGAGATGGTGAGATTGGGATAGCGGGGGTCGGTGATATGGAACGAGTCCTTGATGAAGTCCGGCGGGAGCCCGAATATCTTATTGATGTATCCGAATGTCATCCACGCCCGTATCACGCCCGTCTCGTCCGCGGTCAGGGGTCCGTGCTTCTTTACGAACTCGGAAAGCGGGAGTTCCCGCGCATTGATGAGGTTCTCGCGCCTGAGCGCGAGGTAATCGCGGACCAAAAAGATGCACAACAGCGCCAAAAGCACGCCGAGGACGACGAGTGCCACCTTCAGATAGCGATACATCCGACTCCGCCGCACGCCTTTTTCGCCGGTTTCCATATTGTCATTATATCGGA
>JARLIC010000110.1 GCA_031291905.1 Minisyncoccota bacterium
CCAAAACCCCAAAACCCCAAAACCCCAAAACCCCTGACGCGTCGCGAGACGCCGGGAAATCGCGCATAAGGCGGGACCACACAATCCCTATATATTTTGACGTTCCGCAGAGTCGAAAGAAAAGAATAAAGTCGGCGCAATATGGCTGATTTCAGTATCCCCCGCACTGTCTCATAATCGGTAGTTGCGTTCTCGAAGAAGCGAACCGCCCCGGAGCCCTCCGCAGAGGCAGGGGAGGTCGAGAAGTCCAAGGAGCCCCCAAAGCAGCACAAGGATGGCGAGAGCAGCGCGGAAGTCCCTAAGCCTGTCCCGTGGATGTCGGAGAATACCTCGAAGACGCGCCACCCCCTCGTGAAGCTTCACAACGAGATCCTCGACTTCTGCAACTTCGTCTCTCTCACGCGGCACGAGATCGTCCTGCGGGAGAAGGCTATCCAGACGTACCCGAGAGCCATGGCTCAGACCGTAGATTGAACAAGGAGGTGCTGAAGCTGTGGCCTGACTGCAAGCTCGAGACCTACGGCTCCTTCATGACCGGTCTCTCCTTGCCCGACAGCGACGTCGACATCGTAACCCCGACTGATAATCGAACGCGAAGGTGATCATGCTCGAGCGGCAGAAGGACTCCAAAGCGCTGGTGAAGGAACTCTCCAAGCTGCTGAAGGACGACGACGTGATCTCAGAACAGGAGGCAGTCCTGGGGGCGAAGGTGCCGATCCTGAAGATCATCGAGAAGGAGACCGGGCTGCCAATAGACATCTCGTTCAACGCGGCGGACGGGTACAAGGCCATCGAGCCGATCAAGGAGCTGATGAAGCGCTACCCGCCGCTGAAGTCTCTCACGCTGGTCATCAAGGCCTTCCTCAGGGAGCGAAGGCTGAACGAGACCTACACTGGGGGCATTGGCTCCTTCCTGTTGGTGACGATGATCGTGGCCTTCATACAGTTCGAGTGCAAGGACCGCAAGAAGAACCTCAAGGAGACCAATCTCGGCGAGCTCCTCATTCACTTCTTCCGCTTCTATGGCTCCGAGTTCAACCATGTCATGCTGGGAATAAGCGTGGTGGGCGACGGCACATTCTACAAGAAGAAGGAACCAGACATTACCCTCTCGGTTGAGAACCCGATGGACATCGATTCGGACGTAGGGAAGCAGGTGCGACACTACAACGATGTGGTCAAGACGTTTCAGTTCGCATCGGACCTGCTGCGATACACGGGAGCCTCGCTGGGCGGCATCTTGCACGGCTACCGCGACCGCAGAACGAAGAAGGACTCGGCAGCCGCTGTCTAATCCGACAGTTCCTCTTGCGTTAGGACATCCCAATACAGGTTTATTGATTTGCGCTCCCCCGGTTCACGTCGCAACGGTAG
>JARLIC010000111.1 GCA_031291905.1 Minisyncoccota bacterium
CAGGCACACTCTGAGAAGTCTTCGAGAGAACCTTTGTCGATCACATATCAGTAGTTTAAACCAAATAAAGGTGGCACTGTATAATAGTCGCTATATCCTTTTCCCGTCGCTCCTCGCCGTCTCTGCAGCCGGACGCGACTCCTTAGCCTTAGGACCGACTTTGGTCACGGGGTTCTCCTTCCTGTACAATTTCTATCCCGCTTTCGCATGCGAAGATACAATGATATACTTGACCCGCACAACGATCTCTGCTGCCTCCCGTGCGTTCTTTGCCTCGTAGTCGAACACTATCTCCTTCCCTTCCTCCGCGTAGCAGATCACAAACTTGTTGGGAAACTTGCCGCTGCGCTGCACCCGCGTGACCTGAGAGATGTGGACTATCGGCTTCGCGGTGCTCGCCAGCTGTTTAAACACTTTCGGAGGCAGCACTACAGCTAAGAGAAGCATCTGTCTTACGATTAATGTGCTTGTTCGCGTTCTTCCTCTTCTCGTTATACAAGTTGTATCGATCAAGTCCGAGAATGCGCTCCTGCCGCATGCCGTGCTCATTGGTCTTGTGGACCTCGTACTCCTTGTATGTGGTGGCGGAGATGTCGTTGAGCAGGATCTCGTCCTCGTTGAAATCTTCATTTGTGAGCCTCGGCTGCGTGCACATGGCTTGCTTCTTTTGCGCCTCTATTGTCCGGTCCCGAGCCTGCGGCGACGACTCGCTGTGTTCCACCAGCCGCTTCTTCTGCGACGGCGAGTCCACGAAATACTTGTTAACAAGAAGGAACTCGCGAGACTTGAGGTCGCGGATAGGGATTTCCATGTCGAGACAGTTGAGGTTCGAGTCGTCCTTATACTCGAGGAAGCGGTCGGTCGATTCGTTCGGATTCATGTCCTGCCTATAAACGCGGAACTGGAACTCGGAGGGCCGGATCAACAGTCCCTGCTTGATTGCGACCTTGCGAAACGCGTCGTCCAGGGTCTGGTGCATCTCCAGTGTTATGTTGCACAGAGTTTCCTCGTCGCCGATCAGGAGGTGGATCTTCAGCAGGACTTTCTACAGCGATCGCGGATTGTGGGGGTACATTCTGGTGGGACACGATCTTCTGCATGTGGATCTCGTTCGCCTCCTTCGCGTTCTCTAGCGGGATTTCGCTTTTGATGAGCAATACTTATGCGTCTGTCGTTCTGCGGCGCGTAGTTGCGACGGGCACAGAAGGCCACGCACTCGAGCTTGTAAGGGCCTAGTGCGCGCTTCATGTCCAGCGGCTCCATCTCGTATATGGGCTCGTCGTCGTCGACTGCTCTGAGCTCGTAGCCCTCGTAAGAGTCGAAGGGAAGACGGACGGGCGAAGACTCGACCTCGCAGGCAGTGCAGACATAGAAGACGTGGCGCAAGATCTGCCCAATCGTATTGTCCCTTGACACGGTGATCGTCATCGTCTTCTTCGTGTCCAACAGGTACACCAGCAGCTTCTGTCTTTTAGGGTCGTCCTCCAGCGGCGGGACTATATAGGAGGCGCTCTTGGATCTTTGGTCGGGGATCGAACGCATGAGTCGCGTCATGAGCGAGTAGTGCCTTTCTGCGCCCCGACCCGCCGGGTCAAAGCTGGCCGCAGACGTGTCCTCGGTCCGCGGAGAGGCCTTGCCGCCCCCGCCCCGGCCATCCACGACCTCCGCGATCAGTTCCTCCAGTATTCTCGTCACAATATCCTTTTCGGTTGCGGAGGACGAACAGTCTTCCTCTGCCTCCTTCGCCTTCAGAGTCTGCGGGGCGCCAACGGAGGCCGACTATCACACTCTTACTCAATTCTGCCAAACCTTCTTGCCCGAGACCTTGCTCTCCTGCAATCGTCTGTTCGTGCTAGGCTCGTTGACCCTCCCCAATACGTCATCAATCTTGTCCTCGCACTCTGCATCACAATTACAGTCCCCTCATACCTTCACCGAACTCGTTTGCGCGGAAAGGATCCTTCTCGTCCTCACCCAGTCGATCTCCCCGTTCGCCGCGATTCTTGAGTTCCTCGTCTTCGTCCTCCTCGTGGGACTGCGACGCAGACTCGTGCGGGAACGGAGAGGAGACGAGGAGGTTTTCGAGCGGACGGTCTCGCACCGCCTCAAGGTACTGGCTGCGGTCGGTTGCAGGCAGAGGTCTTCTCGGCCCGCTGGGACATGTGATGCCGAGGAAGTGGTTCAGTTCGGCTATCTCCGAAAACTCCATTCGATTGGCTTTATATATTATTTGGGCTCTAACTTATCTTCGGCGACAGCATGCGATGTTTATTACTATTAAATTAACAAGTATTTTAAGCATCATTGTGGATATGCTGGTCTATTATATTAATTTATTTCTGTTCCTCATTATTACTGGAGTACAAGAAGGAATGCAAGCGACGGTCACATTTGATTCCACAAGGGGTTTTGGGGTTTTGGGGTTTTGGGGTTTTGGGGTTTTGG
>JARLIC010000112.1 GCA_031291905.1 Minisyncoccota bacterium
ATCACAGGGAGAGAGTCCGTCAGACGAATATGCGCGAACCCAATTTTGAATACATGTAATAAATCGCTTGCGAAATGCATGCCGAGGTATACCTCCGATCTCGCCAAATAAATCATATATATAATTAAATGAGCTCTTTCCTGGATCGCGTCAAGAAGGGTTCTGCCGGAAACCCTGGCGTGTCGGCCGGTCATTCCACCTTCTCTCAGTCCGAACCAGGTGGCTCCTATTTGTTCTCACTCCTCTCTAGAAACCAAAAAGGACTCCGAGGAGATGAAGGACATCGTCGAACAGTACTTCCTAGATCCTAGGATCAAATAGTTTGCCGCCGGCGATTCCGACTAGCAAATTCTCAGCGAACCCTTCTCCGGCGCCACTTCCCCCTGTCGCTGGCCTCTCCGGCAAGCATTCCTCGCTCTTTGGCTCAGTGCCCAAGATCGCCGGACCCTCGCCGTTCGCCCCCTCGCCCTGGACCGAGTTCTTCGACTCCCGCGAAATGATGAACGACGTACCTATAAAAGTTATTCGGATAGAAAGTCCCGATATACACTGCTGGAACGAAAGGACCGATCTTCCTCTGCATGCATGGGGCAGGACACTCGGCGCTGACGTTTGCGGTGCTGGCTCGGGAGCTGAAGGACAACTACCGCGTGATCAGCTTCGACTTCCGCGGCCACGGTATGGCTTTCTTAAGAATCATTCGCAGGCGGAAACAAGACCGAGGACGAGACCAACCACTCTGTCGACACTCTCATTAACGACAGCATCGAGGTGATCGAGTACATCGCGAAGAAGCACAACAACATCAGCATGATCATCGTGGGACACAGCATGGGTGGGTCGATAGCGACGAAGGCCACGCTCAAGATCTTCGAGGACACCGGCGCCCTCTACAAGTCTCGTCCCCAGATTAAAGGTACTGACCCACCCAGTCGAGCATCCGGTAGCGCTCTTCGTGATCGACGTGGTCGAGGGGGTTGCGCTTGAGGCCCTTCCCTTCATGGACAACATCGTTCACTCCCGACCAAAGTCCTTCAAGACCCTCGAGTCCGCAATTAAGTGGAAGTAAGAACTTCGGGCGAGATTATGGCGTAGCGTGAGCAGCGGAAACATCAAGAACACGACATCGGCGCGGGTCTCGACCCCGGCCACGCTGGTGGAAAAGGTTGACAGCAAGGGCAACAAAGTATTCGCGTGGAGAACGGACCTGCTGAAGACGAAGGAGTACTGGGAGGGCTGGTTCAGGGGGCTGTCGAAGGCTTTCCTGGCCGTGCCGATACTCAAGGAGCTCGTCCTCGCCGGCAGCGACCGCATGGACAAGGAACTGACGATAGCGCAGATGCAGGGGAAGTTCAAGATCGAGGTCGTGCCAGAGGTGGGCCACGTTGTGCAGGAGGACAGTCCCAAGAGAGTGGCCCAGAGCTTCATCAACTTCATAACCACGTTCAGGATCCACGAGTTGGCGGACCATCAGGAGTTCGTCACGAGCGTCAGCGGCAAGACGATTAACATCGGGCCCGCGAAGACTTCGTCTGACTAACCGATAACGACACACTATGCTCTACCTTATTCGGCTACAGTCGCGCTTCAGCACGGTGAGCGGTTGTTCGGCACATCAGAACTCGCGTCATCATGCTTTTAATAAAAGATAGATTCCGCGAGTAGAGAAGGGAAAATGTCGTTCGCGTACTCGGCGAAACTTATAGTCGTGGGGGACACATCGGTCGGCAAGTCGTGCTTAGTGCTGAAATTCACGGAGAGCAAGTTCAGGAAGGCGCACGAGGTGACGATCGGGGTGGAGTTCGGCGGCAAGCTGGTCGATGTCGGCAGTCGCAAGGTCAAGCTGCAGATCTGGGACACAGTTATCCTCCCCGGTCACACTCTGAATAGGCTGGCCAGGAGACCTTCCAGTCGGTCACCAAGCAATATTTCAGGGGAAGTGCGGGGGCTCTGGTGGTCTACGATATAACGAAGAGGAACACGTTCGAGAAGGCTGAAAAGTGGCTGAGCGACCTCCGCGAAGCCGGGAACCCCTTCATGAGCATAGTGCTGGTCGGGAACAAATCAGATCTGGAGCTGAAACGTGAAGTGAGTAAGGAGGATGCCAACAAGTTCGCGGCGGAGCGGGGGATCACCTGCATCGAGACCTCCGCAGAAACCGGCGAGAACGTAGAAAAGGTACGATTCTCACTGGTGTGACCATATAGGCATTCATGGAGCTGGCGAAGAAGGTCGATGAAAAGGTGGAAGAGCACGCGTTCGATATGAAAAATGATGTATCTTGGGGATAAGCAACAGATAGAAATTCGGAGTGAGGGCGGGGCCGGCGATGAAGAAGACGCCACCCGAGACACTGAGGCTGACCCCTGACACGACCTCGGAGAAGCACTGCTGCTAACAATCGGGTGTTCCGCATATCAGAATTTCGTAAGTGTTATGATGAAGTCCGTGTCTTCGCATCGGGAGTCAGGGGTTTTGGGGTTTTGGGGTTTTGGGGTTTTGGGGTTTTGG
>JARLIC010000113.1 GCA_031291905.1 Minisyncoccota bacterium
AGAACGTGCACAACACGCAAACTTAAGGTCAGATGGGCATCAGCCGAATAGGGAAGATATAACTGTGGGACGCATAATTGGGGAAGATTGCCTCATTTATATTTAAATACTGCAGAGCGAATGTCTACGAAGCCTACGATGTCAGACAAGTCCGAGTGTGTGCGCGTCGTGTAAAGGAGCATTGTGACCAGTAGAATTCGATGCCGGCCCCTGGGACATAAGGAGATCCAGGACGCTCGGCAAAAGTAAGACTTTCGCGCACACACGTTACTAGCATAATCGATATGGACGTGAAGCGCGGCGAGGTGCGGATTCGGAAGCCGGGATCGAGCGAGCCGCCCAAGGAATTCACCTTCGATTCGGTCTACAACTGCGAGTACCCTTTCCCGATCTTTACCCGACCTAGTTCCAAGCAGGAGGACGTCTACGTGAACACCGCCTTCCCCATTGTCAAGAACGTGCTCGACGGCTACAACGGCACCATCTTCGCCTACGGACAGACCGGCACCGGAAAGACCTTCACCATGGAGGGGCTCGACAGTCCCCCGGAAATGTACGGAGTCATGCCGCGGGCGTTCGACACGATATTCTCGAACATACAGTGCGACAACTCCGAGAAGCGGCAATACCTCGTCCGGGCGTCATACATGGAGCTGTACAAGGAGGACGTCAGGGACCTGCTCAGCATGAACCCGAAGGCGAAGCTGACGCTGCACGAGAACCCTGAGACCGGAGTGTTCGTGAAGGACCTGACCACCACAGTGGTTACCAGCGTCCAGGAGCTTCGCGAGATCCAATTCATCGGCCGCAAGAACAGGACCACAGCCGAGACCGCCATGAACGAACGGTCCAGCCGTTCCCACGCCCTCTTCTTGATCACCATTGAGACATCGGAGCCAGGAGTCGACGGGAAGCCGCACATCAGGGTGGGAAAGCTCAACATGGTGGATCTGGCCGGCTCCGAACGGCAGGGTAAGACCAATGCCACTGGCGAGCGACTCGAGGAGGCCATGAAGATTAACCTCTCCCTGTCGACATTGTGCCACGTGATATCGTCGCTGGTGGACCAGAAGGCGGGTTCGTTCGTGCCCTACCGCGACTCCAAGCTCACTCGGCTACTCCAGGACAGTCTGGGCGGGAACACGAAGACCGTCATGATCTCCAACCTCGGACCCGCAGATTACAACTACGATGAATCGCTGAACACGCTGCGGTATGCAAGCCGGGCGAAGTTCATCACGAACAAGCCAAGGATCAACGAGGATCCGAAGGACGCGATGATAAGGGAGTTCCAGGAGGAAATAAGCAAGCTGAAGGCGGAGTTGGAGAACCTGGAGGCCGACCCCAACGCCGACAAGTCGGATATTGCCAAGAAGCTCATGGCCCTGGCGAAGAAGACCGGAGGAGAGTCCAAGATGAACCAGGAGGAGTTCGAGGAGCGGGCGAAGCTGGCAAAGATGAAGGCGGCCGAGGTGGAGGAACGTGTGAGGCTCGCCAAGCAGAACACCATGATGGCCGAGAGCGAGAAGAAGGCTATTATCGAAAACCTGAAGAAGCAGGAGGAGGAGAAGGGCAAGATACTGGACAAGCAGCAGGAGATCCAGAAGCGGCTCAAGAAGATGGAGATGCGTCTCAACATGCACAACGAAAACATAGAGAAGGTGAAGAAGAAGCAGACGCTCGATTACCAGATGGCGCAGTCGGCACTGGAGGAGCAGAAGATAAAGGAACGGCGGATGGCAGAAAACCTGAAGAAGAAGGAGGACGAGCACATGCAGCTGAAGCAGAAGTTCGTCTCGCAGAAGGAAGAACTCGATGTGAAGAACAAGCTGCTGCAGGAGGCTTGGCGCAAGTATCAGGACACGAAGACCAAGATGCGCGAAACTGAGGAGCTCTTCTGGTCCGAACGCGAGGACACCATGAACCAGGTCTACGAATATTCGCGACACCTGAAGCTTCTGGACCTGCTGATCGAGAACTTTGTGCCGGAACACGAGAGGGCGAAGATAGAGAAGTACGCACAGTGGGACAAAGAGAACGAGACCTATCGACTGGCCGCGCCCAAGTTTAAGGCAGCTTTCAGCAAGGCGAAGAGGCCAGTGTCGGCCATCGGACTCAAGCGGCCAGTCTCCGAGTACAGTCGCGTTGTGGGCACTCCCAGCCAGAACCCTCGTTTCAAGTACGAGAACATCCTCCCTCTCGATCTCGACATGCCCGAGCGCACCACCGAGGATTATGTTCGTATGAGACCTGAGTGTAATTTTTTCCCCGGTAGAGGGACAGGAGTCCGTGAGGATCAAGAACGCGTTCTACAACATTCTGGCTGAGAGCAGCGACGACTTCGAATATCATGCAGTGTATCACTGATATGTGACGATTTTGTAGGGACTCGCAGCCGATTCTGATGGTCCCCTTCGACACCATGAAGCCCATTCGTCTGGCCGACGCGGTGGATAGACCGCAGACTGCAAACCTGAGAAGGCCGGCCCACGGCGGTGCTGGTCCCGCGGCAGGACAGCAGTCGGCGCCGGGAGCTCCGCCACGATCCGCGGTTCCGTATAGTCTCTCACAGTCGAACTGCGCGGGTAGGAAGAAGAAACTGCCGGGGGCACCGGCGAGGAGCAAGGAGGCCGAAGATGACGCGCCCCGCAAGGCTCGTGCTCAGGGCAAACTAAACATCTAATTGAATCGAATCAAACTGACTATGATGATCGATGATATATTTGTGCGAGGAAGGACCACAGAGGGGTTTTGGGGTTTTGGGGTTTTGGGGTTTTGGGGTTTTGG
>JARLIC010000114.1 GCA_031291905.1 Minisyncoccota bacterium
AACCCCAAAACCCCAAAACCCCCCATCACGATCCAGAGAGGAGGTGCATAGCAGGCTACACAAACTATAATAACTCAGGGACAAGGCATAGAAAATATATTACCGATCATGAGCGCAAATCCCAGTTCCAACGTGGTTCCGGTGTCTGGTGAGGAAGAGCAGGTACTGCACATTTGCAAATAGGAATCGTAGCGACCGGAACTGCCTTCGGACCTCTCGCTGGAAGAAGTCAAGGTTGTTGTAAGCACTCCTGACCCCCAGTAACCACCTTTATTAGTTAGACGAGAAGGCCAAGCCGGCCGAGAAGCGCGAGGTTCGTCCGCCCCCGCCCGACGTGCCCCTGGTCCGCGTCCCCTCCGGCACCTCTCCAGGGAAGCTGAAGGATATCTTCCGCGTCACCCAGGACCAGGTCGAGGCTGCCCTGAAGCACATAACGGCGAACTACTGGGAGCAGAAGCGCGAGAGGGAGGCCGAGGTGAATCCAGAGTAAAGAACCGGATGTAGGTTGAGGAGATGCGGAAACGCCTTGACGCGATCAACGAGGTCGTCGCGACCGTCGAGCGCTCCGCGAAGAAGGAGGAAGCAAGACTGGAGGACCTGAAGTTCAGAGAACAGGGGCTGGAGGGGGAGAGGAAGCACATCCAGGAGGCAATCCACGACATGTCGAAGCAGATCGAAGAGGCCATCGAGAAGCAGAAGGAGTATGAGGAGGAGCAGTCCTACAACCGCGCCACCCAGATCAAGCTTCTCCAGACCCTCGACCAGAAGATCTTCAAGCAGATCAAGGCTGTGTACGATAAGAAGGACGATTCCTTGGTCCAGGAGGCCATGACGCTCGTTGTGTCTCTCCTCAATCTGAAACCCACGGTGGGCGAGGCCGAGATCAAGGAGGCCCTCACCAGCCACGAGAAATTCACCTCCATGATGCAGGACTCCAAGCTGGAGGACATCTCTTCTGTCGACGAGAAGGAATATTACAAGACCCAGGACGTCCTCACCAAGAAATTCGAGCACTATGGGAGCGACAAGAAGAACCAGGAGAAGAAGGATATGTGCAGCATATTGCTACACTACGTGGTGTTCACCATCGGCATATCCATGGCTAAGCGCAACCTCCAGCGTGCCATCGGCAGACTAGAGAAGATGCAGAAAGACCTGATCACCAAGAAGGCGGAACTGGCCAAGAAGGTCATCTCCGCGGTCGATCCCCTGCAGATTAAGCTTTCGGGAGCCTCGCTGGCGTCGTACAAGGAGGCGCTGAACAAGGTACGATTTCGCGATGCTTACGGCGGGGGTAGCTCTACGACCACAGAAAGCGGCTGACCGATGATGTGGCGCGACTCGAGGGCGAACTCGGCGGCTTCGCCAATACGTACTTCAAGGGAGTGCCAACGGGGGCGAGCGCGGAGGAGGTGGCGAGAATCTGCGGTTAAGAGGACCAACAGTTATTCGCATTCCGGAACTGAACATTATATCCGCAGTTGAGCCAATTTTCCACTTTACACATCGTG
>JARLIC010000115.1 GCA_031291905.1 Minisyncoccota bacterium
CCAAAACCCCAAAACCCCAAAACCCCAAAACCCCATCGTGCATTGTGGAAATGATCCTCGTCGGAATAGTCCTGAGCAGAACAGTGGCAATGAGATCAGTAAGAAGAATATCTTAAGAAGGTATAATAGAGAGGAAACGTCCTAAACGCGAGCAGAGGGAAATTAACATAAGACTAGAATATTTTAAGAAGAAGAGGAAATTAGAAAATGCAGAAAATAGTAATCAGACACAAGGCACCGAACAAGGACAAGGCGTCCTTCCTGGAGTGCAAGATTACGCCGCAAACCAAGGTCTCCTCGCTCAAGGCGGCCATCCACACACATTTCGGCATGGAGCCTGCAGAACAACTCCTCATCTACGACCCCAACCTCGACTCCTTCCCTTCCGCCAGTCATGTTAGATTATCTCCTGACCTCCCCGTAGAAGGTCATACAGGACGACGACCTCGTCGCAAAAATCGTCCCGCCTGACGGTGTCATCAATCTCATAAAGAAGAGCAGCTATCTGGTATGCTGTGGACTTGCGATGTGTGACGTAGCCGCAGAGCTTTGCGGCATCTGGACCTGCGAATATCGCGTACTTCAGCCGACTGGGCATCATCGGCACCTCGGGTCCGTCCTCCCAGGGCCCTTCCCCGGCCCCCGCGACCGAGCCCTCCCTTCAGGACTCCTCTAGATCCAGCGCGCCGCTGCCTCTGGACGTGATCATGGATTCTTTAGTCAAGCACATCAAGGCCGGAAACCTGATCGAGTTTAACAAGGAGGCACGAAAGGCGGTTTCCCAGAAGGTGAACCTGAGCGAGCCGATATCGGGCGGTAAGCTCTTTCGCGATCCAGGAGAGTAGGATGGACGTGTCTGCACTACGCGGCGTATATGGGACGGAACAGCATCGTGCGGATGCTCCTCGAGTCGTTGTATGATTAGCCTGTTTTCACACTCGGGGTAGCAAGGTCAGCGCGGGTCGTGTGAGTGGAGATGGGTGGACGCCGCTGCATCTTGCCTGCAGTCAGGGCCATCTCGAGACCGTTAAGATTCTGGTGAACATGACGGACGTGAACGTGAACCTGGCGGTGGGAGAACATGGGACGCCGCTGCACTGTGCCGCCAGGGCGGGCAAGGCCCAGATTGTCGCCTACCTGCTGCTTCACAAGGCTAACACCGAGTAGCCGTGGATACTCTACATCGATATAGGATATTGGATGCGCAGGAGAAGAGGCCGGTGGACGTGAGCACAAGCGACAGGATCACGCTGATGCTGGAGAAGCAGCGCAGCCACAACGAGAGCAAGGCCAAGGCGACCAAGGCTGCGGCGAAGGAGGTGATGAAGGAGCTGCATCTGCGCTCCGGCATCGACTTCAAGGGACTCCACGTGCCGCCGCGACCTCCCCACGCGGCCGGGTACATGTTCAAGATCGGGAAAGTGCTCGGCGGCCGCAACCGTCGCTACTTCGAGATGAACCCGACCGAGGGCACTCTCATTAAATACATGACGAAGCAGGACTGTCCCAAGTCGCCGAAGGAAATATACTGCATCGCGGAGATTGAGGGACTGACCCGACAGGCCACCACAGGTGCCCAAAAGTTCCACTTCTTCGAGTTCTCGCACAAGCGGAAGCACAAGTTCTGCTGCTGCTCGGAGAAGGCGGCAAACCTGTGGTTCCAGTACATTAACTGCGCGATAACTTACTGCAATTTCTTCAAGAAGCTCTCCGACAGCGTCTACCAGGACAAGATTCCTGCTGAGGTGAAAGCGACGAACTCGGAGCTGCTGGAACTGATCTTGAAGGAGCCGGAAGAACAGGTGGAAATAGAGGACACACCCCCGCAGGAGGCACCTGCGCTGAAGAAGATCGAGGAAAAGAAGGAGGAGGAGGAGGAGAAGGAGGAGAAGGGGAAGGAGAGTGAGAAGGAGAAGAGGGCGCCGCCGTCGCCGCCGACCAGGGGACGGAACCTGATCCAGGAGATCGAGAACGATAAGGAGGTCTTCGGCCAGACGCCCAAGGTGGGCTTCAGCTCGTTCAAGATCATCGAGAAGATCGGCGCGGGTGCCTTCGGCCAGATCTTCAAGGCCCAGCTGCTCTCCACCGGCGAAATCTTCGCCATGAAGACCATCTCCAAAGAATACCTCTTCAAGACGAAGCAGCTGAAATACGCGCTGAGCGAGTGCAAGCTCCTCAAAGCAGTCGATCATCCCTTCGTGATCAAGATGCACTACGCCTTCCAGACGCCAAAGCACCTCTACTTCGTCCTCGACTTCTGCGGCGGTGGCGATCTCTCCATGCACCTGGGGAACAAGCAGATATTCGACGAGGTCGAGGCGCGGTTCTACATCGCCGAGCTCGTCCTTGCGATCGAATACCTGCACGTGAAGAACATAATATACCGGGACCTGAAGCCGGACAACGTGCTGATCGCGGCTGACGGTCATATCAAGCTATCGGACTTCGGCCTGGCGAAGCAGATGTATGGACAGAATCCGCCGGCCGCCCTGAGCTTCTGCGGCAGTCCTGCCTACCTCTCCCCCGAGATGCTCTTCAAGCGCGGGGCTAATAAGGCGCTGGACGTGTACGGGATAGGCACCGTGCTGTATGAGCTCATGGTCGGGCTGCCGCCGTACTATGACGACGACATGAAGACCATGTACAGGAACATAGCGTACGGGAAGCTCAAGGTGCCGAAGTACCTCTCCTTCCAGGCCCGCGCTGTGCTCAAGGTACACAAAGAGACTGCGACGCCGAATAGAAAATCCTTGAAAGGGACCCAGAGAAGCGCATAACGCTAGCGGAGCTGAAGAACGAGGAGTTCTTTGCGGGAATCGACTGGACCCAGGTGGCCAACAGGACGCTCAAGCCTCCTATTGACGTCTCCAGTTTCCAGATCCACTTCCACGAGGAATCAGCCACCGGGGCAGTATTCAGCGTGTGTAATTCTTTAGCCGGAGAAGGAAGAGCCGGTGTTCGTGGACCGGGACTACACGGACGCCAACAAGACCGACAGCCGTTTCCCCAACATCACCTTCGCGGAACCGGCCGCTGACCCTAAGTAAGAAACGGATAATAGCTATAAACACTTCGAGGCTAATCGCTACTTTATTATCAATCCGATATCATTTTTCCATTAAAGAAGATGATACGTGTAGTGATGATATATTGCACGCCAAATACGATATTCAGAAACGGCGGGCAATTAGCGTTAAACTAGCTTGAAATAGGATGATATGACGTAGGGCGAGATGCGGTCCACCTTGACGAGAGCCTTATTGAGCAGCTCCCGCGCCAACTTATCCTCCCTCTCGTTCGCATACACAACCCTCGCGACCCCCGCCTGGATTATGTCCTTGGTGCATAGGATGCACGGGAACGTGGTCGTGTAGAGAGTGGAACACTCGGATTTGGAACGGCCAACCTCGAAGATGGCGTTCTGCTCGGCGTGGAGACAGATGCACTTCTCCATGCCGGTATCGTCCTCCACCTTCTTGGCGCACTGCATGCACCCGCCCGCGTTGCAGTTCTTCATTCCAAAGGGCGCGCCGTTGTATCCGGTGGACATTATCCGCAGCGTCTTCACCAGGACCGCCCCCACCGCCCGCTTCAGGCAATTGGAACGTCTGCTGACCAGCTCTGCCAGCTCCAGGAAGTACGTGTCCCACTTTGGCCTCACCGCCTCGCTGTCCGCGAAGTTGATCGTTTTTATTGTCGCCAGGTAAGCCTCGAGCGAGCCAACGTTGTGGATAATGTGGTCTGCGTACGTGAGGGCACGGTCGAGATTGGAGGCGAAGCCAGCGGATCCGCAGTTGATCCCGTCGTCCAGCTCCACAAACGTCTCCAGCGTCATCGCAAACTGCGACTTGCCGAAATTCTTGTATCTCAGCACGATGGGCGCCGTGACCCCGATGATGAACACGAACTTTCGCGATCTATCCTTTATAGTGTTAGGGGATACTTGAGTAGTTTGGCCTGAAGCTCGTTGCTGACGGGGTAAATAACGTAGTTCTGATCATAGTGCTCGTAGGTCCTCTGGAAGAGACGTTCGGTGTGGTCGAGGAGGAACGCTGCGCTTTGGGCTATTTATTGGCTTGCTAGCCTGCGATACCCGAGTGAAAGAGTCTGAACTTTGCTTCGCGAGAGAGCAGGGGGTCGGCCTTCGCGTAGAATTCCTCACGGAGGTCTAGCAGCTGGAACTTGTAGGTGTCCTTGAGGTACTGTGCCAGCGTACTCTTCCCGCTCCCGATCGGCCCTGTTATCGCGAATATCATCTTCGCTTATTCTATTATATGCATTCTTACTACCATCGTGGCTTAAATTAATTAGTGACTCC
>JARLIC010000116.1 GCA_031291905.1 Minisyncoccota bacterium
CCAAAACCCCAAAACCCCAAAACCCCAAAACCCCAAAACCCCTCGCGTCTGTGAGTCGGTTGCAGGCCCAGCGATTGGCTTACGATATGATAACGCAGATAGAGAAATAAATAAAAATAAGGGGAGAAATGGAACCGGAACGCAAAACCACAGGGGACATGAAGAAGCTTAAACTGCCACAGAACATCCAGGATACCGTCAGTCCTGCAACGAGATTGCTGGAGAAGCGCAGGATCATGTACGAGGTGCAGGAGGGCTTCGAGCGCGAGAAGCAGAACTACAACCAGTACGACGCCAAAGTTTGAACTGGGGTAGACACCTCGTGAAACTGAAGGTCGAGGAGGACAAGCTCAAGGTCGCCGACTTGGAAATACAGCAACAGCTGATTGCATTCGGACAGGTGCTGGACGACCTGGTGAAGAAGTCGCAGACCGCAAAGCGCAAGACCGAGAACGAGGAGAAAGAAATCCGCGAAAAGGAGGAGGCCATCCGCAAGGAGAAGGAGGACTATAAGAAGCTCGTCGTACCTCTCTCTCCCGCGATGTGTGCTGCCGTAGGACAAATCCACCATGATCGAGCGCAAGGTCAATGCCATGCACAAGTACGAGGAGTTTCTGGAGAAGGTCAAGGGCCAGTACTCCGACGAGTTTTCGGAGATGACCGATATACTGAACCGGTACGAGACGCTGAAGAAGACGAACAAGGGTCTGGTGGAGGAGAACCAGCATCTGCAAGAAGAACTCGACCGCTACACGGAGGAGGCGGCACAGTACGAGAAAGACACAAACAACGAGATCCTCCGCATGAACAACAGCATCGCCGAGCTGCAAAAGGGCGTCGAACATGCCGAGGACGAAAAGAACAAGCGCCAGCGTGCCGTCGAGGACAGCATCAAGAGCAGTCGTGTCCAGAGCAAGCAACTCAGCCAGTTGCTCATGGCCGTGAACAACCTTTACTGGATGAGCAAGAAGGAGAGGAAGGCGATAGGACTTCGGGCGGAGAACGAGGGGACGGAGACTGACCCATTCGGCAGCAACAAGGAGGCAATAGCCAAGGCCCGTCGTCAGCTCAAGGTTGTCGGTCAGTTCATCAGCAATTACAACATCATCCTGGCCCGGGCGACGGAGCAGGAGAAGGCCCATGCCCCACATGACACCCACACCGAGCCCACAAAGAAGAACATCACGCAGACCAAGACCAGCTATCACTAAGTCGATTTCTCTCCTCTCTCAACTCACAACGCTCATTCTTCCTTCCTCGATGGAGGGACG
>JARLIC010000117.1 GCA_031291905.1 Minisyncoccota bacterium
CGATCACCAATACAACCTTCATGTCACGAAAAGATCTTATTGCAGCCGTTGTCATCGGAACGGGCGTCGGCCTTCTGATCCAGCCGATCCTTGCGAACAACCTTCCGGCGAGCATCTCTTTGACGGTCGCGATGCGCCTTGGGATATTCGTGTTCTTCGTACTGTTCGCGCCCTTCGCGCTGTGGATCGCTTACCTGCTTTCGAAGGCGTGGAAGAGCGTGTATCAGTTCGCGCAGTTTGCGGCCGTAGGGACCTTGAACAGCTTCATCGATGTAGGGGTCTTCAACCTGGAGACGTTCCTTTACGGCTCGTCGCTGATAGGAAACGTGCTTTTTGCCGCGTTCAAAGCCGTCTCGTTCCTGTGCGCGACCACGAACAGTTTCGTATGGAACAAGAACTGGACCTTCAACGATGCGGATGAGAAGGCGAACGGCGGTCAGGTGGCGGGGTTCTACACGATCGCCATCATAGGGTGGGTGGCGAATGTCGCGGTGGCAACGCTCGTGAAAATGGCGGGTCCCGTGGGTTCGCACGTATGGGTGAACATCGTGTCCCCGCTCGGCGGCATCGCGGCGTCGTTCATCTGGAACTTCGTCGGGTACAAGTACTTCGTATTCAAGAAGAAGGCCTAGCGTGCCCACTTGCGTGTTTCACCCGTTTGTGCTAGTATACCAGTGAATGAGTGCGAGTATACCTTAGCGATGATATCGATTAAGGCATATCCCACACGATTCTGTTTGGCTAAAGACCCCGCAAGGGGTTTTTAGTTTCTTTGGGCATTTGGCGCCCGGGAATTATTACCCTATACTTATAGAGGAACGGCTGAAGAGCACTCGTTCAATACAAACAGAACCGGAGGTCACCACAGCCGCTCCGCTCAGATCCCTGAACCGCCGCGCATCGGTATGCGCGTTCGGGTTTTGAGCGGAGCGGCCCTGCGGCGCGGGCGGCGGGCAAGGCATATCCATATCATGCGAACGAAACCGAAATTCAAAGAGCGCGTATCATTGGCGAAATACAGTCATTACAAGATCGGCGGCCCTGCCCGCTTTTTTTTTGAACCCAAGGACGAGCGTGAGACGGCATGGGCGGTAAAGGAGGCTAAAAAGCGAAAACTCGCCATCTTCATCCTTTCCGGTGGCACGAATCTTCTGATTTCCGACGAAGGGTTTGACGGGTTGGTGATCCATCCCGCAATGAGGTCCATCAAAGCAAAAATGAAAGACGGGACCGTCGAGGTCGGCGCCGGCGCCACCATGGCCGATCTCCTGAAGCTTTCCGCGGCAAAAGGGTTGTCGGGGCTCGAGTGGGCGGGCGGACTGCCGGGAACAGTGGGCGGCGCGGTGCGCGGCAACGCGGGATGCTTCGGCGGCGAAACGAAGGACGCGATCGTATCCGTGCGGAGCTTCAATATGGGGACGATGAAATTCGTGACGCGCACCGCGGCGCAGTGCGCGTTCCATTACCGCGACAGCATCTTCAAGCGGAACTCGCGGAAGAGGAACGGCGCGGAGATCGTCCTTTCGGCAACGTTCCGGCTCGCGCGCGGCGACAAACGCGCGATCGCGAAGGCGATCCGCGAGAAGATCGAATACCGTAGGAATGTCCATCCGCTCGATTATCCGAACATCGGCAGCACGTTCAAGAATGTTCCGCTGCACGCCGTCCATAAGAAGGGGAGTTCGCGCTATGCGCGCGCCGTGAAATCGGGAGTGATCATGTTCCGCGGGTCGCGATTCTCGGTCAAGACGGATCCGCTTCCGGTGATCTCGGCGGCAAAGCTTATCTCCGAGTCGGGCCTGCGTGGGGTGAGCATGGGAGGCGCGATGATCTCGCCGATGCACCCCAACTTCATCGTGAACGTGCTGAATGCGGGGTCGTACGACGTGGTGCGGCTCATTATGCTTGCAAAAATCGAGGTCCGCAGAAAGTTCGGGGTGGACCTGGAAGAGGAGGTGCAGGTAATATAACGGCGCGCTGGCGGTAATAATGAATAGGCTTTAAAATGGATATATGAACATCATCATCAAGAAGTCGTCGGTAGTGACGCCGGCGCTCGAGGAGTACATCAACAAGAAATTTGCGCCGCTCGAAAAGCTCATGGAGGGGTTCGAGGTGAAGGGTGACATCACGCTTCGGTTCGAGATCGCGCGCATATCGAACCATCACAACAAAGGAGAGGATATCTTCGGCGCATCTGCCGCAATCGCGTTGCCTCGTCAAGGGGTGCGCGGGGAGGCATCCGAACCGGATGCGCGGATCGCCATCGACCGCGTGCGCGACATGCTTCGCGAGGAGATCGAGAAGTACAAGGCGAAACATTTCGACAATTATCGGAGCGGGAAGGAGCGATGAGGTCCGTGCGCGACATCTATCGCGACTACAAAATAATGCCGTCGTTGGCCGAGCATCAGTTCCGCGTGGCCGGAGTGGCGTGTGCGATCATGGAAGCCTTTGACGCCGCCGGAAATGCGGCGTCTTTTCATAAGGACGAGGTCGTCTCCGCGTGCCTTTTGCACGATATGGGGAATATCCTGAAATTCGATCTTCCCTCGTTGCCGGAATTCCTCGCGCCGGAGGGTTTGGCGTATTGGGAGGCGGTAAAAACGGAATTCGCAATGAAATACGGGTCGGACGAGCATGCGGCAACGCTCGCGATAGCCGGGGAGATAGGCGTTTCACCGCGTACGATGGCGTATATCGATGCGGTGGGGTTTCCGAATGCCGCAAAAACGGCGCAGGGCGCATCGCTCGAGGAGAAGCTGTGTTGTTATGCCGATCAGCGGGTCACGCCGTACGGCGTGACGTCGATCGAGGGGCGCTTCAAGGAAGCGGCGCGCCGTTACGCGGGCCGTTCGCACCGCATCAACGATGCCGGGTATGCCGAACGCCAACTCGCCGCACTCATGGAGATGGAACGGCAGATCTTTTTGCGCGCGGCGGTCGCGCCGGATGCGATCACGGACGCGGCGTGCGAAAAATACTTTCCGTCGCTCGAGCGGTTCATGCTTGTGTAAAAAGTTATCCACAGTTTTTTGAAAAAGCGAAAAATCAATCTGCTATACTGAAAGTAAGTTAAATTTTGCCTTGGACCGGTCGAGCGTGTCGATCGGTTTGGGAAAAATTGGAGCGGTCGCAACCCAATTAAAATAAATAATCATTCAACACTACTATGGCAGCAAAAAAGAAAGCAAAGAAAGTAGCGAAGAAGGCGGCGCCGAAGAAGAAAGCGAAGAAGGCGACCAAGAAGCGCAAATAGTTTTTGCAAAAAGACCCGCACTCGAAAGGATGCGGGTTTTTTTGTTGCGGCGTACCCGCGACCCGTTCCATGGAATTCCCCTTAAAAATGCAGTACAATGGGTCGTAATGCTTGAAGGACTCAAAAAACTGTTTCAGAAGCGGTCCCTGGCGGATTTCGTCGAAAAAGTGGGCGAAATCAATGCCTTGGAGGCCGACATTGCCGCATTGAGCGACGAGGGCGTCAAGACAAAAAGCCTGGCGCTCAGGGAGCGGATCATGTCGGGCGCCACGCCGCTCGACGATGCCGCCGCCGAGGCGTTCGCACTTGCGCGCGAGACGGCAAAACGGACGCTCAACCAGCGGCCGTTCGATGTGCAGCTCATCGGCGGGCTCGCGCTCCATCGAGGCGCGGTCGCGGAGATGATGACCGGCGAAGGCAAGACGCTCGCGGCGGTCGCACCGGCGTACCTCAACGCCCTCGAAGGAGAAGGCGTCCATGTGGTGACCGTCAACGAATATCTCGCGCGGCGCGATGCGGTGTGGATGGGACAGATATACCGCGCGCTCGGGCTTACGGTCGCGTGCATCGTTCCGGGCGGCGCGTTCATGTACGATCCCGAATGGAAGATCCCGGAAGAGGACGAGGCGACCGCGGGCGCGATGATCGACAAAGAGCGCGATACGACGGGCAGCTTCCTTGTCCAGCAGGAGTTCCTCCGTCCGGTCACGCGGCGTGAGGCCTATCTTGCGGATATCACCTACGGCACGAACCACGAGTTCGGGTTCGATTATCTGCGCGACAATCTTGTATACCGACTCGAGGACCGGGCCCAGCGCGGGCACCATTTTGCGGTCATCGACGAGGTGGACAGCATATTGATAGATGAGGCACGCACGCCGCTCATCATTGCCGCGCCGGACGCGCAATCGAGCGATTTTTACAGGACCTTTGCGCGGGTAGCCGCCCAACTCGAGAAGGATACCGACTACGTCATGGACGAGAAGCGCAAAACGGTCTCGATCAACGATTCCGGCATCGAAAAGGTGGAGAAGATCATCGGGGTGCAGAATATCTATGCGCCGGAGAATATCCGCCTTGTCCATTATCTTGAGGAAAGTCTGAAGGCCCATGCGCTTTTCACGCGCGACAAGGATTATGTCGTAAAGAACGGCGAGGTGTTCATCGTCGACGAATTCACGGGGCGGCTGCTCATTGGCCGCCGCTACCAGGCCGGTCTGCACCAGGCGATCGAGGCGAAGGAGGGCGTCACGGTGAGGGAGGAGTCGCGCACGTACGCGAAGATCTCCATCCAGAACTATTTCCGCATGTACAAGAAGCTCGCGGGCATGACGGGCACCGCACAGACATCCGCGGAAGAATTCCATAAAGTGTATAAGCTCGAAGTGGTGAGTATTCCGCCGAACCGCGTGCTCGCGCGCAAGGATATGAACGACCTCATCTACAAGAATTTCCAGGCGAAAGTGAACGCGATCGCCGCCGAGGTGCGCGAGCGGCAGAAGAAAGGCCAGCCGGTACTCCTTGGTACCACTTCGATCGCGAAGAACGAGATCATTTCCGCCGCGCTCGCGCAGGCCAATATCAAACATGAGGTGCTGAACGCGAAGAACAACGAGCGTGAAGGTGCGATCATCGCGCAGGCGGGCAGGCGAGGGGCGGTGACGGTGGCGACGAACGTTGCCGGACGTGGTGTGGACATCCTGCTTGGCGGCAATCCGCCCGACCCGAAGGAGGCGGAGGAGGTCCGCGCGCTCGGCGGTCTGCATGTGATTGGCACCGATCGCCATGAGGCGCGGCGCATCGACAACCAGCTCCGCGGCCGCGCGGGGCGCCAGGGCGATCCCGGCTCCACGCAGTTCTTCCTCTCGCTCGATGACGACCTGCTCCGCATCTTCGGCGGTGACCGGATAAAGGGGATCATGGAACGGTTCGATCTTCCCGATGACGAGCCGATCGAGTTCGGCATGGTGACGAAGGCGGTGGAGCAGGCGCAGGAAAAGGTGGAGGGGGCCAACTTCGACATGCGCAAACATCTCCTTGAATACGACGACGTTTTGAATCGTCAGCGCTCCGCGGTCTACAAGCGTCGTACGGAATTCCTCGGCGTGATGAGCAAAGAGGACCTTGCAAAAGCGATCACGGACTCCGCGACGGCGTATTTCGATGCGCAATTCTCGCACGCATTCATGGAGGATCCCGCCGCCGCCAAGCAGGAGATCGTAAAGGCCTTTAAAGAGGCGAGTATCATAAGGAAAGACGAGGGCGACGATGCCTATGCCGCGTTCGGCCTCGATGAGTTCAGAAAGATAATAGAAGAGAAGGGCGCTGCGGTCGCGGGACATCCGCTCGCAAAGAACCAGATGCTCGGTATCCTCGATATGCTTTGGATGACCAACCTTGAGGACCTTGAGGCGCTCCAGGAGGCGGTGGGTCTGCGCGCGTATGCCCAGCACGATCCTCTCGTCGAGTACCGCCAGGAGGCGAGCCGGTTCTTCAAAGTGTTCTGGGGCAGCTTCAACGGGTGGATATTCAGCAACATCTTCAAGTTGGGCGATGCGCCGGCCGAGGGGAGCGGAGCCCGGCAGCAGGCCGTTCCGGTCGCCGTGAGCGCCGATTCCGGTCCGCACATCGGCAGGAACGATCCGTGCCCGTGCGGCAGCGGCAAGAAATGGAAGAAATGCGGACTGGTGAACACGGAGGAGCATCGTTTGAATATGACGAAGAAGGGATCGACGCCGCCGACGCACGAGGTGACCGGGGGGTAGGTACGATTGCAATCTTTGCATCGGAGTGGTAAAAGTTAATAAGTTTCAGCTCTTTGAAAGGAGCAATCGGATGTATGAAGACGCGCTCTACGGGGAATTCGAATTGCCCGGAATGGTGAAGGTCCTGACGAAGACTCCGGAATTCCTCCGGCTGAACTGCATATCGATGGACACGCTTCCGGCCCGGATCGTTCCTTATGGCGTTGCAAGCCGGTATGAGCACGGTCTCGGAGTGCTGCGGCTCATGCTCGACGTCATCGACAACAACCGGGATACGCTCAGCGCCTCCCAAGCGAACCTGCTCATTGCGGCCGCGCCGGTGCACGATATGGGCAATCCCGCCCTTTCCCACCTCGTCGAACCGTTCCTCTGGCAGATGAAGAGGAAGAACGGCGAGTCTTTGCTCGAGGACGTGCTTTCCGGTTCGGCATCGGCCGAAGCCATGGAGTTGTTCGGCGTCCCGGCGGCAGAAGTGGTCTCTATCGTGACGGGGACCATGAAGCCGTTCTCGGATGTCCTTCACGGCAGCATGGACGTCGATAATCTCGACAATGTGCTGCGCTATCAATTCGTCTCGAACGGCGCGAGGACGTTCGATCCCCGGCGCATTGCGGGATCGTATCGTTTCCGGAATGGTCGCTGGGAACTGTCGCTCGATTGTCTTGAGGAAGTAAGAAAATGGCAAGCGGCGCGCCGGGAGGTCTACGGGGCCATTTATGGCGATCCGCATGTGGCGCTCGCCTCAATGGCATACCGTGCGGTCGAACTGGTCTTCCAGGACGATGCGCTTCCCGACGAATTCTTCCGTTTTACGGACGACGAGGCGTTCGAATTCCTTTCCCTCAACGACGATGCGAGGCCCCTCATCGAGGATCTTCGCGCCGGACGTTGCTACGAAGAGGTCGCGAGCGTCGAAACCGTCGCACCGAAGAACGGTCTGCGGTATTTTGCCGATCACGAATGGAACGCGCGCGGTATGGTCGCGGAATACGTCGCAAGGCGGTCGGGAATTCCCTCGTCGGCGGTCTGCGCGTATTGCGGAAAAGGCAGGGATACAAGAAGGATAGATATCCCTTTCGTGGACGCGCACGGCGGGGAATACCGGGATGATGCGCCTGCGGAACCCATCTATCGCCTCAAGATATTCGTACATCCCGAACATGCCGACGACCGGATCGTCCGGGAATATGCATACTCGCTGACCGCGTGATCCGGTCGGCTGCCCCGTTTTGGAACGGGGCTTTTTTGTGGTACCATGGTCTTCATGACCATAGACGAATTCAAAAATGCGGACCTGCGGGTGGGGGAGATCGTGGCGGCGGAGCCCGTGGAGGGGTCCGAAAAACTTCTGAAATTGAAGATCGACCTTGGCGAAGAGGAGGCGCGGCAGATCCTTTCGGGCATCGCGAAGCATTATGCACCGGAGGACCTTGTCGGCAAAAAGGTCGTGATCATCGCGAATCTCGAGCCGCGCATGCTGATGGGGCACGAGAGCAGGGGAATGCTGCTTGCGGCGCACGCGGGCGACGAGGCGCCGGTGCTGCTTCTGCCGGATGCGGACGTTCCTGCGGGCGCAAAAATTTCCTGATATAAAAAATGAAACAAGGTATTTTGATAGTCATATTCGTAGTGCTCGGTGCGGTCATTATCGGTGCGGGAGCGTGGTATGTAAATTCGGGATATCTCACGGGCGGCACCGGCGCGTCCGATGCGCAGTCATCCGCTTCAACTTCAACATCAACAAATTCTTCAACAACACAACCTATGAGCGATCTTAAAATAGTGGACACGACGGTGGGGACGGGTGCGGTCGCGGAGAACGGCGACGTCGTTACGGTGAACTATGTGGGCACGCTTGACGACGGCACCAAGTTCGACAGTTCGTTCGACCGGAACCAGCCGTTCAGCTTCACACTCGGCAAACAGGGCCCCGGCGGCGTCATCCAGGGCTGGAACCTCGGCGTGCTCGGTATGAAAGTAGGCGGTACGCGCGAGTTGACCATCCCTTCGGACCTCGGCTACGGGGCGGGAGGTTATCCGCCGGTCATCCCGGGGAACGCCACACTGCACTTCACCATTACATTGCTTTCGGTTGCCTCCGGCACGTCCGCGGGACAATAAATAGGCCGCGCAGCGGGTTGTTTTTGTCAACAACTTCTTTATCTTTTCTTCATGAAAAGTTAATGATTTTTTAATGGTTGTTTGGTTATAGTTCGGGAAAGGCCCAAAAAAACTATAACCATGAGGATACTCATCATCGAAGGGGACAAAGAGACGGCGGATTTCATCGTGAGGGGACTGGAGGCGGAACGGTTTGCGGCGGACCGTGCACCCACGGCCGTAGAAGGTGTGGCGTGGGCGGGAACGGGAGGATACGACCTTGTGATCGTGGACGCGAATTCGGGAAAGGGCACGAACGGCCCGGATGTGTGCGCCGCGATCCGCAAAGAGGGGGCATCACTGCCCGTTATCGTGCTTTCCGCCGCGAACGATACGGTGTCCAAGGTGCGGGCGCTCGACCTTGGCGCGGACGACTGCCTCGCGAAACCGTTCGTCATCGCGGAGCTCCTTGCGCGCATCCGCGCGCTCCTGCGGCGGGAAAAGAAACTGACCGGGCCGAAGCTTACGGTGGCGGACATCGTGATCGATACGCGCACCCACACGGCGACGCGCGCCGGGAGACCGCTTGCGCTGAACCGCAAGGAATTCGCCCTGCTCGAGTATCTGATGCGCAACGTGGGGACGGCCCTTACGCGCCGCATGATCCTCGAGCACGTATGGGATATGAACGCCGACCCGTTCACCAACACGGTGGATGTACATATCAGCTTTTTGCGCGCAAAGATCGATCGCGGCCGGCGAAAGAAGCTCATTGAGACGGTATACGGACACGGATATAAGATGGGATCGAAGTGAGTTTTATCGGCCGGAGCGTTTGTAGTAGAATATACGGATGAACACCAAAAATATCGACGCGGTTCCCACGCATTTCATCATCCTCGGTGCGACGGGCGATCTTATGACGAAGAAGATCGTGCCGTCGCTTTTCAGTCTGCAGGAAAAAGGCGAGCTTCCGGCGGACTTCGACATTGTCGGCATATCGCGGCGCGATTGGACCGATGACGACCTCAAACGCCACATCGAGGCGATTTTGAGTGTGAAGGTCCCCGGCGCCCCTCGCGAATCGGTCGAAAAGTTCCTCTCGAGGGTCACCTACCATAAGCTCACCTTCGATGCGCCCGACGATTATCGCGCCCTTGCGGACCTCCTGAAGCGCAACGACGATGCGCGCGGCATGTGTTCGAATAGGCTTTTCTATCTTTCCGTGCCGCCCCAGTTCTACGACCTCATCTTCACCAATTTCAAAAAGGCGGGACTGAACAAGGAGTGCGGCGAGGCGGAGGGGTGGACGCGCATCGTGGTGGAGAAGCCGTTCGGCAGCGACGAAAAGACCGCGAAGGCGCTCGACGCGCGGCTTGCGGAGCTCTTTGAGGAGGACCAGATCTATCGTATCGACCATTATCTCGCGAAGGAGACGTTCCAGAACATCCTCGCGTTCCGTTTTTACAACAATCTTTTCGAAAAGAACTGGGGCAAGGACATCGTCGAGAAGATCTATATCCGCGAATTGGAGAATATCGGCGTGGAGGACCGCGGCGCGTTCTACGACGATGTGGGCGCCCTGCGCGATGTCGGCCAGAACCACCTTCTGCAGATGCTCGCGCTTACCACCATGGACCAGCCGCGCGATTGGAGCGCCGAGGCGGTGCGCGGCAAGCGCGCGGAGATGATCGGCATGCTCAAGACCCCCACGCTCAAAGAGATAAAGGAGTCGACGTTCCGCGCCCAGTACGACGGATATCATTCCATCAAGGGCGTTGCGGCGCACTCGGAGACCGAGACGTATTTCCGCGTGCGCGGATATCTGTCGCACCCGGATTGGGAGGGTGTGCCGGTCATCATGGAGGCGGGAAAGCGGCTTATGGGCCCGGAGGACAAGGCCGCGGGCAAGGAGATCACGGAGATCGAGGTCGTGTTCAAGCACCCGGAGCCGTGCCTGTGTCCGCCCGGCGCGGGGCATTATCGGGACAGGATAGTGTTCCATCAGGACCCCGTCGAGGGCATCACCATCCACTTCTGGGCAAAGAAGCCCGGCTTCGCGATGGAGGCGGAGGAGCGCACGTTCGATTTCAATCTTCACCGTACTCCGAGGACCGGACAGTATACCGAGGAATACGCGAAGCTTCTGCTTGACTGCATAAGGGGTGATCAGACACTCTTTGTTTCGAGCGGCGAGATCGTCGCCATGTGGCGTTTTGTGGACCCGATCGTGAACGCGTGGAAGAAGGGCGCGGTACCCCTGCATCATTATGCTCCGGACAGTCCGGCCATTGCGGCCGAGGCGCAGGTGATCGACGAGACGCCGAACGGGGCGCACAAAGGAAGTGCGGGTGCGGCGTCCGACGGTAAGACGTCCGCGTTGCCGAAGGTGATCGGCGTGTACGGCCTCGGCAAGATGGGTGCGAATGTGGCGCGGCAGTTGCACGAGAAGGGATGGGCCGTCGTCGCGTCGAATCGTTCGCAGGAGCCGGTGGCGATGATCGCCAAGGAGGGGATCGAGACGGCGCCGACCATTGCGGAGATGATCAAGAAGTTGCCGAAATCGTCGCCGCGCGTCGTATGGCTCATGATCACCGCAGGCAAAGCAAACGACGAGCTGATCTTCGGCAAGAACGGTAGGGGTGGCGACGGCAGTATCGTCGGGCATTTGAAGCGCGGCGACATTGTGATCGACGCGGCGAACGCGTATTACGAGGACAGTGTGCGGCGCGCGAAGCTGCTCAAAAAGAAAGGCATCCATTTCATCGACGTCGGATTCTCGGGCGGTCCGGCAGGCGCGCGCAACGGTGGTTCGCTCATGATCGGTGGCGACAAGAAGATCTATAACTATCTGGAACCCTTGTTCCGCGATCTTTCCGTGCCGGACGGCTATGCATATTTTGGCGACGCGGGCGCGGGACACTTGGTGAAGATGGTGCACAACGGCATCGAGTACGGCATGATGCAGTCGATCGCGGAGGGCTTTGCGATCATGAAGAAATCGCCATTCAAGCTCGACCTCGAAAAGATCGCGAATGTGTACAATCACGGCAGCGTGATCGAATCCCATCTCGTGAAGTGGCTCGAGGAGGCGTATCAGATGTACGGGCAGGACCTCAAGAAAATTTCCGGCGCGGTGGCGTACACCGGCGAAGGGGAGTGGACGGTGAAGACAGGCAAGAAACTCAAAGTGCCGACACCCGTCATCGAGGATTCATTCAAGTTCCGCGTGCGCTCCAAGCGCTCGCCGAGCTATATCGGGAAAGTGCTGTCCGCGCTGCGCAACCGATTCGGTGGACACTCGATTGAGGGAAATAGCGCCAAATAACAAAATCCGCATCATCCTTTCGGGGACGGCAAGTAAAAGCACTCCTTATTTCGGACCGGGTCGCTACGCTGAAGGTCCTCAATGAGGAGTGCTTTTACTTTTCCGATAGATACCCCTTGAGATACGGATTTTTATTTGGCGCTATATTCTATCAATCGATTTCCCCAAATTCCAATTGGTAGTAGAAAAAATAAAAGGCCCCGCAACATCACGAGACCTTTTGGTTGTGTGATGTTGCGGGGCGTTACTTCAGCTCTCGGAGATCCCATCCGGATATTACGCTTACACCCGCGATATCGTTACGATCACCGTTGGCGGTGATAACCCGCAGATAAGAGCTGTTTGGAGTCTTCCGAGTGATGATTGCCACAAATGGCTTTGTGGACTTCGCTTCAAAACGGGTTACTGGAAGTATTGGACAAGCTGGATTATTACATTCGTGCTTGCCGTGCGAATCGCGCTTCTCCGTGATGACTTTGGCGCGAACGCGCCCCGCCCCCGCGAATCTGAACTTTTCTTCTTTACTGAGGAAGTACGTGAGAGTATACATCGTCTTCTCCTCCTCGCTCTCGGCCGAAGCCTTAGAGCCTTTCCGAAGCATTCCTTAATTTGCAAATGGTTCTGCGTGGTATTTTACATTAAAAAGAGTTATTTGTCAATCATTTTAAAACGGGCATTTTATCTACAAAAGTAGCGTCTTCGGCATTCTTCTCGAGGATCTATTGGATAAGTAAAACCCCTCCTTCTTGAGGACCTTCAGCGTAGCGACCCGGTCCGAAAGGAGGAGTGCTTTTACTTGCCGTCCCCGAAAGGATGATGCGGATTTGTTATTTGGCCGCAATATTCTCATCAATCAAATCGTTCAAATTCAATTCTGTGTATAGTTGTTCTAAAATTGGAAAAGTTTAAAATGTGAGACATGGATCAAACCCAATGCATTTTCTTAGACGTTACAACGGTAAAACGCCTCATAACAGAAAAAGACAAGAAAGATAGGTATAAGGTTGACGAGTTAATTGTCGCAATATTTTTGGCAAATTTTTGCGAAAAACTATGGAAAGCCAAATGTAGTATTGGTTTTCCACTCAAAAATTCTCAGGCTGATTTTATCTCACCAATTAATAATTTTAATTTCAAAGAGATTAGAGATTTGCTTAATACCAAAATAGAGCAAGATCATGACGTGGATGTCGTCATTGTTTATAACGTAGCAGATAATTCCAAGAGGGCCGGTCAAAGTTTTCAGATAAAGCGTTTTAATACATATCAACCAGATTTAACTACTAATGGATTAATCAAGTTTATCCAAGAACTTAAATATGAAAAAACAGACACTGCTTTGATAATTTTACTTGAGACGGGTAGGTCGATTAAATTTACGCAGATACGTAATGCAATCGATTTTGAACATTTTCCTTTTTCTGCCTTGTGCTTTGTCGGGTTGTATGGAAATATATTGAAATTTGTTGAAGTGTGGCCAGATTTGGGAAAAGAAGAACTATCCTGGCTATCGATATGATTGTTGTCCTTTCTCCTTAAAACTTATCCATTCCTGTGCATATCTTTGCCTTTACAGAAGCAGTCGCCGAAAGTTACTATTAATGTAGTTCCTGAAAGGCTCGTAGTAGGGAGCGATGCAAGCCCACGGGTGGCAGGACGTAGGGACTGTAGTATGCCATCACCGCTGATGCTCGCCCAGTTGGCAGAGCCGAGAAGGTAAAAACCCAGACCGGTCCTATCTAAGTGTTCTAGCATGAGGCTTAGAGGATATCCAAAAGGCTAAGAGTCTAGACCCTACGCGGTATTGATTCGAAGCTCCGGGAGATCTGTCACCGCCAACAGGTGCTTGTGCGTGAAGTATACGTACTGATCTCGGTAGGGAATGAAAAGTGAGAGCCGCTTCCGATTTGCGGCTCTTTTTTATTCTACAAAAGACGCGTCTTTGACTCTTGAAGCGGCACATTAAAGGTGTTTTTTGGTATCGCATTCCCGAGGGGCTCTCGGAGGCGCGAAGGCGCCGAGAGGGGAGGTGCGAACCCAGCAGGGTTCGACACCGTACCCGAGGGAAGCGATCCGAAAACGCCTTTAATGGCAATCCACAGCCTGCGCGCCCCCAAAATCCCCAGGATAGCGTATAATGAAGGGTATGCTTCCCGAAGACATCAAAAACTATAATAAACAGTTCGATTACGAGCCGGTCGTCGAGAACGCCGGAAAACTGAAGAAATTCGGCAAGTTTCTGGTGGTCGGCATGGGAGGGTCGCACCTTTCGGCGGATATCATCAAAGCCTGGCATCCGGAACTGGACATCATCGTATGGTCCGATTACGGCCTGCCGAAGCTCGCCGAGAAGGACCTGAAGGACCGGTTGGTGATAATAAGCTCGTATTCCGGCGGTACGGAGGAGGTCGTCGATGCGCTTGCGGCGGCGAAGGCGAAGAAGCTTTCCTA
>JARLIC010000118.1 GCA_031291905.1 Minisyncoccota bacterium
GAGCGCGATGGTCGAATAGAACACAAGCTTCTCTATGCCGCGGCGCGCCTGGTAATAACCGCTGTCGCCCCCGCCCAAAAGGCCGGACATGCCGGAGGAGCGCTCCTGCAGAAGGATGAGTGTGATGATGGCGACCGAAAGGATGATCTGGATTATTGCGATGGTCATGATATAAGTTCGATTTTACCTACAGTGCCGCGTGAATGACGAAGTTCACGGCGCTTACGACGAGAGTTGCAAAGAAGAGCGCTGGAATGGTTTGTATAGTAATACTTCCACTGAGGAAGTCAATGTGATCCGTGACGATCGGCAGGATCCAGAGGATGAGCGCGTTCACCACGATGATGCCGAGGCCGAGCGTGAGGATGATGACCGGGCCGAGCGCCAGCGTAAGGACCGGCTTCAGCAGGAAGTTGAGGGCCGAGAGGATGAGCGCGATAAGGATGAGCGCCAGCCAGTTCCGGTTGCTGAGCACGAACCCCGGCACGTACATGTTCGCGATCCATAACGCGAGCGCGTTGCCTCCCACTACTATGGCGAGTTTTGCGAGCCAATGCATGGATTCATTATAGCACAGCCGTCGGAGGCGGCGGCCTGTGCGGATAATCAGATCAGTCCGTCAAGAAGGCTCCGCCCCGTCATGTCCTCCGGCTTGGGGAGGCCCATGAGCGCGAGCATGGTGGGCGCGACGTCGGCGAGCGAGCCGAGTGTCTCGAGGGTGAGGTTGTTGGCGTTCACGAATTTCCTTCCCTTGAGCCCCGCCTCGACGAGATAGAAAGGGACCGGGCTTGCATCATGCTGGCTTTCGGAGAGGCCGGTTGCCTCGTCGATCATCTTCTCGATGTTGCCGTGGTCGGAGGTAATGGCGAGGAGGGCGTCGGGATCCTCCTCCACCGCTGCGAGTACGCGGGTGAGTTCACGGTCGATCACCTTCACCGCCTCAATGCCGGCATTGTAGTCGGCGGTATGCGCGATGGTGTCGCCGTTCGCGTAGTTCACCAATATGAAATCGAATGCCCGCCCGCGGATCGCCTCTATGAGCCGGTCGGTGATCGCGGTCGCCATCATCTCGGGATGGGTCTCGGGATGGAGCCCCGAATTAGAGGGGATGAGCGTACGGAACTCTCCGGGGAACGGCTGTTCTTTGTAGCCGTTGAAGAAATAGGTGACGTGGGCATATTTGTAGGTCTCCGCGAGGCGAAGTTGTGTGAGTCCGGCGTCGCTTATCACTTTTCCGAGCGGGGTCTTGACGGTGTCGGCGGGGAACGCGACGGGTACGTCGTAAGCGTCGTTGTAGTGCGTCATGGTCGCCACAAAAAGATCTTTATAGTGCGTGACGGCGAATTTGTCGAAATCCGGAAGGATGAATGCCGACGCGAGCTGCTGGATGCTGTCCTCGCGATAGTTGAAGAAGAAAAGCGAGTCGCCGTCCTTTATGGTTTTGCCGGTATCCTCTTTTGGCGAGAAGCGAAGCGGCGAGAGATACTCCTCGGTCTGCCCCTGTTTGTAGGTGGCCTCGATGACGCCCGCCGCCTCGGCCGGGGTGACCGGCTGGCCGGTGTTGCCCATGCCGGTCATCAGCTGGTACGCGGTCTCGGTGAGGGTCCAGTTGCCGTTGCGGTCCATTGCGTAATAGCGGCCCACGAGCGTGGCGAGGAGCTCTTCGGGAAGCTGCGCGAGATATCCCTGGAGCGTGTGCGGCTGGACATCCTTACCGTCGGCGAAAAGATGGAGGTTTATTTTTGTGACGCCTTCGGTCTGCGCCATTTTGATGAGCGCCTCGACCTGCTCGAGCGAGGCGTGCACATTGCCTTTGGTGAGGAGCCCCGCAAGGTTGACCGCGCCGCCCGTCGTGCGCGCATGGGCACACACGTCCTTCAAGACCTTATTCTCGAAGAACGAGCCGTCGCGGATCGCCATGGTGATCTTCGGATAGTACTGGTAGAGCACTTTTCCTGCGCCGAGCGTCAGATGCCCCACTTCGCTGTTGCCGACCTCGCCCCACGGCAGGCCGACCGAAATGCCGGAGGCCTGGATGCTCGTCATTGGGTATTCCGCCTTGAGCCGCTCGAAGACCTGCGGCTTTGCGACGTAGATCGGGTTCGATTCGTTGTTCTTGCCGATGCCCCAGCCGTCGAGGATGACCAGGACCGCTATTTTTTTCGCCATATCATCATTCTAGTTTATGCGGCGATTTTTGTCCCGCCCGCTTTATTATTCCTTTAGGTTTTCTTGATGGTCTTTGTGACACCATGTGTTGATGGATATTCCGGCCATCGATGATACCTACGAAAATGCCAGGCGAAAAGCCAAATTGCTCTATAAAAGTATCGGCAATGTGTGGTGCCCCGCTTTGAATGATCATGTCGCTTTCGATGAGGCTGGATTTTTCCACCTCATCAAGAAAAATAGAAAGTGTACTACGGAAAGATCAAAAAACTACGCCCGAAAGCGTAGTTTTTTGGAATGCCCGCCACCAGCTTTTTCCGCCGATCGGGAGTTTTCGTCCCGCGAGCATGGTTTTATTATAGGGAGGGACCTTTCGGTGTCAAACAATACTTAATATTTTTTTAATCTTTTCGTCCCCATGGTGCCGTTAAATAGATTGACGCTTGGCCCCATTTTGGGGTACTATAAGAGCGTAAAAGTCATTATCACAACGATCAATGCGGTTTAAAGGTAAAAGTTCGGTAACAATTAACAATAAATACCATGAACAGCTCTACGGCCCTCATTGCGGGCATATTTCTCGTGGTCGGTGCGGCGATAGGATACTTCGCCAAACGCGCCTGGACGAATAAAGCACAGCAGGAACTCGAAGAAAAAGTAAAAAAGGAGGTCGCGGCTGCGGAGACCAAAGCGAAAGAGATCCTCATAGATGCGAAGGAAAAGGCGGCGACGCTCCTCGTCGAGCTCAAAAACGACGATAAGGACCGCAGAAAGGAGATAGAAGCGCTCGAAGCGCGTGTTTTGCATCGCGAGGAGACTCTCGACAAGAAACTGACGGACCTGGCGACGGATGAAACGAGGCTTCGCGCGCGCGAGGACCAATTGAAGGAGCGCGATTCGCGTGTTGCCGAGAGGGAAGGTGAGGTCGAGAAGAAGCTGGAGACGGTCGGCGGGCTTTCCGCGGCCGAAGCGAAGGAGGAGATCCTCCGCCGCGTGCGCGAGGACCGCGCGCAGGACCTTGCGCAGACCATCCAGAAGATCGACCGTGAGAACCGCGACGAGATCGAGAAGCGCGCAGGGGACATCATTACGACGGCGCTCCAGCGCTATGCGCGCGGGCATGTCGCCGAGATGACGACCACGCTGTTCCACTTGGGCGATGAGGATATGAAAGGCAAGATCATTGGCCGCGAGGGCCGCAACATCCGCGCGCTCGAACGCGCGACGGGCGTCGAGTTCATAATAGACGAGGCGCCGGACGGCATCATCATCTCGTCGTTCGATCCGTTCCGCCGCGAGATCGCGCGCATGGCGCTCGAAAAACTCATGAAGGACGGGCGTATCCAGCCGGCGAAGATCGAGGAGAAGGTGGAGGAGGCGAAGGAGGAGCTCGTGAAGCGCACGCAGGAGATCGGCGATGCGGCCGCGCAGGACCTCGGCATATTCGACCTTCCGAAGGAACTGCTCCAGCTCATCGGCCGCCTGCATTTCCGCACGAGCTACGGGCAGAACGTGCTGGTCCATTCGACGGAGATGGCCTACATCGCCGAGATGATGGCGCGCGAGCTCGGCCTGAACGCGGATGTGGCGAAGCGCGGCGCGCTGCTCCACGACATCGGTAAAGCGATCGACCACGAAGTGGAAGGCACGCACGTGGACCTCGGCATGAAGCTGCTCAAGAAGTACAACATCGACGAGCGCGTGATCGTTGCGATGCAGTCGCACCATGACGATTATCCGTATGCGAGCCCGGAGGCCTATGTGGTGACGGCGGCGGACGTGCTTTCGGCCGCAAGGCCGGGTGCGCGCCGCGGCACGCTCGAGAATTACGTAAAGCGCCTTGCCGATCTCGAGAAGATCGCGGGCGAGTTCCCGGGCGTGAAGAGCGCCTACGCGATCGCCGCGGGCCGCGAGCTCCGCGTGTTCGTCATTCCGGAAAAGGTGGACGACTTCCGTGCGCTTGAGCTTGCGCGCGAGATCGCCAACCGTATCCAATCCGAGCTGAAATACCCGGGCGAGATCAAGGTCAACGTGATCCGCGAGATGCGGGCGGTGGAATATGCCAGGTAAGAAGGGCCGAAGGATAGAAGGAAAGAAGCGGGAGTTTTGATTTCTTCCTTCTTCCCTTGCTTCTTCTTACCTTCCTGCCTTATAATTATCCAAATGACAGACACCATCTTTGCCCATCCTGTGACCACGGCGGTCATCGCGGGATTCCTCCTTATCGGGATCATCGGGAAGGTCATGAAGTTCTCCTTCGAACGCATCGCGAAATGGTACCTTTACGTATCGGTATTCTCCGCGGTCATCGTCATGAACTCGATATTCTTCCCGTTCATCGGCGGCAAGGACTATTTCTTCCGCTTCTCGGTCGAGCTCGCGCTCGCGTCGGTCGTCCTCTGGTGGGCGTTCGAAGCGAAGAAAGGGGAGCTGGGCCACCGGGTAAAGGCGCTCTTCAAAAAGCCGCTCGTCATTGCGACCACGGTATTCGTGGCCATTTTCCAGCTTGCATGCCTGTTCGCCTACGACGCCAACGCGGCGTTCTGGTCGAACTATGAGCGCGGCGAAGGCGGATTCCAGATATTGCACTACTACCTCTTCTTCCTGCTGCTCGTGTTCCTGTTCACCGAGGAAAAAGAATGGAAGAACATCTTCAAATTCTCACTTGTGGCGACCGGGTTTATGATCCTTTACGGGATCCTGGGCAATTATTCGGTGAACGGATTCATCGGTCCTTACGCCGGCGGCGGCGCGCCGACGACGGGGTGGTGGCATACGTTGGTTGATGGCAGGTTCCAGGGATCGCTCGGCAATCCGGCCTATGTGAACGCCTACCTGCTGTTCTCGATGTTCTATGTCGGCTATCTGTGGACGGCGGCAAAGATCGCGGGCACGCTCAAAAAGTACGGCGCATGGCTCTACGGCATTCTGCTTGCGGCACTCCTGTTCTTCTTTGTGATCGGACAGACCCGTGGCGCGTTCCTTGGCCTGGCGGCAGGAGCGTTCGCGGCCGTCATCTACATCATCTTTGCGAGCAAAGGAAAGACGCGCAAATGGGGCGCGATCGCGCTGGGCATCCTTATCCTCCTCGGCGTCGGCATCTACGAGGTGCGGAACACGAAGTTCGTGCAGAGCTTCCCGGAGGGCAGGTTGCTGCAGATCAGTTTTTCGGATAGCACCGCGCAATCACGTTTCTGGGTGTGGCACGAGGCGTGGCAGGGATTCCTGCAGCGGCCGGTGCTTGGGTGGGGTCCGGAGAACTTCACCGCGGTCTATGACCAGAACTTCAACACGAAGTTCTATGTTCCCGGGCAGAGTTCCGAGACGTGGTTCGACCGTGCCCACAGCATCTATTTCGATTATCTGTGCGAGACCGGCATCCTTGGATTCCTTGCGTACCTCGCGATCTTTGTGACGTTCTTCGTGACGCTTTTCAAGAAGTTCCACAAGGACCGGCGCGAGCAGGGTGCGGAGGCGCACCATAAGACGGCGCTCAACATCCAACGGAGCCTGCTTGTGGCCGTGCCCGTCGCATACCTCATTCAGGGCGTTGCGATCTTCGACGTGCTGCCGATGTATATAAGCCTGTTCATGCTACTTGCGTTCGAAGTCTATTACACCCACCACGAACATGCCCAATAACATGGAAGACAGGACCTATCGGATAACCGCAGCAATCATCATCATCGCCATCATCTTCGGCGTCGCCGTGGTCGGCTCGTATCTGCCGATGCGGAAGGCGCAGATGTTCATCGCGACCCTGCAGGGGCTCCAGACCACCCCGGCAAGCTCGCTCCAGGACCTCGAGACGCGGCTTTCCGCGCCGCTCGATTATCCGTCGCCGATCGGCCAGGAGGAGCTCGTGCGCAACATGGCGAACAGCGTGCTCGCGTTCGTTCAGCAGGCTCCCGATCCCAGCTCTACCGCGGCGCTCGTCGGTTATCTGAACGCCTATTACAATCCGATCCTGAACAGCGGCAAGGGCATGAGCTTCGGGCAGGACGTCTATCTCGAAGGCGCGATCAACGAGATCGCCTTTGCGGAGACCGGCGACAAGACCTATCTTACGGCCGCCACCAATTGGTATCTTTTGGCCAACAAGCTCGGCCCCAACCGCCCCCAGGCGCTTTACGGGCTCTTCGACGTCTACCGTGCCGCGAACAATGCGACCGATACCGTGGCGACCGCGCAGCATATTCTCGCCAACTGGCCCACCGACACGCGCATACAGCAGGCACTCGCACAGTACATAGCGACCCAGACTTCGACGAAGGC
>JARLIC010000119.1 GCA_031291905.1 Minisyncoccota bacterium
AAAACCCCAAAACCCCAAAACCCCAAAACCCCAGAACAGTGCGAGTCCGAGGACCCGATGTTCTTTAGTGCGTGTGCGTGAGAAAGTAAAATATGCACACCAGCGGCACTTACTTCTTCTTCGACTTTTTCCCCGCAGGTTCCTTCCTCGCCTCGCCGTCGGGGTTCTTCTTGCTTAGCTTCACAGCCTTAGCGGGGTCGTCCTGGCCGTCAGGCTTGTCGTCGGTCATCAGCTGCTCCTTCTTGCCCTCCGCCGCCGTCCCATCGCCGCCTGCGACTACAAGCTTGCCCACAGGGTGCGAGCCAGTCTCCGGCTCGTCGTCCTCCGGCTGCATCATTTCCGCAAAGTTGTAGCCCAGGGCAGTTAGGGCCTGTTTGGGGTCCTTCTTCTCCTCTTTCTGTGGGGGCTTCTTCGGAGCCTTGTGCTTCTCCTCGTTGTCGTGAGCGTTCTTGTCCGGCCGCTTGTTATCCGACTTGCGTTCCTCGAAGAACTCGTGCACCTTCTCCTTCTCCTTCTCCTTCTCCTTCTCCTTCTCCTTCTCCTTCTCCTTCTCCTTCTCCTTCTCCTGCGGCTTGCCGGCCTTCTCCGAAAACGTGGGGGCCTTCCCGCCGCTCTCATCCGCCGTGATCTTCACCAATCGGTCTTTCTTCTTGTCGTTTCCAGAACCGCCGATCTCGACGGCCTTTTCGATGTGGTTGCGTCCGCTGTCCTTCTTGGCCGGGTCCTTCCGCGAGTTGGCCGCCGCCGCAGCCGCATCGCTCAGGAACCCGAATTTCATATCGCCCTCCTGCTGTTTCCCTTCCTTCTCCTTCCCTTTGCCTTCCTCCTTGTTAATCGAAAGCGGGGCGGGCGAGTCCTTTTTTGACTCCTTCTTGGCGTCTGGTCCGAGCTTGTCTTTGTCTTTATCCTTGCCGTCCAACCCGTCCTTCGTCTTGTCCTTGTCTTTGCGCTCGTCTTTCTCCTTCTCTTTGTTATCCTTATTGTCCTCCTTCTTGGTCTCCGGCTTGGCGGGGTCGCCGGGCTTGGCGTCGGTCTTGGCCTCTTTGCCGGGCTTCTCGCCCTCCTTCCCAGTCTTGTCGCCCGCAGACTTGAACGGTCCGCAGCCCATTTTATTGTGTTATTCGCTTATTTTTATGATCCCTTCCCAGCCGAGTTACACTGACGTCCACGGTCCGAGTCCTGGTGTTAGGGGTTTTGGGGTTTTGGGGTTTTGGGGTTTTGGGGTTTTGG
>JARLIC010000120.1 GCA_031291905.1 Minisyncoccota bacterium
GACGATATCGAACTGACGGCTGTTCTTCTTCTCTACTATCTCCGCCTTGGCGCGCGTAAGCACCGCGCCCCTGCCGGTGACATAGGTCTCCCTGATCGCCTTCGTATCGTAAATGATGCCGCCCGTCGGAAAATCGGGGCCTTTGATGAACTCGGTGAGGTCCTCGCTCGTCGCATCCGGGTTGTCGGCAAGGTGCAGGATGGCATCCACCACCTCGCCCAGGTTGTGCGGCGGGATGTTCGTGGCCATGCCGACCGCGATGCCGACCGCGCCGTTCAAAAGCAGGTTCGGCAGCTTCGCCGGGAGCGTCATCGGCTCGTTGCGCGTCGCATCGTAGTTCGGCGCCCAATCCACCGTCTCCTTTTCGATATCGATCAGCATCTCGTCCGCCATCGCGGCGAGCTTCGCCTCCGTGTAACGCATGGCCGCCGGAGGATCGCCGTCGACGGAACCGAAGTTACCCTGTCCCCTCACGAGCGGATAGCGCAGCGAGAAATCCTGCGCCATACGCACCATGGCGTCATATATGGAGGAATCGCCGTGCGGATGGTACTTCGCCATCGTCTCACCGACGACGTACGCCGACTTTCTGAACTTTGCGGTGGACACGACGCCCATGTCCCACATCGCCCACAGCACGCGGCGGTGCACCGGCTTCATGCCGTCGCGCACATCCGGCAGGGCGCGCGAAACGATCACCGACATCGCGTAGTCGAGATAGGATTTACCGAGCTCCGAAGTTATTTCTATGGGTTCGTTCTCTGCCATGGATATAATGATAACCGATTATTTGCAGTCAATTAATGTGAAGGTTGTATCGTCTCGTGTCCGCCGTGGAACAACATGGTGCCGATCCCCTCGAATCCCGCCACCAATCCCTTCCAGAATCCCGGACCGGCCGGCGCGGACGCGGCGCTCGCCGTCGAGGTCGTCGAACTCGCCTGACTCGCCTGCGTCGCCGACGGAATGACGATGGTATTGAAATAGGCGATCCACACGAACACCACCACGATCATGATCACTGCCGTTGCTCCCACGAGCACCTTGCGCTTCGTCGGCTCGTCGAGCGACTGAAGCCTGTTAAGAAGTTCCCCGACGCGGTTCCCTTCCATTCTCTAATTCTCCTTCAGCACGATCGCACGGCCTTTGTCGCCCACAATATCCTTCTGCTTGAACACGAACTTTTCCGCCTCCTCGCCCTTCGTCCCGAGCGCCTTGAGGAACGCCGCGGGGTCTTTATAGAAGCTCGGGATGACGACCTTCGCCTCCAACTGCTTCGCGATGCGCGCCGCAACCTCCGGCTCAAGGAAATGACCGCCGCCTATCGGCAGGAAAAGCACGTCCGGCTCCGCGAACTCCTCCATAAGCGAGGCGTCGATCGGCTGGGACAGGTGCCCGAGGAACACGAACTTCATTCCCTCCCAAAGGAGGCAATATGCCGTCTTTAAAAACTTCTCGGTGGACTCTCCCGCGATGGGAAATCCCAATATCTCGATCTCCTTCTCTTCGTACTCGCCGGGAAACGAGACCGAAAGGCCGGAATCCCCTTCCGATATCGCCGCCGCAGCCGCGATATCGGCCGACGCGGTAGACACGAGTGTCCGAAGCGTGACATCCGCCTTCAGTCGGTTGTTCTCCGGATTCACGAGCACCGACGTTTCGCCGCTCTGCAATCGAAAGCAGCCGTTCCCGAAATAATTGATCACCATATAGGGATATATTAGCAGAGTTTGGGGCAAATTTCCAGCAGGATTCCGACGGTCGCACGACGACATTGACCCTGCTTTTTGTGGGTGTTATAACAGTACAAGACCGTATTTACGGGGAGAGGTGGTATATGATCGACGAGAAGAAACTGAAGTTCATCATCGCCGCCGCGACGGACATCGCGTTACAGGAGGGATCGAAACATCCCAACCTCGAGCGGGCGATCGCGGGGGCGCTCATTACAAAGGCGATCGAGGGCGAAAACCCGGCCGACGTGAGGAGTGCGATGGAGAAGATCGCCAGGCCCGGGAACGAGCGGGTGGACGAGAAGGAGAAGTTCCATCTCATATTCGATCCCGAAAAGGATCCGACAAGGACGATTCCCGCGGAGATGGTACCCGTCCTGGAGGCACTCGCTGAAAGGGGGTTCAAACACTCCATTGCCGAGGAGCTCGAGCTGATCAATCTCGGGCGCCCGAGGGAATACCGGTTGCGCGAAGGCGCCGGCAAAGAAGCGGGCAAATTGCTCCTTGGGGATGTGGTAGTGGGCTATCCGCGGGGCGAGCACACCAGGAACGCCGTTTGAGCGAATGTTATCGAAAACCGGGTCGCGGCAACTTGCCCCGACCCTTTTTATTTCCCCCGACAATATGAAGTCTGTTTTTGCAAGGGCTTGCGAGCCCTTGCAAAAACACGAATCTCCTCTATAATCATGCGTATGCCACAATCCGAAGAACCCAAAGCCGCAGGCGTCGCAACGGCGCTTAAGACCGACCTTTCCACGGCGTCATGGCCGAAAGAAGGGACCGTCATAGAGGCGACCCTCATCAAGAAGTTCCCCCGCAAGGCCTATTTCGATATGGGCCGTTTCGGCACGGGCATCGTCTACGGCGCGGAGATACTGAATGCGCGCGAGGCAATGCGCAACCTTAAGCCCGGCGACGCCCTTCAGGCGAAGATCGTGATGCTCGACGGCGAGGAAGGCCTCATTGAACTTTCGCTCTCCGAAGCGGGCAAGCAGAAGCTCTGGGCCCTCGTGAAGGAACTCACCGAATCCGGCGAGGTGATCAAAGCGAAGATCGTCGCCGCGAACGCGGGCGGCCTTATGACCACCGTCGCGGGCGAGCTCAAAGCGTTCCTCCCCGTCTCCCAGCTCTCGCTGGAGCACTATCCAAAAGTTCCGGACGGCGACCGCACGCGCATCGCGGAAGAGCTCAAGAAGTTCGTCGGCGAGGAATTGAGCGTGAAGATCATCGACGCCAACCCGCGCACCAACAAAGTGATCGTGTCCGAGCGCGAAGTGCTCTCGGCGAACGTCAAGGAATTGTTGAGTGCCTATACCGCCGGCCAGGTCGTCGATTGCATGGTGTCCGGCGTCGCCGACTTCGGCGTGTTCGTCCGCTTCACCGACAACCCGCAGATCGAAGGCATGATCCACATCTCGGAGCTCGACTACAAACTCATCGACAGCCCGAAGGAGCTCGTGAAGATCAACGACCAGATCAAGGCGAAGATCATCGACATCAAGGAGGGCCGCGTGTTCCTTTCATTGAAGGCGCTCAAGGAGGACCCGTGGACCAAACTCAGCCCGGAGATCAAATCCGGCGCGATGGTCCAGGGCAAAGTCTACAAGTTCAATCCGTTCGGCGCGGTGGTCGCGCTCGACGGCGATCTGCAGGGCATGGTCCATATTTCCGAATTCGGCGGACAGGAAGAGATGAAGAAAGCGCTCGCCGTCGGTCAGACCTATCCGTTCGTCATCGACCAGGTGAAGAACGAGGAGAAGAGGATCACACTGAAGATGCAGAAGTAAGAAAAGGCTTCTTGAACGATTTCTCGGGTACGGTGTCGCACCCTGCTGGGTGCGCACCTCCCCTCTCGCCGCCTACGCGGCTCCGAGAGCCCCTCGAAACCATTCAAGAAGCCTTTTCTTTACTTTCCCACCTTAATCTTTTATTCTAAGTCGTGAGTTCGCCGCGATAGCTCAATGGTAGAGCATCCGCCTGAAGAGCGGAGTACAGTAGTTCGATTCTACTTCGCGGCACCGCAATTTTTGTCAGTCCCCCCGGTAGGAATCGAACCTACATCTAGGGATTAGAAGTCCCTCTTTCTATCCATTGAACTACGGGGGGGTGAAATGATCTATAAGAGCCAATTTCCAACCGGAAATCCTTCTAAATAGATTCTTGTCACATACCACAATTGCACACGTACCATTGTACAGTATATTCTTTCTGTGACGCAATGAAGTTTTTTTGATATAAATTTTCTGAAATTGTTCTCCTGGTATGCCGGTTACCTTTACCCAAAATTGCTTTACGTCCTTTGCAACATGAAGACTGTGAATGTGAAGCGCAATCCGAAACTTTTTCTCCGGCACCTTACATATTTCACGAAACCATCGCATCATTAATATGATCATCCGTTCATCGGCATTGGTAAATTTCACCCTTTCCGCAATATGCTTATCACCCTCCGCCCAATAAAGGGAAAGACCCAACAAAAATAGTGGGTTTTCCAATAATGCTTGACCCTCGCCTTTGCTTTCCTCAAGAATAGATTTAATTAGCCTGAGTTTTCTTTCATGGCGCCGTTGTCCTGCAATAAAGCGTGACCGAGCCCTACCCTTGAGCAAATTTAACTCATCAATCCCACTCACATCTTTCAGCCACAACGTAAGGGTGGATTTAGAAATATGGCCTAGAATTTTATCTATTTCTCCATAGGTCTTCCCTTCTCTGCGGAGTTTTATGGCAAAATTTTTATCGGTTCTTGTCATACAAAAGAGCATAACAAAAACATTATTAAAAGATTCTAAAATTTCTTAAGTAAATTGCTTATTATTCTCAAATGAGATATTTTAAGTAGGTTCTGAAATCGGGCCGTCGTATACCGGTAGTACGCCTGCTTTGGGAGCAGGTAGACAGGGTTCGATTCCCTGCGGCCCGACTGATA
>JARLIC010000121.1 GCA_031291905.1 Minisyncoccota bacterium
CAGTACGCGACGGTTCGCTCACACATCCTGAGTTCGATTGTATCCGCGCAATATATTTTGTAAGTGTCATTCGGGCAGCGCAGTTACATTTTCTTTGGACTACCCGCAACGAAGCCGGCGAAGTCGATGAACGCAGCGACCCCGATTTTCTTCGTGTCCATCTTGCTGAACAGCGCTGTTAGGTACTTCCGCTCGGTGGCCACGCCCAGCTTGTGCACCATTGCGTCGAACTCGTCCAGCGTTATCGTGTCGCTCTTGCTCTTGTCGAAGTCGTTGAACAGCTTCCTGAGATAGGTCTCGTCCTTTCCCTTGGACATGGACTGGAGCTTGAGCCTGACGGTGGCCTCGAGCTGGCCGAGACGTTTCTGGAACTCGGGGGCACTCTCGTCCTCTGCGAGATTCCAGGCGCTTTCCACCATCGCGACAAAGAGGTCGTCGTTGGTTATCGACGTGGACAGGTCCGTGTAGTAGTCGAAGAACTCGTCCTTCGTAACGATTCCGTCCTTGTTGCCCATCGCGCCCTCGAAGTTGTTGAGGAACTCGCCCAATATCTGCTCCTTCGTCTTCTTCCCCGACAAGAAGTCCTTGTTCTTCTCCACCGAATATATTTTGACTACACCAGATCGCTTCAAAGGATACCGATGTCTTCAACGGTGAGTTTGCCCGAGGCGTCGCGGTCCAGCGTGACGAAAACCTTGGCAATAATCCGGGCACGTCGCTCGTTCATGGGCTCCCTACGGATTTTCTCGTCCTCGGACCGTACCGGAGGCCGCGGATGAACTCTTCGTAGGAAATGCAGCCGTCGCCGCTGGTGTCATAATACTTCATCAGCGCCTGCAGTTCCACCTTCTTCGGGAAGAGTCTAATCTAAGGTGAAGGAGAGAGGATACCCGATCTGGGCGAGGGCCGCTTCAAACTCGGTTTCTTCCAGCTTCTTGTTCCGGTTTGTGTCGTAGGCGCGGAAGATTGCCGACAGCGAGTGGAAATCGCCCCCGCCGCGCTTCTTCAATGCCAATCTAAACTCGAAGTTCAGCTTCTTGATCGCCGTTTCGAGTCCGAGGCCGTAGTAAGCCATGATCTTCTTTTCTTTATATTATTTACTGCTCGAGGAGTTACGATATGAACGTCCAAAGGCTTCTCGACTGTTCTCGAAATTGGGTGCGCAACACATG
>JARLIC010000122.1 GCA_031291905.1 Minisyncoccota bacterium
TACACTACTATCATCATGAGATTCGAAGGACAGGAACGAAGGACCGTGGAAGAACTCGAGAGCGAACTCGCCGAACGCGACCGCCGCATTGCGGAGCTGGAAAAAGAGGCCATCACCGATTCCCTGACCGGCCTATACAACCGCCGCGGTCTGGAAAAGGCGGCGCGGATCGTCATGCCCGAACCGAACAAAGAAGGGCGCCCCGAAAAGCGCGATGCGGAGCAGAAGACGAAGAATGTCGCGGTCCTCGACCTCGACATCGACGGATTCAAAGGGATCAACGACCGGTACGGCCATCTCGAAGGAGACCGCGTCATCCGCGAAGCCGGGGAGTTCCTTACCCGTTCCATGCGGGAGTACGACGTGGTGGCGCGCATGGGCGGCGACGAATTCGTGGTCATCATGAACGGTGCCACGGAGCGGATCATCAACAAATTCTTCGATCACGACGCCGATCCCCCGCGCCCGCGCTTCGGATTCACTACCGAGATCGGCGGGGAACCGCGGAGGATCAGCTTCAGCGGGGGCATCACGCTCCTGCAGCCGGGAGAGACGATCGACAACCTTACCGACATGGTCGGACGCGCCGACGAAGCGCTTTACGAATCGAAAGAGGCCGGCCGGGACCGGGTCACGCTATTCAAGCCCTCCGCCAACGGCAATATTCCTGCAGACAAAGCATAGGAACAGCGGGATCTCCTTCCTTGCCCTGTCTTCCGCGACCGCTCTCGGCCCGGGTTCGCTCTTTTTGTGCGAGTTCCATTCTTCCATGCCGACCACGCCGAACCCGGCCTTGCCGAGCGCTTTGAAGTAGGACTGGAGAGGCCGGTGGAACGAAAGCGTCTGCCCGCCGCCCGATTTTTGGCCCGGATGCATGTCGATCGGCACTTTCAGCTCGGAAAGGTAACGGTCCACACGGCGGTACTGGACCTTCTCTTTTTCGTCCCAGCCCCAGCCGCTCGCCTTGGGGATGCGGAATGCGGGGTGGTTCAATACGAAAAACAGCATGCCGCCTGGCTTTATGACCCGGGCACACTCCCTGAAGACCGCCCCCATATCGTCGATATTCTGGAGCGCGAGTACGATCACCGCCTTATCGATGCTCCCGGCGCCAAGGAAAGGAAGGCTGTCCGCCATCGCCACATGCCAGTCGATCCCCCGCTCCCGCTCCTTCGCCCGGGCGATGAGTGCCTTCGAGGCGTCGGCTCCCGTCACCTTGGAGGCGGTTTTTACGAACTCGCGGGCGAAAAAGCCCTGCCCGCAGGCCAGATCGAGGACCCGGTCGCTCTTTTTGAGGTTCATCAGCCGCAAAAGGTTGGGCAAAATGAGCTCTTTTTGGTATGTTCCGGCTCCGTCGCCCTCAAGCAGGCGGTCGTACCACTCGGCGACGTGCTCCCACGAGGTGCCGACCCCCGGTTTTGGGAATTTTGAGGGTTTGGACGAGTTGGTCATGCCACCATCTTACCACGTTTGCCTCCATACCTAAAAAACCCAGCATTTACATGGCTTGTAGAGAATCGCTTTCCGGGGTCTTGACTTTCCCGCTCGCCCCGCCCACGGGCCCTTGACCCCTCCATTGACTTTTTGACCCCTCCGGTGGTAGTATTGGGGTACAACCTAATAGGAAACATGCTATGCCCCGCGAGGGGCTTTTCCATTGGGAGGTAACTATTATGAGTATTCACATACGCACGTGGGGAATCGCGCTGACCGCCATGGTGGCGTTCGCCGTTCCTCACCTAGTCACCCAGGCAATAATCACGCAGGATCCGGCCGCAAAAGCCGCCATTCCTGCCCCAAAGACCTTGAATCTCAAGGTTACCGCATACACGAGCGTCGAGGAGGAGACCGACGATACGCCGTTCATTACGGCGGACGGGTCTTACGTCCACGACGGTGTGGTGGCGACCAACCTCCTCCCGTTCGGGACGAAGGTCATTATCCCCTCCCTTTTTGGCGATAAGGTCTTTACCGTGGACGACCGCATGAGCAAGCGGCTCATGAACAATATCGACATATGGATGGATTCGAAGGCCGATGCATTGATCTTTGGCGCCCATATCGCGAAAATCGTGGTACTTCAGGACAGCGCGGTGGCCATGGCCGCGGTTTCCCCTAAGAGCGTCTCCGATGAGGCGGTCGCTATGGCGACCAAAGCAATGATAACTACGGCAACAGGTTCCAGATCGCAGGGTCCATCTGTCCGTCAGCTTTAAAGAACATCACTCCGCGCAATCCGTACTGCTGGGCAAGCTTCACCTTGTCCATTTCCGACTGCGCATCGGGGAACGACACAAAGAAGGTCGTGGTGGCGTTCGGGTTCGGGTTCATAAGTATCGTAGGCTGGGTGGACGACTCCATAAAGGTGAGTGCCGCCGATTTCTGGATATAGGTGCTGGAAGCGAAGGTGAATTGAAGCTCGCCGGCATTGTTCCGCGTCGGGGAAACACCCACCGAATCGGCCCGGTCCATCGCGTCGAAGTAATCGAAGGCCCGCACACGCTGGTAGATCGTGACATTGTTCGCCCATGCGACCTCGTATTCATAACCGTAGGTCGGGATGCCAAGCATGATCTTCTTGGGACTGATCGACTGGAGCGCAAGCGTGACGACCTTCTTCACCCAATCCGGGTCGGCCACGGGCGCATAGAGCGTGCCGTCACCGCCCTTTGTGGCATCAAGCTTAAGATCCACACCCTCCTGGTCGTAGGCCATAAGACGGACCTCGTCGCAGTATTTATTGAGCACCGTATAATCTTCGGGGTAAACGATGTTCTTGGGAACCGTCACGTAAAGCGAAGATGGCGGCGTACGCGGCACCACGGTGCAGGTGAGGGTCTCTCCCTGCGGATGCAGACGTATGGCAAGCCCCTGTATAAAGAGCGAATAATAGGGACGCGTGGCGGGCGACATGCCCTCGAAGTCGATATCGATGCCGTCGAACCCCCTTCCCTTTACAAGTTGAGCGATCGTATCCTCCGCCGCCTGGCGGGTAGGAGCGTCCGAAAGGAGGGCGTAAATGCCGTCGGCGTCGAAATAGGCGATGGTCGGAATGTTCTTCACTCCCGCATCATGTATGGCGCTGAAGTAGGAATCCCACTTGCCGCTCCCGATCTGAAGATCGTCCATGATAAGGCCCTGGGAATCGATCTCGTAGGAAAA
>JARLIC010000123.1 GCA_031291905.1 Minisyncoccota bacterium
ATTATGAGATCGCTGCGCTCACATTCAAAATGCATCTATCGAGATAGGAGCCGCGCAACAGTGCATGAAGTGGGGCGATAATAAATGTCGGGATCGGTCATTTCGATACGCTCCCCTCCTGGAGGGTGTTCAGCATCTGGCTCAAGTGGTTCTCCTGGTACTTCAGGAATTCATCCTCAGCCTTTCGACGTTCCTCGTCGATTTTGCGTTTCTCCTTGTTCTTCTTTTCGATAGCATCAATCTTGTTGCGCAGCTCGACCTCGCGATTTTCCAGCCGCAGCTTCTTTTCCTCAAGCTCTTTCTTCTTTCGTCTCAACTCCTCCATGCCGTATTGCGCCTGTATCTGCTTCCTTATTCCGAACACCACCGCGCTATCCGAATTATTGGCGCAACGACGTACCTTTGATATAGCGTCTGATAGGACGACACCGTCATCCTTATGTCTTCCCTCACTCTGTACAGCAGCGCGCCTCTCTCCGGACTATTGATCGTGACCTGCCGGATGAGCTCGTCGAAGCACTGGGAGTAGAGTTCTTCTCTGACCGGACATATCCCATTGTCCCGCGCCTGCCGTTCCGTAAGCTTCCGGTCCAGCTCTCTTGTCAAGGTCATCATATCCTCGCGCTCGGCAGGTTTGTGAGAGACGTACTGGATGTAGTGCACTCCTAGCACAGGTCGTATTCAGCAAAAGAGGCCTTACCATTCTCGATCCACTCGCGCGGCGGGAGGATGTTGTTGAGGATGTCCTCGCAATAAGGCTTCGACTCGAGCGGCGGCAACTGCGTCTTCTTCTTTATCGCGCCTACATCGGCTCGTCAGTCTCCTTAGAATACTCGGAAGGATGCGCGCGCTTAAGGACTTTTCGTCGCCTATGGGGGCTTCGACGGGTTCGTCGTATTGCACAAGCGTTTCCTTCGGTCTTCCCTCTGCCATGCTTAAATTATATACTTATTGTTCTCTTAATAATAAGCGTTACTTCATCGTTTAAGCATACGTTCTCAGATAGCAAATGGCCAACAACGCGGAAAACACAGGCGATCCAAAGCAGGACAAAGGATCCTGCGACTTCATCTACATATCGGGGAAGAAGAAGGGAAAACTCTGTGCTGGTTCCGGGTGGCGTGACGGGGCCGGCTACAGATGTTGGCGGCATCGGGCGACGATGCTCAAGTCGTGGTACAAGTCGAAGCCCGATTCGCTCGGAAACTCCGGCAGGTCGACCCACGAGACTCTTCTAGCCAGGATCAAAGAGCTCGAAGCGGAAGTTCAGACGCTCCGGAAAGAGTTGGACGAAATCCAAAAGGTCAAGACTGAGCCGGCATAGCCAGGCCACGAGAAATGTTTATCATCCGCGCAATATATAGAGAATTTTGCATCGTGTTGTGTTGTGTCGCGCCGTGCCACG
>JARLIC010000016.1 GCA_031291905.1 Minisyncoccota bacterium
AAAGAAGTGGCGCGCGGGGGCGGCACCGAGGCGCCGTTCACCGGCAAATACGTGAACGAGCACTCAAAGGGGATGTATAAGTGTGCCGTGTGCGGTACCGAGCTTTTTTCTTCGGACACCAAGTTCGACTCCGGTACCGGATGGCCGAGTTTCACCGAGCCGGCGAATCTCACGAATGTCGAGTTGCGCACGGACAACAGCGGCGGCATGAGCCGCACGGAGGTCATCTGCAAGAACTGCGGCGCGCATCTTGGCCACGTCTTTGACGACGGTCCGGCCGAAAAAGGCGGCAAGCGCTACTGCATCAATTCGGTGTGTTTGGAATTGGAGAAAGAAGCAGTGGAGTAGTTGTTTTGAATGATTAAAAAATCATTAAATAATATTTGACTTGTTGAGTGTCGATGATATTATGATCACAAGATAGTGTTCTGCAAATGCTGCGGATCATAAATCTCTATTTGTCGCATGAACGGCCACGTAAGTGGCCGTTCATGTTTTCTTGAGTTTTTCTTTATCTCTTTTTCCTATACTGATGCGGCCCCAATGGATCCGGGTCCGTAGTTCAATAGTAGAATACTATCTTTGACAAATAGGGATCCGGGTGCAACTCCCGGCGGATCCACGAAGGGGCACTAAGTATATAAAAATGGGTAGCGGGCGGTTACATTGAAGTAACTCGCCCGCTGATGTTGATTGAGGTTCTGCTCCCTCGTGGCTCTCCATTTGATAAGTTCAAACGGGGACAAGACATCGTCTTTTTTTTGTTTTACAGGATTGGGTCGCAGGCTCCTGATCCAGGAAATACTTAAAACCTGGATTTGCCTTATTCGGTTGTCCCGGTCTTCCTCCGGGAACTACTCATCGCCATTGTGTCAGCATGCCGTTATGACTCCATTCCGACCCGGATGGGTCTTCCCGATCGTTGGCCGATCGGACTTCGGCCTTTCTACGCTAGGGGAGTACAAAATTGACAGCATGCAAAGCCTCCTCTGGCTCGCTTCGCGTCAAATCCATCCCTTAGCGTTACTGAGGATAATTATACTCTTTCCGCAGAATTTGTCAAACACCTCAAAAATCAAGAAAAATAAGCGCTTTTAGAGCGCTCCGAGGTCGAGGGTGTAGTCGATTTTGATCTGTTTTACGAAGTCGGGCACGTGGCTCACGAGGATCATCGCGCCCTGATAGCGGTCGAGCGCCTGCGCGATCACCGGAATGTGGCGGAAGTTGATGTGGTTGGTCGGCTCATCGAGGATGAGGAGGCCCGGCGCCTCGAGGGAGAGCTTGGCGAAAGCGACGAGGCCTTTCTGACCCTCGGAGAGCGCTCCCACCTTCTGCTTCAAAAGTTCGGCATCGATGAGGAATCCCGCCGCGCACGAACGCAGCCGTTCATGATCGCCTTCACGCATGGCGCGTGCGAGTGTGTCCCAGACGGTCTCGTTGAAGTCGAGTGTGGAGAAATCCTGGCGGTAATAGCCGATGCGGATGCCCGGCTCGAGCGTCTCGCCCTTGGCCTTGCCGGTGGCAAGCGCCTCGAGGAGCGTCGTCTTGCCGATGCCGTTCGGGCCGATGAGGTGAAGCCGCTCGTTCTTCTTCAATGTGATATTTATCTTTTTCGCGGTCGCTTTGTGATTTTTCACGACCGACACCGAGGTCAGTTCGAGGATGCGGCCGGAGAGGTCCTCCTGACAGGGGATGGCAAAACTGCGGATGGTGCGGTCCTCCTGGCGTGCGTCGGGGATCTCCTCCTGGAGCTCGTCGATCTTCTCCCACATCTTCCGCGCGACGTCGCGCATGTGGCCGCCCTTCTGTGCGAAGAAATTCGCCTGGTCCTTGCGGTGTTGTATGTCTTTCTCGATGCGTGCGCTCTTCATGCGCTCGCGTTCGAGCCGCGCCTTGATCTCCTCGACCACATCCAGATAGTTGCCGACGTACTGTTCGATCTTATGCGTGAAGACGTCGAGATAAATGACACCCTGCGTGAACGAGTTCAGGAATTCCGCGTCGTGGGAAATGACGATGCACGTCTTTGGCGAATCGATGATGAACTGCGTGAGGTGCGCGATGCCTTCCTTGTCGAGGTTGTTCGTCGGCTCGTCGAGGAGCAGCACGTCGGGATCGGTGATGATCGCCTGCGCAAGGAGGAGGCGCGCCTGCTGGCCGCCGGAGAACGTCTTGAGCGCGCGGTCCAGGGGCGCCGAAAGGTTCACGACGTCGAGCACCTTCTTGATGCGCGGTTCGATGTCGTAGATCTTCTTCGGCGCGAACGCGTCCTCGAAGAACTCCAGGACGGTCCAATCCATTTGCGCACGGGGGATCACCTGCTTCGCGATGCCCATGGTGAGATCCTTTTCGATGATGATATCGCCCTCTTCCACGGTCAGATTGCCGGTGATCATCTGGAACATGGTGCTCTTGCCGGCGCCGTTCTGGCCCATCAGGGTGAGCTTCGCGCCACGGCGCACCGAAAACGTGGCCTCGTCGAGGATCTTTTTCTTCCCGTATTCGAACGAGACATTATTGAATCTGAGGATCACTTCGTTATTGGGCATGGGATGATAAGCGGCGAAACCGCACGATACATAATAAGAACGCGCGTTTGGCGCGTCGTGTACACAGTATAATACTTTTTTGATAATTTGTCACATTTTTCTTTTTTTCGGAACTCCCCTCAGGGACGGCATAAAAATCTGCTGATTTTTTGCCTAAGCACTCGGCGCCTTCGCGCCTCCGTGATTCCCTTCGGGAAGCTCCGACAAAAAAGAAAAATGTGGCGATCTTATTCAAAAGAGGATTATCGCCATATTTTATCGCGCCGAAATATTTACGAAGCCTTTCTATTATTTGACGAGTGGGAGTTATCTTTGCTAGGCTTTATAAAGATTCCGATTGGTCGCCAGTAATCAATTTACGCCTTAGGGCGTTCAGCGGCCAAGAGTCTGGCTAGTTGGCGGGGTAACGGCCCACCAAGGCGAATCCATGACATGTGCGTGTTCGCCCACAAGGCGCCACATGTAAAAGGGCGACATCTTCCATCGGAGATGCCGCCCTATTATTTTCTTAAATTATTTCCCCGCTTTGATCTTGTTGAGGATCTTCTGCACCTGCTTGACGCTCTCGTCGTCCACGATCGAGATGGCGATGGCGCCCTTGTCGAGTTTTTTCAATTTCGCGAGCTTCGCTTTCAGTTCTTTCTCGTCGATCACCACGTCGGATTTGCTGAGGAAGATATGTTCGGGCTTCTCAAGAAGCACCTTGCTGTAGGCGCCGAGCTCGGCGCGGATCGTCTCGTAATCGCCGACGGGGTCGGGGGATTCGGCGGAGATGAAATGGAAGAGCGTTTTGGTGCGCTCGATGTGGCGGAGGAACTTCGTACCGAGCCCTTTGCCGTTCGAGGAACCCTCAATAAGCCCCGGGATATCGGCGAGAATCAATTCGTAATAGGTACCGAGGTTCGGCTCGAGCGTGGTGAACGCATAGTTTGCCACCTTGCTCTGCGCGTTCGTAAGCACATTGAGAAGGCTCGATTTGCCGACGTTCGGCAGGCCGACGAAGCCGACGTCCGCAATAAACTTGAGCTCGAGGCGGAAATCGAACGACTCGCCGGGCAGTCCCGGCTGGGATTGCTTCGGGGTGGTGTTGCGCGACGACCGGAACTGGAAGTTGCCCTTGCCGCCCTTGCCGCCCTTCGCCACCAGTATCTTTTCATCCACCTTGGAGACCTCGACGTCGGCGCCGGTCGTAAGGTTGTGAGCGACCGTACCGACAGGCACTTTCAAAATGAGGTCTTCGGCGTCGTATCCGTCGCGGAACTGACCGCGGCCTTCGCGGCCATCCTCTGCGGCGAATTCCTTTTTGAAGCGGAACTGCCCGAGCGCCGAAAGGTCGGAGACGCCCAAAAGATAGATGCTCCCGCCGAGGCCGCCGCTCCCGCCCGCGGGTCCGAGGCTCATCAATGTCTTATTGAACGCCACTGCGCCCTTGCCTCCGTGTCCTGCGGAGACCCTGATCTTTACGTCGTCGATAAGCATGAGCTTATCCTATCACATCTCCGCTTCCGCCGCTTCAGATCCTATGAGTTCGATGGTTTTGTCCGCGACCTGTTCCGCGGTGTCCACTTCCATGCCGGTGAGGTCCGGCCGATGCGCGGAACCGTCGCGGCCGCCGAGCGCATTCTTGCCGAAGTTCGTCGCGGTCAGTTTGGGATGCATGACGCTCACGATGATGTTGTCTTTCTTGAGCTCCGCCCGCGCGGTAAGTGAAAGCGCGTTCAACGCGTACTTCGTCGACGCATAAGCGCCGAGCATGGGGTAATAATTCTTCGAGACGCTCGAGCTGATATTCACGATCATGCCGCCGCCCTGCGCGCGCATGTGGGGGATCGCGAGTTCCATCGCGAACAGCGGCCCGATCACATTGAGATCGATGATCCGGCGGTACTTGTCAATATCCACGCCTTCCACCGGGCCCACCATGCCCTGCCCGGCATTGTTCACAAGAATGTCGATGCGGCCGTGGATCTCCATGGTCCTATCGATGAGATTCTGTATCTCGTTCTGGTCGCCCATATCGGTGCGCACCACCACTGATCCCGGCAGCTCGTGGGCGAGCGCCGCAAGTTTGTCGTCCGAACGCGCCGCAAGCACCACCTTGGCGCCCTCTTTGGCCAGCTTTTCCGCGATCGCCTTTCCGATGCCTTCCGAGGCTCCCGTCACTATCGCCACCTTGTTTTTAATATCCATAGTGGTTACTACACCTTATTCCGCTTTTTCTTCCTCCTTGTCTTCGCTCTCCTTCTTTGCTTCTTCCCTTTCTTCCTTCTTCCCTTCTTCAAGCATCGCGAATAATTGCTCCTGCAGCCCCATCGCTTCCGCGGTGCGGCGGAGCGAGACTTCGTCGCGTTCGGGGTAACGCATCTTCAGGTGGGCTATCGCGATCTGTATGTCCCGCTCCGAGGGGGCAAGTTCCTCTTTCTTGCGGATCTCCTGGATCACGAGGCTCGTTTTGATGTCCTCTTCGATGAGGGCGCGCTCCTCCTTGTCGAGCGCTTCCGCGGTCTTGCCGGTCGTCTTCAGATATTCCTCGAGCGAAAGCCCCGCTTCCTCGATCCGGCGGTCGCGGTCCCCCAAGAACTCATGGAATTCCTGCTCGACAAGCATCGGAGGGATCTTCGCCTTCGTGTGCGCGACGATCTGCTTGATCATCTCCTCGCGCTTGCGGTCCTTCGCGAGCGACGCCTTTTCCTGCCCAAGGTTGCGGGCGATCTCCGCGCGGAATGCCGCAACGTTCTCGAACGGGCCGAACTTCTTCACGTCCTCATCGGTGAGGGGCGGGAGCTCCTTCTTTTCGCCTTCCGGTGCATTGACGCCGGCGATCATTTCGCGGATGCGCGCGATCGCCTCGTCGATCTCCTTGTCGGTCGTCGCGAGTTCCTCCTTGATCTCCGAAACGGTCCTGCCGATCTTCCGGTAATCGGGGAGCGATATTTCCGGTGCGAGCGCGAACCGGATCTTGAACTCGAGCGGGTTCTTCGGCGCGATCTTCGTGATCGTGAGTTCGGGCCGTCCGAGGACGGCGAGCGATTCGTCGGTGACGATCTCTTGCATGGCGTCGCGGAGCGCCTCGTTCGCCGCGCCCTCGAGCAGTTCCATCTCGCCGATGTGCTCGCGCACGAGGTTATCCGGCACTTTGCCCTTGCGGAATCCGGGAAGCGCAAGCTCCGCCGCATAGTGCGAGAGCTCCTTCAACGAATACACTTCGAGCTCTTCCATGCCGATCTCCGCCTGGAACTCGATCTCTCCGTTCTTGTCCGAAAGTTTCTTGAGGTTGGTATAGGTGTTTTTCATGGCCGCTTGATTGTACCGCAGGCGCGGAAGAATTCCAAGCGCGCCTCGCCTTACACCTCTTTCACGCCCGCGTCGTCCTTGAGGAGCATGAAGGCGAGGATGAGCGCGAACGCGGTGAGGGCCATCGTGGGGATCGTGACGTAGCCGAACCGGATGAAGTAGACGTAGGCGCAGTCCGGTCCGGTGGCGGAGCAGGGGATGATCGCGCCGCCGCCGAGCTGAAGATAGACGTTGTATGCGGCGATCGGGAAGCCGATGGCGGAAAGGGCGATACAGCTCTTCTCGACGAAGCGCTGGTACATCCGTACGCGCTCGTCCTTGCGCGCGAGCATGGCGACGAAGAGGATCACTGCCTCGGTGTAAAGGAGGCCCCGCTGGATCCAGCAGAGCAGGCACGGCGCGAAGTTCGCGACATTGGAGAAGAAGAGGCTTCCGAGGACCGAGACCGCGGTGATAAGGAACGAGAAGAGCATCGCGCGACGTCCGAAGAACCGCGCGATCTTTTTGCCGATCCCTTTCTCCTGGAGCGGCGTGAGCAGCAGGACGAAGAGCACGACGATGAGCACGTCGGCGATCACGGTAAAGAACGAGGCGATATCGATGGCGGGCTGTACAAGCGAGGTCATGGTCATGATGGTTGTTGGTATTATATCAAATTGGTTTGATCTTGGTTTCGTCCGCGCATTTTTACGGTCCTATGTCGGCATCGGACATCCGGTCTTCTTTGCAAGCGTCGAGACGTTCTGCGTGCCGACGGACCGCGAGCCGTCGGGGAACACCCACGTAGGATAATGCTGGACACCCGCGGCTTTGCAATCCGCATTTTCGGACCTGTCGGGCAGGGCGCATTCGTGATAGGGGAGATATTGCGCGCCGGTGCCGAACTTCGTCTTTTGCGCCGCGCAGTCGGGGCACCAGAACGCACCGTAGAACGTGGCGCCGGTCCCGGCGATACACTTCGCGAGTTCATCATATTTGCCGGCCGGCGGCGGAAGTCCCTGCACATAGATGAATACCGCGAGCGCCGCGGATATGCCGAGCAGGACCCAGATCAGGATATGGGTGCGCCGGATGGTGCGTTTGATCTTTGCCTTTTCCGCTTCCTCCATTCAATAAGTTTACTTTTTTACGGTATACTTAACAATATGGACATCGTCGCGTTCGGCCGGGCATTTCTCGGCATCACCATGGCATTCCACATATTCTTTGCGCTCTTCGGCGTGGGAATTCCGCTTCTCGTCTCGCTTGCGGAACTCATCGGGATCGTGCGGAAGGACGGCGACTTCACGCGGATGGCGCAGCGGTGGACGTTCGCCATGGCGGCATTCTTCGTGGCCGGCGCGATCTCGGGAACGGTCCTTGCCGTGGTCTTCGCCGTGCTTCTGCCGCCGTTTATGGCGATCGTGAGCAGGGTGGTAATCCTTCCGTTCTATATCGAAACATTCGCGTTCTTCATAGAGGCGATCTTCCTCGGCATCTACGCGTACACATGGGACCGGTTCAAGGGCAAATGGACGCACTGGCTTGCGTCGCTGCCGATCGTCGTCGCCTCGTGCGCGTCGGCGTTCTTCATCACGACCGTGAACGCGTGGATGAGCGCGCCGCAGGGATTTTCCACGGACGCGGGCGGCGCGATCACGGGAGTCGACCAATGGGCGGCGATGTGGAACGCCGCGGTCCCCACGCGCACCGGACATTCCATCCTTTCGTATTATGCGACGACGGCATTCGTGTTCGCCGCGCTCGCGGCATTCCGGTTCGTAAGGAAAGGATGGAAGGACAAGAATGCGTCCCATCGCCGCCATTACGAGAAGATGCTCGTCTTTTCGATCATCGCCGCGTTCGTGTTCTCCCTTGCAGTGGTGGCGACGGGGGATGATTCCGCACGCTATATCGCACAGCACGAGCCGGAGAAGTTCGCCGCCGCGGAGGACGTGGTACGTACCGGGAGCGATGAGCCGTTCGTGTTCGGCGGTCCCGTCGCGGTCCCGGGCGCGCTCAGTTTCCTTGTGGGCGGCAGCGAGGCGACCGTTGTGGAGGGCCTCAACGCGTTCGATCCCGCGACATGGCCGCCGCTCGGTATCCACTACCTGTTCGATGTCATGATCGCGATCGGCGTACTCATGCTCGCCGTTCCGGCGGCCTTCCTGATATTCCGCTTCGTTCCGCGTCTGCGCGCGAAGCACGGCGCATTTTCGAAGGCCATGTCATGGCCGATCGTGATCACGGGTGCGGCCTCCGTCGTCGCCGTCGAGGCGGGCTGGATGTTCACGGAGATCGGTCGCCAGCCGTACACCATCAACGGTTTCCTCCTGACGCAGAACGCATTCACGAATTCCCATGCCGCGATCGCGTATGCAGTCGCATTCCCCGTCTTCTACGCCGCGCTCGCCATCGCAACCATAACGGTCGTCGCGGGATATTACCGGCGCAATGAAATAGTATGAACGAATACGTTGCCATCACCCTCGTCATAGTCCCGCTTTTCCTTTACGCCGTACTGCTCATGATCGAATGCGGGGCAACGGTCTTCGTCGCCGTTCCGGAACTGCTCGGTGCCGGCGGCGGCGGTGAAAAAATGGCCGCCGTCTATATCGCGCCGTTATGGGAGACGACCAACGTGTTCCTCGTGTTCGCATTCGTCTCGCTCATGGCGTTCTTTCCGGGAGCGGTGTCCATATGGGGCCGCGCGCTCGCGGTGCCGTTCTTTGTCTTTCTTGCCGTGATGGGCGTCCGCGCGATCGCGATGCTCCTCGTGTTCTATCGCAAAGGTGCGGGTCGTTTCGCGAAGGCACTCCTCGTATGCGCCGCACTTGCGTCGCCTGCCGTGTTCGCGGCGGGGATCGTCCCGTATTTTCTGACGGCCGGCGCACCGTACGGCGGAGGCCCGCTTCTTGCGTTCTGCCTCGGGGGATTCGCCCTTGCCGCAACGTTCCTCGTCTCGTTCTCGTTCTTCGGATATCTTGCCGCTCGCCGCGCGGTCCGTACGACGCATTCGATGGATTTCCTCACAACGTTCTTCGCGCTCGTATTCATTCTGGTCGTCATCCTCCTTTTCCTGATGATGCCCGTGCTTGTGCCGCACATCGCGGGCGGCGCGGCCTTTCATGCGTCGTCGTCGTTCTTTGCCGGACTTTCCGTTCTGGAGCTCGTATTGCTCGTGCCGTCCCGCCGCGACCGGAAGGACAAGGGGCGGCGCTTTGCGCTTTCCGTCGCGCTCTTTGCCGCGGCGTTCTTCGGCATCGCGTTCGCGCAGTTGCCGTACCTCGTTTATCCCGCCGTCACCGTCATGGGCGCTTTCACCGATCCCGCGACCGCGCATGCCATGTTCCTTGTGTTCGGCGCGGGGGCGCTCGTCACGCTTCCGTCGCTCGGGATACTGTATTATCTCTTCGCATAAGGCCGGACCTTTGAAAGAAATCGCACGCCGAAATGTACTAATGATACAGCCGCTTAAAAGGAGGGCGTGTTTGCCCCCGTCATATTGATATTATGGATGCACGCGACGAACAAAACGACGAGCAGATTGCCGCACGAGTGCAGAAAGGGGATATGGAGGCATTTCAGATACTCGTCGAACGGTATGACCAGAAAATGGGACGCTATGCGCGCCGGTTCCTTTTTGACGGCGACGATTCGAAGGATCTTGTGCAGGAGGTATTTATCAAGGCCTACGTGAACATCCGGGGGTTCGACATCACCCGCCGGTTCTCCCCGTGGCTCTACCGGATAGCCCACAACGAGTTCGTGAACGCGCTGAAGAAGAAGAAAAAGGAGCGCGCCAACGTGTCCCTTTTCGACTTCGACGTGCTGTTCCCGCACATAAGGCTGACCGCGTCGGAGACGGCGGACACCGATATCAAACAGCACGAACTGAAGGAGGTGCTCGAGACGTCACTCGGAAAGATCCCGCAGAAATACCGGGAGCCCCTGGTCCTCTATTATTTCGAGGAGATGAACTACAAGGAGATCGCGGACGTGTTGCGGATCCCCGTGTCCACGGTTGGCGTGCGTCTGCAGCGGGGAAAGGTGATGTTGAAAAAACTGGTCACAAACTGATGGAACAGCATTACACACCAATGAACGAAACGAACGAAAGCCGTAAAAATGGCCGGGTTGTCGACGTGATCAAGAAAGGCAATATGCGGATGCGCCCCCGGTGGCAGTTTGTGGCCCAAGGGGTGCTTCTGGTGGTCGCTGCGGCGCTGCTGTTCCTGCTCCTTCTCTATGTCGTGAGCTTCATTATTTTCATACTGGACCAGGATGGCGCATGGTCTGCGGCCGCCCTCGGTCCGCGGGGCTGGTCGCTCTTCTTCGCCGCCCTGCCGTGGGGGATGTTCCTGCTCTCGTTCGTGCTGCTCCTGCTCCTCGCGAACCTCCTCAAGCGGTATGCGTTCATCTATCACCAGCCGCTCTTCTACTTCCTGTTCGTGTTCATCCTCGTTACCACCATCGCGGGATTCGTCATCGCGGCGACATCGTTCCATCCCGGGATCTCGCGGTTCGTCACGGATAATGTCCCCGTGCTGGGCAGCTACTACGAGCGCGAAGCGACGCTTCCCGCGAGCGTCCACCGCGGGGAAATCGTCGCATTCATGGACGGCGGGTTCGTCCTCGGGGAGGCGTCGGGGGCGACGTCCACAGTGGTCGTCGCCGACGGCATCGTCTTTGTCGGCAATTTCTATGTGGGCGATACGGTGCTCGTGTTCGGATCGCGGCAGGCCGACGGTACGATAAAGGCGTTCGGGATCCAGCGGATCGCCACGGCGGCCACGACCACGGTCCCGACGACGACGGTTCGCGCGGAATGAAAGAAAGGGGATAAGGGGGTGTAATAATATGCAACCGGCACCATGGAGCCGGACGCGCAAAATCAACGGAAAGGTCGCGCCGAATAAACCATAACCACCATTATAAAAATGAAATGATCCGGGGGAGCGGATCGCGAGATCGACACTTCCTCACTTACAAAACCAAATAGCCAAATAATCTCATACTCGTGCAAATCCTCCCTCGTCTTCGACCCGAGCGGAGGGTTTGTTTTTGTTGCGGGGTTTGTGCTGTGTGCGGTTACGAACGGCGGTCGAGCGCGCTGCCGAGCGTCTCGTCGTCGCTGAACTCGATCTCGCCGCCGGTCGGCAGGCCGCGTCCGAGGCGGCTTATCTTCTTCGCGAGCGGCATGAGTTCCTTCATCACGAGCGAGGTCTGGAAATCGCCGAGCGTCGTCGGGTTGAATGCGAACACGATCTCGTCCGCCTGTCCGCCGAGGTCGTTCTGAATGAACCCCTTCAAGCTCTTTATGCGCGTCTTCTGCCAATCCTCGAGGAATCCCGTCTTGGGGATCTGTCCGATGATGAAATAGCGGCCGGTGAACCTCTTGGTGTTCTCGAGCGAGAGGAGGTCGGTCTCTTTTTCCACGACCATGATGATGCGCGTGTTCCTGGCGGGATTCGCGCAGATGTCGCAGAGCGCGCCGTCGTTTTGATGGATGAAGAAGCAGCGCGTGCAGACCTTGATCGCGCGCAGGCCGTCGATGCTTTCGGCAAGCGTATGCAATTGAGGCGCGCCTTCGGCAATAAGGTAAAAAGCCAGGCGGATCGCCTGGCGCGGACCGATGGACGGCAGTTCGGCGAGGGCGTCGGCCACCCGCTGTATCGGATCGGGGAGTTTCATCATA
>JARLIC010000124.1 GCA_031291905.1 Minisyncoccota bacterium
CCAAAACCCCAAAACCCCAAAACCCCAAAACCCCAAAACCCCAGCATCGCAAATGCTGACGAATGGTGAGACGCTAAAATAGCAATGCATCGGCCAAACGAATATCATAACTCGCAGATTAGCGAATGTGCTAAGAGAAGAAATAATAATAATTTCGAACCGTCGAGGGAAATGGCATTGGCTAAGTTCAAAGAACAGGACTCGGACCTGACGTCCTTCGAGAAATTCGAACGAGAGCTGAAGTCAATCGTCTTCGGCGTGCTGTTCGTCATGCTCAAAGATGAGGAAGACTCGATGGTAACGCAAATCGTCCTCACGGTTGCGGATGGGATCCAGACCCTTGGGCTGACGTTCAACAACAACATCACCTTCCCGTGGAAGAACGACACCTTCGTCTTCTACTTCGAGCTCGTTCTCCAGTTTCTGCAGATTGCCTACTGGTGCATGATGCTCACCTGGATCTCCTATCTGGTCATCTTCTACATTTTCATCTTCATCGTCTGTCTGGTGGTCATAGACATAATCTACATCGGTTACTCGTTCTCAATCAAGCGCTTCACGATAATGTGGCCACTGTACATCTTGCGGAGCACTTGCAGTCTGTTCGTGACGGTGCTATTCATGCCGCTCATCGACCTGCTGACCTCCATGGTCCAGTGCATGTATGCGGACGGACGATGGTACCACTACGCCTTCAACGATATTACCTGCTGGCAGGGCTCGCACATTATCCACGGCACTATCGCCCTTGTGGTCACTGGCATTTTCGTTATCATCTGCACCATCGTGTCGATGACATTCTTTGAGAGCAAGGACGAGCCTACTGACCCTTCGGCAAAGATCAACGCTCGCGCCGAGGTCGCCATGAACCTATACAAGATCATCGCCATCATTGTCACCACATTCTTCATTCAGGACCAGTACCAATGGTTCGTCACGGTGGTGCTAACGGCGGGGGCGCTGATCGCGACGCAGATAGCCTTCAACGAGCGGCCGTACTACAACGAAGTCATGAACCTCGTTGTCGACATGACAAACTACGTCTACCTCTGGTCGTGCTTCTTGCTGTGCCTGGCGATGCTGCTGGCGGACAAGGAGTTCTCTAGCGCGATGCAGCTATTCTTCCTCGGGACACCGATCATCTGCATCGTGGTCTACACGTGGCGCGACAAGCGCAAGAAGTTGCTCATGAAGCCCGTTGAGCAGTTCGAAAGCGGCGATGAGTGGTACCAGAAGATCCGCTACTACACTTCCCTCATATACTACAAGGACATCGACCGGGCAGCTGCCACCGAGCTCAAGGGGTTCATCTACGACCACGAGGAGACCTGCGACAAGAAGGACTGTCCCCTCAAGATGTACAAGCAGAACATCGCCAACATGATCAAGGACAAGAAGCGCAAGGCCGGAAGGAACCTGGGCAACGAGAACAACAACCTGCTATGGAACTATGCCAATAAATTGTTCCAGCAGGGTCTGGGGAAGTTCCCGAGCTCGACGATGATGCGGATCGCCTACGCCTTATTCCTCAAGGAGAAGATGAACAACAAGAACATGGCAATAAGCGAACTGTTCCACGCCGAGAAGAGCTCTCCGCCCTTCGACGAGCAGTTCGTTATATACCGGTACAGGAAACTGATGGAGGAAGAAATGACCGAGGTGCAGGGGGAGGGCAACGGGGGCCAATCCTCCAATATGGACGTGGTCTCTATCATTGCGTACGACAACCACCTGCGGCAGTGCAAGGAGCAGATTGAGCGAGCCGGGTATCTTCACATGGAGTTCTGGACAGAACTGCAGCAGAGGAAGCCGGACCTGGCGAAACTGAGCAAGACGGGCTCGCGGATCAACACCACCATCGCCGACGTCGAGGAGCACTGGACCAGGCTGCAGAAGATCAATCCGAATAACCCGAAGGCGCTGCGAATGTACGGCGACTTCCTCATCGAGATCCTAAACGACAAGGAGGCGGGCCAGGAGCTGATCTCTCGTGCCAAGGACAATGTGGCCTCAAGAACTGCTGCGATGCCCAACTTCTACGATAACGCCAACTCCGGCAACAACACTGCTGACTATTGGATAACCACCTCGGGCTCCGATGGCTCGTCCTGCGTTCTGGCCTCAGGCGAGCAGAACAAGTTCGGCGAGGTGATCCAGCTGAACATGGGGATGTGCAGGACCTTCGGCTATACGAAGAACGAGATATTGGGCAAGAAGATCGACCTGCTCATGCCTCATGTTTACTCGAAGATGCACGAGGCCACGGTGAAGGCCAGCATGCTGAAGGCGGAGGAAGGGGCGCAAAATGATGAAAAGCAGGGTGGCGGCGAGCGCAGCACTACGGGCCGTTTCATCCTTGGCCGACACAAGTCCGGATACATGATCCCCCTTATTCTCGAGACCCGCATCTTCTTCCTCGTCTCCCAGGGCTCCATCATGGGCGCGATGTTCAAGCACGAGAAGAAGAACAACAGCGTCTGCTACCTGCTCCTTGACGCAAGCCAAGAAGTCGTGGGCGTGTCCTCGCTCTGCATCACGACGTTGCACATAACAAACAGCATGATCAGGAACTACCGAATCCCAACGAGCGTGCTGGCGCCGGACCTCTTCGACCCCATACATTCTGCCCAATACCGCACCAAGGAGGGTGCCATACTCGACCTGTCGATTCCTGAGACGGAAAAGAAGGACGAGAAAAAGGAGTCAACCACCCCGCGGATGTCCTCATCCAAGGACGACAAGCTCTCCCCCACATCGAGAGCCACGGGGGAGAGGGAGAAGGAGGAAGAAGAGAAGGAGGACGCCGAGGTCGAGGAGGTCGTCAAGCCCAAGGTGAGAGCATCAAAGAACGCAGTCAAGATGAACTGCCACCTCACCGACATCCAGTTCACGGGCGAGTCCAAGCCTTCCGGCTACATCGTTCGTCTTGAGGATGTCGAGGAACGGCGAATTGAGCTAGATGGGTTCAAGGTTCCGGAAGTGCCGAAGCACCCCGAGTTCCAGATCGTCTTCGACCCCATCAAATACAGATTCCTGTGTGCCTGGGCGAAGGAGGACGCACAGCGGGAACGGGAGGTGATGTTGCAGCGGTACAAGACGCTTGGAATTCTGTGGAAACAGACGTCCACTATCAAGGGCACCGAGGGCGACGGCGGCCAGCCCGGTCCCGAGCCTGAGGTCACCACAGGCGGGGAAGATGAAGCCGCCCTTCTCAAGGCCAGGAACCGGCAGGCCACATTCGACTTTGCGATAAAGGAAAGGAAGAACTACGGCGAGGGCATAAAGACCAAGCGACTGCAGAACGGCGAATGGGTGGAAGTGGCCCAGATCAACAAGATGATAGAACGTGAGATGGAGGAACAGATGCGGCTGGACGAGGAGAAGCGCAAAACTGCCGACAAAGATCTCATGAGTGCGGATGCGGTCCGTGAGAGCCTCAAGTCGCGCAAAGGACTGATCGCGGTCATCAAGGATCGTTCGGACCCGCCGTCTATCGTCAAGCTGAAGGTCACGGGCTACGTGATTCTCCTCCTTTTTTTGGCAATGGCCGCCACCGAGTTCGGCATCGCGATGACCAAGTTCGATGACATAAACGACAACGTGAGCATGGTGAGACTGAGCTACCGACGTGTGACGCTGTTCATGCGGATCGCCTTCCAGCTGAAGACTGCGATCATTGCCAACCCTGCAAGCAGCAGCACGGAGATGATCACATCTGGGAGCTACGATGCCTTCGTGGGGGATTGCAAGTACGATATGAACGATGCCCTCACGGAACTGTATTCCGTCCAGAACCAGATCACACTTGCCAAGCTTTCCGTCAACTCTGGTCAGTCAGATCTGCTGAACAATAAGGTGGTGGCACTGTATTTCAAGAGCACGACGACGGGCAGCACCACCACAACCAGGAAGGCCACATACTACACTATTACTGAGGCCGTTCTCCAGATGGCCTCCATGGTCTTCAGCATATTGAGCCTGTCGAACTCTGCGTTCCTGAGCACGAACGACGACATCGACTTCGTGCTCTACAACGTGTACAAAGATCTGTACGACAAGGTCATGCTCTCTTCCAACTATTACGCCTCCGACCTCGACGACCGTGCCCAAAGCAAACAGGTCATGATCCTCATCATATTCATCGTGGCGATCGCGCTGCTGTTCGTCTCCATCTTCGTCCTCTTCCCTCTTGTGTCAAACGTGGGGAAGATACGGGCGAAGGTGCTGAGCCTGTTTCTGGACATCCCGCTCAACGACGTCAAGGGCCTCGCCAAGCGTTGCGAACGCTTCCTCGCCTCAAATAATGAGGACCGCAACGCTGATGTCATCGACAGCAGCGATAGTCAGGGCAAAGATCCTCTCCTTGAAGAGGAAGAGGCCGAAGCTGTCACTAACGGTGGCCAGAGTCAGGAAACAAGAAGCGAACGAGGCAGCAGAAGACGAAGGTTCATCAACGACAAGTCCTCGAACATGACCTTCTTCATCCGATACTCTGCCGCCATCCTGATCCTGTCAGCGTTCTACATCGTCAACTACATCATGACGCGCATGTACTTGGACAAGATAGATGCGTGCGCGCCAGAACTGAACGCGACCACGGTGGCCCAGCCGCTAGACGCCTCTGTACTCGGCATGATGCACAGCCTCATATCCTCGGGCTCTATCCCGCCCCTCACCTCCGTTGAGACCTTCAGCAGACTGGCAAACGTGGAGATAGACCGGATGCAAGATGTGAACCACAACATCCAGTCGATGCACCTCAGCAACAAGGGCAAATATCCGGACGGTTACATAGACACGTACCAACAGATCATGGTCGACAATTTGTGCGACTCAGCCGACATGCTCGGATTCACCTTCGATTGCAGCGACTATCTCGCCGGAGTCTCGCGCGAAGGTCTCCAGACCGTGATGGTCCAATACGTTGAACTCACACGGGAACTGCTTCGGATGTACCAGACGATAAACTCGAGTTCGGCGACGAGCGCGGTGAAAAGTGCGCAGCTGCAGGCGCTGCTGGAGAACTCGAACGACATGTACATGGAGGAGGCGGACACGATCGTGAACGTGATCATGGAGAAGTGCTTCGAATACCTCCTCGACGGTCTGGTCTCCGCATACAAACAGTTGCTCAGCTCCGAGACTACCAGGAGGGTCGTCATGTTCATCGTTCTACTTGTGATGCTGATAGTGGGATTCTTCATGATGTGGGCGCCTTTCATCAGCAGGCTCAGCACCGAGATATGGAGAACGAAGTGCATGCTGACGATCATTCCGAAGGAGGTTATCGCCCAGATGAAGAGCGTCCAGAAGTTCCTCAACGATCCCAACATATTCTCCGCCAAGGGCGAGGCATAATAACGAACGTGTCACCCCCAATCCTACTCCAAATTTGGCTAATACGCCTCTCACAACTCTCCTGTTTTGCAGCTCCCTTGACCCGCGGGGTTTTGGGGTTTTGGGGTTTTGGGGTTTTGGGGTTTTGG
>JARLIC010000125.1 GCA_031291905.1 Minisyncoccota bacterium
GCAGGGCCAGGTCCGCGAACAGCGGCGCACGTTCTTCGGCAATATTTCACAGGTGAAGACGTGTACGAAGTGCCATGGCACGGGACAGATCCCCCGGAAGCCGTGCAGTACATGCAAGGGCGCCGGACGCACGGAGGCGGCACGCGAGGTGAAGATCGATATTCTGCCGGGCATCGAGGACGGCCAGCTGATCAAGATCAACGGCATGGGCGCGGCGGGGGAGCGCGGCACCGCGCCGGGCGATCTCTATATACGCGTGCGCGTGAAGCCGCATGGGGTCTTCGAGCGGCACGGTGCGGACCTCGTGGTCACGCGCGAGCTTCCCTTGACGGATGCCCTGCTCGGCAAGACGCTCTCGATACCGTCCATCTCCGGCGGGACCGTTTCCGTGGAGATTCCTGCACAGTTCAATCTCAAGGAGCTCCTGCGCATTCCGCACGAGGGCATGCCGCGATTCGGCTCGCACGGGCGCGGGGACCTGCTCGTGAACTTCATCGTCAAAGCGCCGAAGAAGCCGAGTGCGAAAGCGAAGAAGCTGCTGGAAGAACTGGAGAAGGAGCTTTGAGCCGGACCCGGATTCCCGCGCAGGACGCATTCCTCATCTTTCCTTCAGGTTTTCTTGATGGGTGGTGCGCTATGATGTCCGCATGGAATATGAAATAAAGGAAGTGTCCGTGCGGCCGAACAAGGAAGAGGAGTCGATCCGGGATGCCCTGCGCCTGCATCGCTTCCTCCTTGAGCAGCTTGGGAACGAGCTCAATCTTATGGTCAATGTCGTCATGGCGATGGATGGGCGGTTCGACGATATCCGCGACGAGATGGAATGCAGGTTCCAGGAGCAGGAGTACAAATTCGAGGTGGCGTTCGACGAGCTTTCCGCATTGCGGAAACGCCGGCGCATCATCCGCGGATGATGCGGGACAGGGGTGTGCGGGTTGTGATAAAATGGGTGCATGAAAAAACATGCCACCGCAAACGCATCCGCGCGCGGATCCGTCACCATCTCGACCGATAGGCGCCTGCTCGATCCCGCGGATGCGGCGGCGTTGTATATCGAACTTGGTTGGGGGACGTCGAAGAAATATTCCGCGGCACGCATGAAGCGTTCGCTCGCGAACTGCGACATCGTGATCTTCGCGTTGAACGGCGCCGGCGAGCCGGTGGCGCTTTTGCGCGCGCTTACCGACCATGCGCTCGAAACAAAGATACTCGATCTTGTGATTGTGCCGGAGTATCAGCGCCAGGGGATCGGGCTCCGGATAATGAAAAAGCTCGCGGTCGAAGCGAAGGGCACTTCGATCTATCTCGAGACGGCAAAAAAGAACTTCGCGTTCGCGGAACGATGCGGATACGAAAAGCGGAAGGGGCTGACCGTGTTCAAGCACGGGTGATCGGGCTGGAAAAATCCGTCCGCGTCCCTTACTATATATTGCATGACCCTCGGCGAGATACGCGAGCGATACCTGGCCTACTATAAAGAACGCGGACACGCCGTGATCCCTTCGGCGCGCCTCGTGCCGGAGAACGATCCGACGACGCTCTTCACCGGCAGCGGCATGCAGCCCATGGTGCCGTATCTGTTGGGAGAGAACCACCCGGAGGGCACGCGCATCACGGATTCGCAGAAGTCGTTCCGCACGGGAGATATAGACGAGATCGGCGATAACCGCCACACCACGTTCTTCGAGATGCTCGGCAACTGGTCGCTCGGCGATTATTTCAAAGCGGAACAGCTGCCGTGGGTCTTCGGCTTTTTGACGGATGAGATCGGGCTCGATCCGAAGCGCCTTTATGTGACGGCATTCATCGGCGACGAAAAGAACGATCTCCCGCGCGACACGGAATCCGCGGAAATATGGAAGGGGCTTTTCAAGGCGAAGGGCATCGACGCGGAGGTTGCGCTTATCGGATCGGAGGCCGAAGGCTATGCACGCGGCATGAAGGACGGCGAGCGCATTTTTTATTACGACGCAAAGAAGAATTGGTGGAGCCGCGCGGGCGTGCCCGAACACATGCCGGCGGGCGAACCGGGCGGGCCCGATTCGGAGATGTTCTACGATTTCGGCGCCGTCGATGCGGCGGGCACCCCGCGGCACGATGCCAAGTTCGGCAAGGAATGCCATCCGAACTGCGATTGCGGGCGCTTCCTCGAGATCGGCAACAGCGTGTTCATGCAGTATGTGAAAAAGCCGGATGGCACCTTCGGCCTGCTCCCGAAGAAGAACGTCGATTTCGGCGGGGGGCTCGAGCGCATCGCCATGGCCGCGGCGGACATTCCCGATATCATCGCCGTATGCCATCGCCTGATCGTCGCAAAACTTGAAGAGATCTCCGGCAAGCAATACGGAAGCGCATCGCCCGCCGACCTTGCCGCGTTCCGCATCGTCGCCGACCATATCAAAGCCGCATCGTTCCTGATCGGCGACGGCGTCGCGCCTTCGAACAACGAGCGCGGATATTTCGTCCGGCGCCTGCTTCGCCGCGCGGTCCGTTACGCCGACCAGCTCGGCATGCACGAATCCCTGCTATCCGCGCTCGTCCTACCCGCGCTCGAACCGTACCGCGATGCCTATCCGGAAACATACAAGGCGTTGGATATGATCAGGCAGGAGGTGAACAAGGAGGAGGAGAAGTTCCGCAGGACGCTCAAAGAGGGACTTCGCAAGTTTGAAAAGATATGCGCCGGAAACGCGGCGGGCGCCATGTTGGCGGGGAGCGACGCGTTCGATCTTTATCAGTCGTACGGATTTCCGGTCGAGCTCACGCGCGAACTTGCGAAGGAGAAAGGCTTTTCGATCGACGAGGAAGGTTATAAGAAGGACCTCGAATCGCATCAGGCATTGTCCCGCACCTCTTCCGCGGGCACGTTCAAAGGCGGTCTCGCCGACCATTCCGAAGAGACCACGCGCCTGCACACCGCGCATCATCTGTTATTGAAGGCGCTTCAGATCGTGCTTGGTCCTCAGGTGAAGCAGCGGGGGAGCAACATCACGAGCGAACGCCTGCGCCTCGATTTTTCGACCGACGGCGGCAGGATGACGGATGAACAAAAGGCGGCCGTTGAAATGATCGTGAACAAGAAGATAAAGGAGGACCTGCCGGTCATCCGGAGCGAGATGCCGCGCGAGGAGGCCGAGAAGCTCGGCGCGGAGCACGAGTTCGGACAGAAATATCCGGAGCGCGTGTCGGTGTATTCGGTGGGGCCGAAGGGCGCGACGCCCGAAGATCCGCAATTCGAAAAAGCATATTCCATAGAGTTTTGCGGCGGGCCGCATGTGACACATACCGGCGAGATCGGCGGCACGTTCAAGATCGCGAAAGAGGAGGCGGTGAGCGCGGGTATCCGGCGCGTCCGCGGGGTTATTGACAAATAGTGAGTTTATTGTATATAATATTACCGTAGCAAACGCATCTTGAAAATCGCAGTATTGTGACAGGTCCGCACAAGGACAGGTCACCGAAGGAGAACGCGTCATGGCTAGCATGTTTGTAATGTCCATCCGGCAGGGTGCCGAACTGGATCACGCATTCGAACGGAACGGTTGGACGGCCGAGGATGTAAAGTGGCTTTCGAAAGGCGACATCCTTGCGATCATTCTTAGAATTCGTCAGGGTACGGCGAAAGTTGTGCCGATCGAGCCTTCGAAACCCGCTCCCAAACCGGAACCAAAACCTCTTCTCATCCCGCGCGGAGAGACCGCGGTTCCGTTGCTCGCAGGACTATCGTTCGTGGTCCGCACCCGCTTCATCCGGAACATCGGCAACGACGCATTCGTGAAGATCTCCGGTCTCGGCAATAACTTCACGGATTGGTTCCTCGGTAAGACGGAGGAAACGCCGTCGAGCTCCGTGTTGCGGTACGCCGATCTCGGTCGTCCATCTCTCGACGCTCCGATCATTGAAGCTCTTGGCGGCGAAGGGAAAGCGGAGATAACCCTCACGGAAGTCTTCACTCTTATGGCTGTACAACCTAATGGCGAAAAAGGAGCACTCCTCACGAGCGGCCGTGCGAACGTCTTCTATGTGCGTGACATCGACGGTGCGCTCCGCGCGGTGTACGTGGACTGGCTTGGCGATGGCTGGCGCGTGTTTGCCTTTGCCGTGGCGGATCCGGACACGTGGAGTGCAGGCTTTCGTGTCTTTTCCCGCAATTCCCGTTGAACTTTGCACCTTTGTCCTTTTGACCCTTGGACCCTTTGTACTTTGACCCTCGATTTTTCCGCATTGCGGAAATGGTCGAGGGTCTTTTTATTATTGTGATATAGTGACAAATGAAGGCACGTATGATCGGAGCGGCTACGGTTTCTCCGGCGCACCTTCGGGAGAACCTTCTGCCAGAATCAGGTCGGGCATTGCTTGCCCTGAGCGTGTGGAGCCAGTATCCCTTAATTCAATTTTTCCCCATACGGGAATTGGTATCTGCGGCTGGTGGACTTCAAGGTCCCGAATTCGATGCAATCCCGAGAGTATTCGAAGGATGGTGGAACAGATAGCTGTAGGTACGAAGCGACCGGTGCGCTCCGCGCGGTGAACGTGAACTGGAATGGCGATGGCTGGAACGTGAATGCCAATGCCGTGACGAATCCGAACACGTGGAATGCAGGCAATCGTGTCTTTTCCCGAAACTGCCGTATGGCTTAAACCTCCCGCTGATGTGCGGGAGGTTTGTGTTCAAGGCCTTTGATCCATCCGCCGAGCATCCTGCCGACCTCGGCGAATTTTTCCGAAAGGATCACGTACTTCTTGTTATCGAGTGCGTTCACCTCCCAGAGGATCTGAAGGAAGAATTTTGCGAGATCAAGGTCGGCATTCGCCTTTTGGAGATAAGGTGCTTTCCTGTCGCGTTCGAGATAGCTTGCGATGAAGAGGAGTTCGGCGGCGTTCGCGAGCGAACGGTCCACTTTTGCGCCAAGCGTATAACGCGAATCTTTCGGGATATGAGGAAGGAATTCATGCCACAATTTATAAGTGGCGATAAGATGCGTGATGATGGGAAGGTTTGTGGGGTGGGGAGGGGTGATTGCGGATGGTATTTTTTCCATGGGGTATGCCGCGATCTTTGTTATCTTTTTATCATCAATATGGCGAGTAGTCAATAGTGCCCTGTTGACAATTTTATAATCGGCATTGTATAATAATCCTCGTAGTTCATTCACATCGGCGACGAATCTTTCGGGGTCTGTCGCACACAAAAGAAAAGGAGAACTAGTCATGGCTGACAAGTTTACTTTCGCAAGCGCGGGCGAAATTCAGATGGTCGAATTCGCCCTTGCCCGTAACGGTTATTCACACGAACTCGTGAGCGCCCTTGCTACCGGCGACCGGCTCAATGGTTTTCGCGAGGTCCTTCTCGGCAATGCAGCGATCGTTCCCGTTGCGAGCGGTAACGCCGCTCCTACAGCAGGCCCGGCTCAAAATTCGGATCCGCTACTCGTTTCTGAAGGAACGGTTGAAACGGGTGGTTCCGTGGATTCGTTCGTGGTTCGCGACCATTTCGTTGTGAACAAAAAGAAGACCGCACCCGTGAAGATCTCCTGCATTTGGGATAACTTCCAAAAGTGGTTTATGGGAAAGACGGAATCCTCGTTCGCGGCTTCATCGCTTGCATACGGGAAACTTTCTCGTGTATCCGTCGACGGCCTGATCATCGAATTCCTCGGTGGCGAGGAAAAAGCGGAGACAACCCTCGCGGAAGTCTTCGCTCTTATGGCTGTACAACCCAATGGCGAAGAAGGAGCACTTCTCACGAGCGGCCGGGCGAACATTTTCTATGTTCGCGACGTCGCCGGTGCGCTCCGCGCGGTGAGCGTGCTCTGGGATGGCGATGGCTGGGACGTGGGTGCCACTGCCGTGACGAATCCGAACACGTGGTCTGCTGGCGATCGTGTCTTTTCCCGCAATTCCCGTTGAACTTGGCCACTTTGTTCTTTTGACCCTTGGACCCTTTGTACTTTGACCCTCGATTTTTCCGTTATGGAACAAGCGGGGGTCTTTTTTTATAAACTTCAAATATGAGAAAACATTTTACGGAAGGATTTGAGCATATCGCCGCCGTGGAAAATATTCTTGAGGCGTGGCGGGAGTTTTTGCCGGGCAAAAGCGCAAGGCGTGATGTGCAAGAATTCCGGTTACGGCTGATGGATAATATCCTATCGCTTCATACCGATCTGGTAAGCGGCACGTATCGGCATGGCGGTTATGAGGCATTCAATATCTCCGATCCGAAGCCGCGCAATATCCATAAAGCGTGCGTACGCGATCGTCTTCTCCATCATGCGATTTACCGGGTGCTTTATCCGTTTTTCGATCGTACGTTCATCGCCGATTCGTTTTCGTGCCGCAACGGGAAAGGGACGCATGCCGCCATGAACCGCTTTCGGCAATTCGGCAGCATGGCAAGCGGGAACGATACGCGGACATGCTGGGTGCTCAAGTGCGATATCAGAAAATTCTTTGCAAGCATCGATCACGAAACGCTTATCGGGATCATCCGGCAATATGTGGACGACGAACGATCACTGGATCTCCTAAGGAGGGTCGTCGATAGTTTTTCTTCGACACGACCCGGCGTCGGTCTGCCGCTTGGCAATCTCACCTCGCAATTGTTTGTGAATATCTATATGAACGAATTCGACCGATTCGTGAAACACCGTTTGCGCGCGCGGCATTATATCCGCTATGCCGACGATTTTGTCATCTTTTCAACGAATCGCGAATGGTTGGAAATCATCCTTCCGGAACTATCGATATTTCTCCAAAATTGCCTGAAACTTCAGCTTCATCCGGACAAGGTTTCTATTGAGACGCTCGCCTCCGGCGTGGATTTTCTCGGATGGGTTCATTTTCCCGACCACCGCGTCCTTAGAGCGGCGACAAAGCGGCGAATGATCAAACGCGTTGCAGAACATCCGTCCATAGAGACACTGAGATCCTATAAAGGACTTTTAACGCACGGGAATGCCCGTAAGCTTTCCCAAAAATATCTGTCGGATGTAGGGTTGGCGCTATTCCGCGATTGGCTCTAAAATAAAGTGGTGAAGAAACCATTGATCTTCAAGCCCCACGAGAAGTTCCTCGTGCTCGAGATCATGCCGTCGGGCGTGAACGGACTTTTTCTTTCCGTGGACGAGGATCGGAACCTCATCTTCGAGAAGTTCGTGCGCAACATCGACCTCAAGAAGTTCTTCCGGTCGCCCGTGCGGCGCGCCACCCAGCAGTCATGGGAGGGCAATTATCTTTTCAAAGGGCACCGCAAGGTGATCGCGGTGGCAGATTCCTCGCTTGCGACGACGATCCCGATCCCGGTGGACCTTGTACGCGAGCCCGCCGACGCGCATATCGAGATAAGCGTTCCGGAGCTCGAGAACCTGATCGCGCAGGAGATGGCGAAGATATTCAACCAGTGCCGCAGCGAGGCGGCCGAGCGGCTCGGCATCCACGAGCTGGACGCGATGCTGGTCGGCGAGAAGGCGAAATATTTCAAAGTGGACGGCGAGGAGGTGGTGAACCCGGTGGGGTTCGCCGGCAAAAAGATCTCGCTGCTCCTCGACCTCACATTCACGACCCGCGGGATATTCGAGACGCTCCAGCAGTTCTTCAACGCGCCGGAGGATTTCTTCTTCGCGGAGTCGGCGCAGGTGCGTCTGACGTCGATCGCCCGCGCGCGGAAGCTGCCGCTGAACCTCGTCTTTTCCGACCATGGCACGACGTCGCTTTTCATACTCGAAAGAACGAAGGCGGGGCACCCCATCCTTTACCGCGAGCCGTTCACGTGGAGCTTCGATACGCTTTTCGGGCGCGTGGCGGGGGAGTTCGGGGTGAGCGATGCGGCCGCCAGGGAGATGTACGGCCACTATGTCAAAAAAGGAGTGTCCGAATCCGCCGCGCGCGCGTTCAAAAAGACGATCGACCCGGCAGTGGACGAGCTTTTGCGCGAGGTGGAAAAGAAGAAGCTGAAAGGCTTCCTCTATATGGATGCGCCGCATGCACTGCCGTTCGATATGCCGTATCGGCACGAGGGGGTGGTGTTCGAGGAGCTGCCGCTCGCGGAGGTGCTGCAGGGGCTCGGCTTCGGCGCCGGCATGCAGGGCGGCACGCTTTCCGCGCACGAGCTTTCGCGCCATCTTCTGCCGTTCCTCGAGGCGTATTTCGACAAGAGCGACATGGAAATCAACCAGAAATTGCGCCGCCGCCTCCATTGGCTTGCCGTGTGAGGCCCGCGGTGCGTATTCCGCGCGGCGAGTGTGATATAATGGAGGGAATAACGTAATCCGGACGCGAAAAGAAAAAAATCATGAAAAAAATAATCATCGACAGGGAAGAGGGTGTGGCGGAAGTGATCGACGAGATACTCAACGAACCCGATCCCGAGGTGACCCTCGTCATCCCGAAGAGTTCCGCGCTCGGCCGTACGGTGAGCAATTTCCATCTTTTGAAGCGCGAGGCCGATGCCGCCGGAAAGACCGTGGTGATCGAGTCCGTGGACGAGGCCATCCTGGCCTTTGCCAAAGAGAGTAATCTCGAGTCGAGCCATCCGTTGTGGCGCGGCGTGCGGAGCCAGGGGGTCGTGGGAGGGATATCGGACATCGTACCGAAGTCGCGGCGTCCCGCGGCGGCAACGTCATCGTCCAAAAAGAAGATCGAACCCCCCAAGGAGGACGAGGATGAAGAGGTTGTAATGGAGGTGACGGAAGAAGAGGGCGAAGTGGAAATGGAAGAAGAGGAGGAGCGGCCGGTGGAAAAGAAGACCGACTTTTTCGGCCGTCGCAACCGGAACGAAGACACTTTCAATAATGATGACGATGACGACGACGATTCCCCGCGCCGCCGCGGGATTTCGGGAAAGGTATGGGCGACGATCGCCGTGGTGATCGTGCTGGTACTCGGAGGGGCCTATATCGCCGGCGCATATTTCAATCACGCGACGATCTCGATCACGTTCAAGAAGACCGCGTGGACGTGGCAGGGTGCGCTCACTGCGGACAAATCGGTCCCATCCGACGATTTCTCCGGCGGCACGATCGCCGGACAGGTGTTCACCTCGAACAAGAACGTGACGGAGACGTTCAAGGCGTCGTCGCAGTCGGCCGTTTCGCTCAAGGCCCAGGGCACGATCACCATCTATAACGATTACAGCACCTCGCCGCAGCAGCTCGTGGCCACCACGAGGTTCCTCACGCCGGACGGCAAGATATTCAGGATCACGCAGGATGTCACCGTGCCGGGCGCGACCAAGGCGTCCGACGGTACGCTCACGCCGTCGTCCGTCAACGCGCCGATCGCCGCGGACCAGCCGGGCCCCGATTACAACATCGGTCCGGTCGCAAAGCTCACCATTCCGGGTTTCGCGGGCAAGCCGCAGGCGAGCGGTTTCTACGGGACGATCAATGCGTCGACCACCGGCGGCTTCACCGGTACGCGCGGCGTGCCGACCGCCGCGGACATCACGGCGGCCAAGGCATCCACCACGGCGGCGCTCCAGGCGAGCCTGCAGGGAGGATTTTCGGGAAGCTATCCGAACAACTTCAAGATCCTCGATGGCGCGACGGACATCCAGGTCGGGACGCTTACCGTGAACACGACGACGGACGACCAGGGGAACTTCACCGTGTTCAGCAGTGCGACCCTCTCCGCGATCGGCTTCGACGAGTCCGCGCTCAAGAACGACCTCCTTGCGCAGGCGCAGGGACAATATCCGAGTTCCACATTCCACGACATCACTCTGAACTACACCAACGTCCAGGCGAACTTCACGAAGGGTCAGGTGGCGTTCTCGGTCTCGGCGCAGGGCAATCTCGAACCGGCGTTCATGCCGGTGGTGTTCGAGCAGGATATCCTCGGCAAGAATGTCTCGGAGGCCAGGAACACCATTGCGGCCCTTACCCAGCTGTCGAGCGGCGAGATATCGGTGTGGCCGCTCTGGCTCGGCACGATCCCCGCGGACCCGGCGAAGGTGAAGATCAATGTGGATTAGCGGGCCCCATTTGACAACGGAGCACTTCATCGGCTATAATCCTCTCATTGGTTTTATGACAATACTCCTGCATCTGAAATCCCTCCCCAAAAGGAACGGCGTAAGTTTTGCCCGTTGCTGATGGAAAAGGTGAAGGCGGTTGAAGGAAAAGTGATCGAAGCCCTGCCGGGGCTGATGTTTCGGGTCAAGGTGAGCAGCCTCACCGAGGAGGTACTCGCGCATCTGGCCGGCAAGATGAAGATCCACAACATAAGAGTATTGCCGGGCGACACGGTGCTCATCGAATTGAGCCCGGATGCCCACCGCGGACGGATAGTCCGCAGGTTATAAAAGCCAAGTTCCAAATAGCTAAATCCCAAATAAGTTTCAAATCCCAGTTTTCAAACCCCAAACCATGAAAGTCAGAAGTTCGATAAAGAAAATTTGCGCCAGCTGCCAGATCGTCAAACGGAACGGCAAGCTTTACGTCCGGTGCAAAAATCCGAAACATAAACAGCGTCAAGGATAAACTGATATGCGTATTTTTGGTGTAAACATTCCGGACAACAAGAGGATCGAGATCTCGCTCATGTATCTTTACGGCGTGGGTCCCGCGGTGAGCAAGAAAGCGCTCGTGGCGGCGAAGATCGAGGAGGGCAGAAAGGCGAAGGACCTGACCGCCGACGAGATCCTGCGCATCCAGAACTATCTCGAGACGACCTATCCCGTGGAAGGAGAATTGCGGCAGCTCATCAAGGGCAACATCAACCGCCTGAAGGACCTGCAGACGTACCGCGGTTCGCGCCATGCGCGCCGGCTGCCCGCGCGCGGACAGCGCACGCGCACCAATTCGCGTACGGTACGCGGCAACGTGAGAAAGACCGCCGGAAGCGGAAAGAGAAAAGTTGACCTCAAGTAAAGAACAATCCAATGGGCAAGAAAAAAGTAACAACCGAAACGAAAGACGCGGCGATCAAGGAGAGCGCCGCCGTGGATACCGCCGTCGCGAAGGCGGCGACCGCGAAGAAGTCCAAGCGCGTGACCGAGGGCAAGGTCTTCGTGAACGCCACGTACAATAATACCGTCATCACCGTGACCGACGTGAAGGGCAACGTGCTCGCATGGGCGTCGGCGGGATCGCTCGGCTTTTCCGGCCCCAAGAAGGCCACGCCGTTCGCATCCTCCAAAGTGATCGCGGCGATCGCGGAGAAGATCCAGGCAACCGGCCCGAACGAGGTGTCCGTGATCGTGAAGGGGATCGGTTCCGGCCGCGATTCGGCGATCCGCTCGCTCATCAACCACGGGTTCACCATTCTTTCCATCAAGGACGCGACGCCGGTGCCGCACAACGGCCCCCGTCCCGTAAAGACCCGCCGAGTGTAAATCCACTATTATATATAAACCACCACAATGAGCTTACGAGGTCCGAAAGAGAAAAAAGAACGCGCACTTGGCACCCGCCTTGGTCTTAAGGGCGACCGCGCCATGTCGCCGAAGTCGGCGATGGTCCGCAAGCCGTACAAGCCGGGCGTGCACGGTCCGCGCGGCCGCGCAAAAGCGCTCTCCGAATTCGGCCTCCAGCTCCGTGAGAAGAACAAGTTCAAGATCATGTACGGGATCAACGAGCACAATCTCAGGCAGATATTCAAGAAAGCTTCGGCGGAAAAAGGTGCGCTTGGCGCGAAGATGCTCGAGATCCTCGAGGTGCGCCTCGATAACGTCGTCTTCCAGCTCGGCTGGACGCCGTCGCGCGCCGCCGCGCGCCAGCTCGTGATCCACGGGCATATTTTCGTGAACAAGAAGAAGGTGAAGTCGCCTTCGTTCGAGGTTCGCAAGGGCGATATCATCACCATCAATCCCAACTCGGCGGAGATCGGAGCGGTCACTTCCCGGAAGGAGGTGCTTGCCAAGTACGACGCGCCGTCGTGGCTCCGTCTCGATGCGGCGAAGATGGAGGGCGAGATGCTTTCCCAGCCGGTCGACATCAACGCCCCCTTCGAAATAAACCTTCTGGTCGATTCGTTCAGCAAATAAAAAACCTATCACAAATCCATGGAATTTTCATATTTAAGCACGAGCGTTTCGGTAAAGACCATTTCGGAAGATGCGAAGGAGGGCGTGTTCGAGATTGAAGGCTTGTACGCCGGATACGGACTTACGATCGGCACGGCGCTCCGCCGCGCGCTTTTGTCGTCCCTGCCGGGCGCCGCGGTCACCGAGATCAAGATCAAGGGCGTTCCCCACGAGTTCTCGACCCTTCCCGGATTGCAGGAGGACATTGTCGAGCTTTCGCTCAACTTCAAGAAGATATTCTTCCGCATGCATGTGGACGAGCCGCAGGTGCTTTCGCTCAAAATGAAGGGCGAAGGCGTGGTCACGGCGGGGGACATCGAATTGAACTCCGACGTCGAGATCATCAACCCGGAGGAGGTGATCGGTCATCTCACCGCAAAGGACGCGGAGCTGGACATGGAAGTGCGCGTGGAGCGTGGATTGGGCTATGTCGCCGTGGAGAGCCGGAAGTCGGAGGGCCGTCTGCCGATCGGCACGATCGCGATCGATTCCATCTTCACCCCGGTGCTCAAAGTGAACTACACGATAGAGGACATGCGTGTCGGCGACCGCACGGATTACAACCGCCTGCATCTCGAAGTGAGCACCAACGGGACCATCAGCCCTTCGGCGGCGCTTCATAAGGCCTCCAATATCCTGAAAGACCACTTCGAGAAGGTGAGCGTGGTGGAGGTGAAGGAGTTCGACATGCCGAAAGCGGAAGGTAAAGAAGGGAAGAAGAAGGTAGCGAAGAAGAAATAAGGGAAGAAGGAAGATCTTAATTCTAATCAAATGAATCACGGCAAGAAAAAAGTCACAAAGTTCGGCAGGCTGCGCGGCGACAGGATCTCCTTCCTGCGCAACCTTTGCAACGACCTTATCAGGAACGGCGCCATCGAGACGACCGAAGCGCGCGCCAGGGTGATCCGCCCGAAGGTGGAGCGCCTGGTCACGTTCGCGAAGAAGCAGACGATCGCCGCCCGCCGCGAGATCCTGAGCCGCGTGGACAATGCGCGCGTCACCAAGAAGCTTTACGAGGATTACGGCCCGCGCTATGCGGATCGGAAGGGAGGCTATCTTCGCATCACGAAACTGGGCGTTGCCCGCAAGCGCGACGGCACCCGTATGGCGCGCATTGAATTTGTCTAAAGGATACGCTATACTGAGGCCTCATCATATTCATGGAATATCACATCGACGCAAAGAATAAAATATTGGGACGCGTGGCAACGGACGTTGCCCTCATTTTGCAGGGCAAGAAATCGGCATCGTACGAGCGCCATCACGTGAGCGACGACAAGGTCTATGTAAAGAACGTCGACGGCATCAAAGTGACCGGCGCGAAGCTGACCGACAAGATCTATTACAAGCACACCGGCTACGTCGGGCATCTCAAAGAGAAATCGCTCGAGCAGAAGATGGCGCAGGACCCGAGGTGGGTGCTCCAGCATGCGGTACGCAAGATGCTTCCGCGCAACTTTCTTACCGCAAAGCGCATCAAGAACCTCATTTTTGTCGAAAAATAATGTTCCGATCTTTCCCTCAATCCTTCTTCCCTAAACCCTTCTTACCTTCCTAACATGGCCACCGCAACCACTATCCATTATAAAGAACCCGCGACCGAGACCCACAAAAAGGAGGGTCCGGCAAAGAAGGGCCGCTACACCGAGGCCGTCGGTCGTCGCAAGACGTCCGTCGCGCGCGTGCGCCTCATGCCCGGCAGCGGCAAGTTCACGGTGAACGGCAAGGACGCCAAGGCCTATTTCACGCTTCCCCGTCTGGTGCAGGCGGCAAAATCGCCGCTCGAGCAGCTCCAGCTGACCGATTTCGACGTGTCGGTGAAGGTATCCGGCGGCGGCATTCATGCCCAGGCCGATGCGGTCCGCCTCGGCATTTCCCGTGCGATCATCCTGAAGGATCCGGCGTGGAAGCCGCGTCTCCGCACCATGGGATTCCTCACGCGCGATTCGCGCATGGTGGAACGCAAGAAATACGGCAAGCTCGGCGCGCGGCGCAGTCCGCAGTGGGCAAAAAGGTAACGCTACAAATTCTGCATATAGTCAAACAGCCCAGCAATCACGCGGGCTGTTTTTCTTATGTGCAGGAATTGAATATATGAATTATTGGACGAGTGGGAGAAATTTCGAAAAATATTTTTACATGGGAAGGTGATGTGTATAGAAATTGAAGATATGGCAATTTCTGGGACTTGTAATAAAAAGACCAGTTATCCTATAATGAAGTCATGAATTCATGGGAACGGGGTGGTTATTCGCCCGAAAGCCAGTCTGAAGCCGAACGACGAATAAGCAGTGAACGACAGCTTCTTGAGGGGCGTTCCGGGAAAAAGCGTGGGGTGGCAAAAGTTTTACTTTTAGCTTCGGTTCTTTCTGTTGGTGGTTTTTGGGCGGGGAATGAATTTAACCAGCACAAAAATGTACCGGACAGAGAAGCAACTCACTTAACAGAAACAGGTGATTCTCCCAAAGCTACTCAAAAGCATTCCCACGAACAGCAACATGTTGGAATTGTAGAACAGGCCGCAGCGCAGCAAGGAGAGCAGGAGGTAAAGCATTCCGCTGAAGCGAGAGAAAATATAGATGCGTCTGGCGCATGGGTTGACAGCATCGTTGCAAAAGCGGAATCGGAGCGGGGTGAGTTACAAAGCGCTGATGACCTGGAAGCGTATGCGCGAACTATCGCAAGTGATCTACGAAGTCAGATAGAATTTCCCACCGAAGGAATAGTCCATAAGGATACTGTTTATGGTGTGGAAATATCAGCACGTGTTTATAACCATGATGATGGCAAGCACATCGAGGAAGCAATTCATAGAGTTGAGGGTTTGATTCAGTCGGCTGACCATCAATTCGGGAGCAATGTATACCAGAGATATTCCGGTGTTTTTGAAGATATGTCCCAGAAAGTGCATAGAGATGCTGGATCAAGTTATAGTAGAGAAAAAGATAGGGAAACAATTCAAAAAGCAGAACAAACCATCAATGAGTACAATCAGCAGTGATTTCAAGAATATAAATGACGCCTTATCTGCCGCGTCTGTGACGGAGCGTGAGCGCGCGGAGATTATCAGTTCCTTGAGCGCGGTTGATGAAAAATATGCAACCTCGCTTGCGGAGTTTCTTGGCAGCACTCCGGATGGAGCAAAAATGTTCCTAGAAAATTATCGTAAGAAATATAGCGCCCAGCTACAGAACGATTCCAATCTCTGGGATGTTGTCCTGAAAGAAGAGGGTGAGTATTTAGATTCCCTATCCGAGTGATAGATTTAATAGTTATCGCTTCGATCTTCCAAGACCGTCCGCTGCGTCTCTGAATGGGCGAAGCGCTAAACGAACTCCCGCAATATGCTTTCGGGGACGGCGTTCCGGCCTGCTGGCCGGCCGCCTAAGGTCTCGGCACCTTCGTGCCTTCGACATTCCCCTCAAGCACATTGCGGGAGTTTTGTTTTGTATGCGCATTGACATTTATCAAAAAATAGTTCATTTTATAGACAGGAAACGGGAGTTGTTCTTGCCGGATATAAGGATATCCGTCAGGACCCGCCAA
>JARLIC010000017.1 GCA_031291905.1 Minisyncoccota bacterium
GCACGATTCGGATCCGCGAGCGTGAGCACCGGCGCCTGTCGTAGGGCGGTCTTGAGCGAATCGAACGCCGCTTGATGACGCGCCTCCCAGCGGAAGCCTGGAGAGCTGTCCTTCGTCTCGGTGAGCTCGTGAAGCGGGGCGGCGATGCGACTGAAGCCCTCGATGAACCGGCGATAGTACCCTGCGAGACCGAGGAAGGCCCGCACATCGGTGGCGTTGGCGGGCGTCGGCCACTTGCTGACCGTCTCGACCTTATCCGGCATGACGCGAAGTCCATCGCGACCGACGCGGTGCCCGAGGAACTCGATCTCTTCCGTGTAGAACTCGCACTTGGATGCCTTCGCGTAGAGGCCCTTCGCGCGCAGCTGCTCGAGTACCTTCCGCACGTCGCGTTCGTGATCCTCGAGTGTCTGCGAGTACACGACGATGTCATCGAGGAAGACTAGGACGCAGCGATCCAGGAACGCAGCGATCCTGGCAATATTGCCGAATCGTGTCAGCGACATTCAGACCACCGGCTCATATGTCGCTTTGAGCTCACCCTCCCTCCAATTTCGGTCCACCTTCGTGCCTGAGATGATCGCATGAAACGACGCCTGTAACAGTTGTCGAAGTCCAACAACATGATTTGAGACGGCTTGGAGCGTCCACGAGGCGCGATTCTTTGGCTGCACGGACGTAGAGTGGAAGACGACGAGCGGCAGGAAAGAGCACAACAACAACGCACGAATGTTGAGGGCAGAGCATCAGCAGCCTCTTGCTGCTTCTTCTCATCAATGCTGCTCATGGCGATGCGATGCTCCCAGAGGCGAATGAGTGAGGATGTGCTCGACCCAAGATGGGGAGCGGTGGCTGAGATCGGTCGATCGATCTGCGCTGACCTGCGGCGCGTGGAGCGAGGCGAGGTCGGAGGAGGGGTTGGTTAGGCTCATAACCCTGTTGAGGGCAGAGCTACCGTGCGTGTGAAGGCTAGATTGCCCGTGTGTTGAAGTCGTTGCACTCCGTGTGTTGGCTGAAGTGAAGTGTGCGTTGGAACA